>CAZTNB010000113.1:0-8702 GCA_964614825.1 uncultured Gammaproteobacteria bacterium
CCGTCGGCGAAGCGCAGGGTGCGGGCGTGGGCGTAGGCGGCCGCCAGCGGGAAGTCGTCGGACACGCCGCCGCCGCCATGCACCTGCATCGCCCAGTCGATCACCTGCAGCGCCATGTTGGGCGCGGCGACCTTGATCATGGCGATCTCCTGCTTCGCCACCTTGTTGCCGACGGTGTCCATCTTCCACGCCGCGTTCAGCGTCAGCAGCCGCGCCTGGTCGATCAGGATGCGCGCCTCGGCGATTCGCTCGCGCGTCACGCCCTGTTCCGCCACCGGCTTGTGGAAGGCCACGCGCGAAAGCGCCCGGCGGCACATCAGTTCCAGCGCGCGCTCGGCCAGGCCGATCAGGCGCATGCAGTGGTGGATGCGGCCCGGGCCGAGCCGGCCCTGCGCGATCTCGAAGCCGCGCCCCGGCCCGAGGATGAAGTTCGCCACCGGCACGCGCACGTCCTCGAAGCTCACCTCGCCGTGGCCGTAGGGCGGGTCGTACTCGCCGAAAACCGGCAGCATGCGCTCGATGCGCACGCCCGGCGTGTCCAGCGGCACCAGCACCATGCTGTGCTGGCGGTGGCGCGGCGCAGCCGGGTCGGTCAGCGCCATGAAGATCGCGACCTTGCACAGCGGATGGCCGATGCCGGTCGACCACCACTTGCGGCCGTTGAGCACGATGTGGTCGCCTTCGACCACCGCGGTGGCCTGCATGTTGGTGGCGTCGCTGGAGGCGACGTCGGGTTCGGTCATGCAGAAGCAGGAGCGGAGCTCGGCGTCGAGCAGCGGCTTGAGCCACTGCGCCTGCTGCGCCGGCGTGCCGTACTTCCACAGCACTTCCATGTTGCCGGTGTCGGGGGCGTTGCAGTTGAAGGCCTCGGGCGCGAGCGCGTTGCGTCCCATCTCCTCGGCCAGGGTGGCGTACTCGACGTGGCTCAGGCCGGCGCCCAGCACCGGATCGGGCAGGAACAGGTTCCACAGGCCGGCGGCGCGCGCCTTGCGCTTGGCCGCGGCCATGGCCGGCGACACCGTCCAGCGGCGCCAGTCGGCGTCGTGGGCGCGCTCGGCCACCTCGCGCAGGTAGGCGTCCTCGATCGGGGCGAGCTCGGCGCGGATGAATTCGCGCACGCGATCGCGGTAGTCCTGGGCGCGCGCCGAGAGTTGGAAGTCCATGCCGGGGCTCCGAGTTGCAGTTGCCGGGGGCGGTCGAGCCGGCAAGCCGCGGCCCGACGCCGATGCCGGATCATACGCGGGGGTCGCGGGCGGAAACGAAACCCGCGGCCGTGCTGGCGCGGCCATTGCCCGAACAGGCAGGTGCCCCGTCCTGACATCGGATTAAGATCTTGAGGGCTATCCTTCGCGCGGCGTGTCCGCGTGCCGCGGTCGCGCCGCGGAGCGGGCCGACGCGCCCCGACCCTTCCTGTCCACGAACGGAGAGTCAACCATGTCCAGGTACCTTTCGGGATTCCTTGTCCTGGTGTTGGCCGCGCTGGCCCCGGGCGCCGCGCGCGCCGACGACTACACCGACACCATCTCGATCTTCAAGAACGCCGGCCAGAGTGCCGCCTTCTTCGACAACAGCTACGGCTATGCGGTATTCCCCACCATCGGCAAGGCCGGATTCATCGTCGGCGGCTCGCATGGCGACGGCCGCGTGTACCGCCAGGGCGTCTACGTCGGCGACACCTCGGTAACCCAGGTCACGGCCGGCCTGCAGGCCGGCGGCCAGGCCTTCAGCCAGATCGTGTTCTTCCAGGACCAGCGCGCCTTCAACGAGTTCACCAGCGGCAGCTACGAGTTCGGCGCCCAGGTCCAGGCGACCGCGATCACCGCGTCGGCCAGTGCGCAGACCACGACCGGCGGCAGCTCGGCGGGCGCCAGCGGCGGCAAGAAGGACGCCGCCACCGCGGGTCGCTACGAGAAGGGGCTGGCGGTGTTCACCGTGGCCAAGGGCGGCCTGATGTACGAAGCCTCGGTCGGCGGGCAGAAGTTCAAGTACAAGCCCAAGTGAGCCAGGCGTGGCGGTCGCCGCCGGCGCGGCGATCGCTGTAGGATCGAGCCCACGGGCAGGAGGGCCTGCGACGCAGGCCCTCGATCCGCACCGTCACGTTCAATCCACGGCCCGCGCCGCGGCCGCCCGGCAACCCTGCGCCCATCGGAGTCCCGCCATGTCCACGCGTTTCCTGAGCATTCTCGCCCTCATGCTGCTGGCACTGGCCGCCACCCCCGCACAGGCCGGTCCCTGCGCCGACACCGTCACGGTGTTCCGCAATGCCGGCCAGAGCGGCCACTTCTTCAACAAGAGTTTCGGCTATGCCGTGTTCCCGACCATCGGCCGCGCCGGCGTGGGCGTCGGTGGCGCACGCGGCAACGGCTGCGTCTACCGCCAGGGCAAGCTGGTCGGCCGCTCCACCATGAACCAGCTCACGGTCGGGCTGCAGCTCGGCGGCCAGGCCTACAGCCAGATCGTGTTCCTGCAGGACGAGCGGGCGTTCAACGAGTTCACCAGCGGCAACTTCCAGTTCGGCGCGCAGGTCCAGGCGGTGGCGATCACCGCCGGCGCCGGCGCCACGACCAGCACCGCCGGCAACACGGCGGGCGCCAGCGGCGGCCGCAACGATGCGGCCACGGCGGGTGAATTCGTGCGCGGCATGGCGATCTTCACCGTCGCCCGCGGCGGCCTGATGTACGAGGCGTCCGTCGGCGGCCAGCGCTTCTCGTTCCGTCCGCAGTAACCCTGCCCCGCGAAAAAGCGAAAAAGGCGAAAAAGGGGTCAGGTTCAATTACCGCGGGCGGTAATTGAACCTGACCCCTTTTCCCGGGCTAGAACGAAAGGCGCACGCTGACCCAGCCCTCGATCGAGGAATAGTTGCCGAAGCCCACGTTGCTCTGGTCGCGAATCCATACGACCTCGGGCCGCAGGGTCCAGGCCGGCGCGAAGGTCCAGCTCAGGCCGCCCACCGCCTCGTACAAATTGTCGCTGCGCGCGAAGGTGGCCGAGCCGTCGTAATCCGGGCTTTCGTCGTGGACCTCGTCCGAAAAGCCCTCGTGGTTCCACCACGCGAACAGGAAGCCGTCGAGCCGCTCGTTGAAGGCCCAGCCGAGCTCGGCCTCGGCGCCGTAGACGGTCGCGTCGCCATCGGGACGCTCCTGGGTCGCCCACTGCCGGGCCAGGTTGACGCCGAAGCTGAAATTTCCGCGCCCTTCGGCGAAGGCATGGCTCCAGTTGCCGGTGAGCTCGCCAATGTCGCGGCTGCGGCTGCGCAGCGGCCCGGTCGGATAGCGCCGTGTGCGCAACTCGGCGCCGAAGGTGAGCTGGTTGTCCGGGTCCAGGCGCACACGATAATCACTGAACACGCCGTAGTCGTTGCGGTAGTCGGCATTGCCCCGGTAGCTGACCCGGCCGCGCACGCCCAGGCGCCAGCGGTTCTCGTCCCGCGGGCGGTTGTAGGCGCCGTTCCAGCGCAGGTCGGAATCGTTGCGGCGCGTGGATTCGTCGTAGTGCCGGAAGCGGTAATCGAGCGTGCCGCTGAGCGAGCTGCCGCTGTCCAGCGTGCGGTTGAGGCCGCCGCCGACGCGCGCCAGCCAGAACGGGTCGCGCGCCTCGTCGCCGCCGAATTCATCGGAGGCGCTGGTCGAGTTGCCGCGGTAGTAGCCCAGGCCGGTCTCGGCATAGCCGAAACCCTGCGTGCGCCGTCCCTGCGCGTAGTCCTCGGCCACCTCGGCGTAGACCGCATCCCGGCCCAGCAGGTCCGGCGGCAGGTTGTCGAAGTCGAGCACGGTCTCGTACTCGATCCGGGCGCGTGCGTATTCGCCCAGCGCCTGGTAGGCGCGCGCCAGGCCCAGGCGCGCCTCGATCGATCGCGGTTCCTGCTCCAGCACCCGCTCGAACGCCGCCTTGGCGCCGGCGGCATCGCCGCTCTCCAGCAGCTGCAGGGCGGCGTCGACCGCCGGGTCCGCGGCGGCGCTGGCGCCGGCCAGCGCCAGCGCGAGCGCCGCGCACAGGGCGCGGGCGAGGGCGCGCTTGCGGGGGCCGCGCGCAAGGCGGACAGCGGTGGATCGGCCCGCAGGATCCAGCCTCATTCCGGCAATCTCCTTGCTCGACTCCATCGATGCGGCATTCGCGACCAGCGGCGACCGGCACCGGTCCCGCGGTCGCGGACTCATTGCGCGACCTGTACGGCCGCGGGCACGCCGCCAGCGAGCTGGCGCACGATGCGCGGCAGGTCCTGCGCGTAGCCCGGCGGGAAGGTCCAGAACTGCACCACCCGCGCCGCTTCATTGTGCGTGAGTCCGCGCGCCGGGGGCGCGGCATGGAAGCGGAACTTGAGCAGCACGTCGCTGCTGACCCACGGATGGTCGTACCAGAACGAGTGCGAGCTGGCCGGCAGGCCCGGCAGGTCCCCCGGCCGCACGGCGATCACGTCGAGTTGCCCGCGACCGGAGGCCTGCTCCAGCCAGAGCTTCTCCTCCGGGCCGATCTCGGCGAGATTGGGCCGTCCGGCGCGCGACACGCGGTGGCGCCATTGCGCGAACGACAGCGCGCGGTCGCCCATGTTCAGCGCCACGGTGACGCGCCGCACGCGGTCCTCGTAGCGCGGCAGGTTCTCGACAAAGACCGGGAAGTCGATGTCGGGCGCGGCATAGTAGACCTCGCCCAGGCGCAGGCGCCCGGGCTCGGCGGCGGACTCGTCGGCGGCGCGGGCCAGGCCGGGGCTCGCGATCATCGCGCCGGCGCTGTAGGCCAGCACGTTGATGTGCGCGACCCGGGTGTGGCGCGAGATCAGGTCCAGCAGCAGCGCGAATTCCGGCACCGTGTGGCGCGCGGTGGCCACGTCGCGCCCGTAGCGGAACAGGGTGCCGGCCGACGGCCAGGCGAACACCAGCACCACCGAGTTGCGGCCGGTGAAGTGGCGCCACTGCGCCGCCTGTGCCGCCGCGCGCTCGACGTCAGTGTTGGCGCCGTGCACGTAGACCAGCAGGTCGCGGTCGCTGCTGCGCGCCAGCAGGGCGTCGACATGGTCGAAGAACTCGCGCCCCGCCGCGTCCGCGTCCCGCGCGCCGTCGACCACGGTCAGCTCGCGCAGCGCGGCCAGGGTCAGCAGCGGACGCTCGCCCGGCGCATCCGAGGTCGACATCGCCTGCAGTGAGTCCCAGGTCTTGGCGTCCCCGCCGATGCGCACGCTGGCCACGCCCAGGCGCAGCGAGTTGCCGCGCAACCGGGTGTACGTGCGCGCGGAGTCGGGGCCGGTCGGCATCCGATTGGTCGCGTACAGGACCTCGATCGCGGTGTCCTGCTCCGCCGCCGGCACCTCGGTGAAGCTGTTCTGCGCGCCGCCCACCAGCACGGTAGGCGTCGGCATCAGCCGCACGGGCGAACTGCAGCCGCAAACCAGGCACGCCGCGGCCAGCAAGGCGCCGGGTCTATGCATGGCCGGATCATAGCGGCACGAAGTTGCCGATTCCTACCTCGGCAGGCGGCGCGCGTGGCAGTATCGACTTTCACGAGTCGGCGCCGCCGGCAGTGCGCCGCCCACGCCTACGTTGCAGGGAAACGCCAGTGGCCATGAACCCCAATCGCCTGCAGGGTTTCGCCTACGCCACGGTGCTCGCCCTCGCGGGGGGCTGGATCCTGCACATCGGGCGCGACGTGCTGGTGCCGCTGGTGTTCAGCGTGCTGGTGGCCTACGTCGTCGTCGGACTGGCCGAGCAACTGGCGCGCATCCCGCGCCTCGGCCCGCTGTTGCCGGAGCGCGTGCGCTACGTGCTGTCCGTGCTGGCCATCCTGCTGGCGCTGGCGGGTGTGGCGATGCTGGTCGTCGCCAACATCGGCGCGGTGGTGGCGACGGCGCCGAAGTTCCAGGCTTCTCTCCTCGACGCCATCCACGCCGGCGCGGAGCGGCTGGGGATGGAAACCGCGCCGACCTGGGGCAGCCTGCGCCAGAGCCTCCTGGGCCAGCTCAACCTGCAGCGCCTGCTGGGCTCGACCGTGACCTCGATGCTGTCGGTGGTCGCGACACTGGTCGTGGTGTCGCTCTACGTCGCCTTCCTGCTGCTCGAGCGCGGCGCCTTTCCGGCCAAGCTGGCCAACCTGTCGCAGGACGCGGCCACGGTCGCGCGCGTGCGCACGATCGTGCACGACATCAATCGCAAGGTCGGCAGCTACCTGGCGCTCAAGACGCAGGTCTGCATCCTGCTGGGGCTGGTCAGCTGGGCGGCGATGGCGTGGGCGGGCCTCGAGTTCGCCGGCTTCTGGGCGGTGCTGATCGCCTTGCTCAACTACATCCCGTACCTGGGTTCGTTCCTCGGCGTGCTGTTCCCCGCCGCCTACGCGCTCATGCAGTTCGGCGACCTCAACAGCGTGCTGCTGGTGCTGGTGCCGCTGGCGATCGCGCAATTCGTGATCGGCAGCTTCCTCGAGCCGTACCTGATGGGCAACTCTCTCAACCTCAGCCCCTTCGCGATCCTGGCCAGCCTCGCCGCGTGGTCCGCGCTGTGGGGCGTCGCGGGTGCCTTCCTGGCCGTGCCGATGACCGCCGTGCTGGCGCTGGTGTGCTCCAGCTTCGAGGCCACGCGCGGCGTCGCCGTGCTGCTGTCGCGCGGCGGCGAGGCCTGAGTCCGCCGCCCGCCGGCCAGCGCAGGAGGGGTGCCGTGCACATCCGTTCGATCGACCTCAACCTGCTGGCGGTGTTCGAGGCGGTGTTCGAGGAATCGAGCATGTCGCGCGCCGCCGGGCGCCTGGCGATGACGCAGCCGGCGGTGAGCCACGCCATCGACCGCCTGCGCCATGCCTCGCGCAGCAACCTGTTCGTGCGCTCGCCGCGCGGCGTGACGCCGACCGCGAGCGCACGCCAGCTGTACGCGCAGGTCAAGCCGGCGCTGGACCTGATCCGGCATGGCCTGGGCGAGGCGCGGGACTTCGATCCGGCGCGGACGCAGCGCGCCTTCCAGGTCGCCCTGGCGCTGGCGCCGCCGCTGGCCTTCGTGACCGGCGTGCTGCGGGCGTTCCAGTCCGAGGCCCCGCAGGCCTCCATCGCGGCCCGCATCGCCGGCCGCGCCGGCGAACTGGCGCAACTGCTGCGCGACGGCGCGATCGACATCGCGGTGGTGCGCGACCCGGTGCTGGCCGCGGACCAGCGCGGCGAGGCGCTGTGGTCGGACGAGCCGGTCGTGATCGCGCGCCGCGGCCATCCGCGCCTGCGCGCCGCCACCCTCGACCCGCGCGCCCTGCTGCGGGAGCAGTTCGTGCGCGTGCGCCAGCCGGATGCGGCGGACGATCCCTTCGACCCCGTGGTGCTGTTCGGACCGGCCGCGCGCCTGAGCGCGGACCTCGCCGCGCCGGTCGGCCTGCCGGTGCTGGTGTCGCAGACGGACTACGTGGCGGTCGCTTCGGGCGCGCTGGCGCGGGTGTTGGCGAAGCCGCTGGGACTGCGCCGATGGCCCTTACCCGGCGGCAGGCGCCAGGTCACCGCGCACGCCGTCTGGCACGCGTCGCGCGAGCTCGATGGCGGCCACCGCTGGCTGCGCGGCCTGTTGCGGCGGGCGGGCAAGGTCGCGCACCAGTACGACGCGCTCGCCGCCCTGTAGCGCACGCTGCGGGGCGTCGCGGCCGCCGTGCCGGCGTCGTCGGCCGGCCGCATCGCCGAGGAGGTGCGGGGCGGCGCTGACCGAATCGTGCCACTCCCAGCCCAGCGGGACCGCCATGCCCACGTTGGGCATGCCGCGCAGCGAGGCCAGCGTCAGCTGGCGGCCGTCGCCGAGTTCGAGCACGGCGACGTCGAGCCAGGGGCAGGGCTCGCAAGGCTCGCCCTGCGGCACCAGCACGAACTCGCCGCGGCCGGTCGCGTCCACCGGCGCGAGGCCGACGCGACGCAGCGTGGCGGCATAGGCCAGCGCGTCGCGCGGCTCGAGGAACCCGACGCGGGCCAGGTAAGGATCGGCGCAGAAGGAGCGGTTCGGCACGTGCGCGGCGAGCGCGGCGACGCCGCCCGGCAACGCGCGCTCGATCGCATCGACGCGCGCAATGATCGAGTGTCCTTCCACCAGCACGGACATGGGTCGGCCTTCGGATCGGGCGTGCGCGGCGGCCGGCTCAGGCCGGCGGCGGACCGCCGGTCGCCGGATCGCCGCGGCGTCCCGGCGGGGTCGCGACCGGCTCGGCGGAATCGCGCGCGACGTGCTGGCCCCACAGGCGCTCGATGCACAACCGCAGGGATTGCGCGCTGAACTCGCCGCTGTTGTTGCGCACCGACTCGATCAACGAGATGACCTCGCCGCTCACCGTGAGCGGCTCGAGGATCACCCACGCGGCGACGTCGTCGGTGCCGCGCAGGATGCGCACCGTCTCGGCCAGGCGCTGGCGATTGCCGATCTCGACCACCGGCGCCCGGCCGCGCCGGTTGCGATGGGCGGCCTCGGCCGTGTTGCGATTGAGGCGCCGCCGCGTCTCGGCGAGGTGGAAGGATTCCGGCCACTGCGGCTCCGCCAGGCTGGCGGCCGCGGCGACCTCGACGTCGTTGGCGGCGAGCCCGTGCAATGCCGGCCGCTGCGCGGGATCGTCGTTCGCGGCAGGCGGCAACTGCGGCGCGGACGCGCGGGGGCGGCGCTTCCACCAGCACCGCGCCAGCACCGCGGCGACCACGGCCGGCACCGCCAGCGCGATCGCCTCGACGACCTCGTCCACTTTCGCAAGCACGGCTCCGCTCCCCCGGC
>CAZTNB010000113.1:8802-9901 GCA_964614825.1 uncultured Gammaproteobacteria bacterium
AAGCATGGCGCGCCCGGAGGGATTCGAACCCCCGACCACAGCCTTCGGAGGGCTGTACTCTATCCAGCTGAGCTACGGGCGCGTCCGGATATTCTCGCACGCCCCCGCCCGTTGCGGCCATTGCGGGTTGGTTCACCGGCGCTGGCACCGCCGAAACCCCGCCGCTAGCTTGCGCAACCTCCACCCCGGAGTCCCCGATGCGCCCCCACCTGCCGCTGCTCGCCCTGCTCCTCTGCCCCACCCTGGCAACCGCCGGCGACACCCCCTTCGACCAGATCGTCGCCGCCGAGCGCGCCTTCGCCGCCGATGCCGCCGCACGCGGCGTGAAGGCCGCCTTCGTCGCCGCCTTCGCCGACGATTCGCTGGTCTACACGCCCGATGGGCCGGCCGACGGGCGCACGCTGTATGCGGCGCGGCCGGAGTCGCCGCTCGCGATCGCCTGGGGTCCCGAGGCGGCGGAGGTGGCCGCGTCGGGCGACCTCGGCTACACCTACGGGCCCGCCGAGTATTCCTCGATCGACGACCCGAAGGCGCCGCATCGCTACGGCCACTATTTCTCGGTCTGGGAGCGCGGCAGCGACGGCGTGTTCAAGGTCGTGCACGACGTGGGCGCAAGCCACGGCGAGGCCGCGCAGGCGACCACGGCAACGCGCCGCGGCCCCGCGGCGCCGGCCGCGGCCCCTGCCGTGCTGGCCAATCGCGAGCGCAATACGCGCGTGCAGGCGCTGGTCGCCGCCGACCGCCTGCGCGAGGACGGTGGCCTCAAGGCGGTGCCGCTGGCGCCCGATGCGGTGGTGTTCCGCGACGGCCAGCTGCCGGGCCCGGCATCCGCCCAGGTCGACGCCGCGCCGACCGGGGAACGTCCCGCGACCACGCTGGGCAGCATCCGCCTGTCCGCGGCCGGCGACCTCGCCAGCACGGTCGGCGGCACCGGTGCCGGCGCCAAGGCGCCGCGCGCGTACCAGCGCGTGTGGCGCTGGGACGGCTCGCGCTGGCTGCTGGTGGTGGACCAGCAATAGCGCTGACGATACGCGGCGCGGGGCTGGCACAATCGCGGCATGACCGCGAAGCCACCGCGCGAGCCCGCCGAACGCCGTCC
>CAZTNB010000114.1:0-9844 GCA_964614825.1 uncultured Gammaproteobacteria bacterium
CCGTCGGCGACCGCGTCGAGCCGACGACCTGCTACATGTGCGCGTGCCGGTGCGGCATCAAGGTCCACCTGCGCGACGGCCGCGTCCACTACATCCAGGGCAATCCCGACCATCCGGTCAACCGCGGCGTGCTGTGCGCGAAGGGCTCGGCCGGCATCCAGCAGCACCACTCGCCGGCGCGCCTGCGCGCGCCGATGCTGCGGGTGGGGCCGCGCGGCTCGGGCGAGTTCCGCGAGATCACCTGGGACGAGGCGCTGGCGCTGGCGACGCAGTGGTTGGGCGACATCCGCGCCACCGATCCCGATCGCCTCGCCTTCTACACCGGCCGCGACCAGTCGCAGGCCCTGACCGGCTGGTGGGCGCAGCAGTTCGGCACGGTCAACTACGCGGCGCACGGCGGCTTCTGCTCGGTCAACATGGCGGCCGCCGGCATGTACACGCTGGGCTCGGCCTTCTGGGAGTTCGGCGAGCCGGACTTCGCCCACACGCGCTACCTGATGCTGTGGGGCGTGGCCGAGGACCACGATTCCAATCCGCTCAAGCTGGGCCTGGGCCAGCTCAAGGCGCGCGGCGCCAAGGTGGTGGCGATCAACCCGGTGCGCACCGGTTACGCCGCGATCGCCGACGAGTGGATCGCGATCCGGCCGGGCACCGACGGCCTGCTGGCGGGTGCGTTCATCCACGAGCTGCTGCGCGCCGATCGCATCGACCTCGAGTTCCTGGTCCGCTACACCAACGCGCACTGGCTGGTGATCGACGCGCCGGGCGCGGCCGACGACGGGCTCGTCGCGCGCGATGCCGAAGGCCGCCCCCTGTGCGCGCTCGGCGATGGCAGCGTCGCCCGCGCCGATGCCGTGGACATCGCGCCGCGCGTGGTGGGCGACGTCGTGCTGGCCGACGGGCGTCGCGCGGCACCGGCCTTCCAGCGCCTGGCCGTCCGTTACCTCGATGCGGAATACGCGCCTGAAGCGGTCGCCGCGCGCTGCGGCGTCGACGCGGCGACGATCCGCCGCCTCGCGCGCGAGCTGGCGCGCACGGCCTTCGACGAGGCCATCCGCCTGCCGGTGCCGTGGACCGACGCCTGGGGCCGCGAGCACGCCGAGACCCTCGGTCGCCCGGTGGCGATGCACGCCATGCGCGGCATCAGCGCGCACAGCAACGGCTTCCAGACCTGCCGCACGCTGCACGTGCTGCAGATGCTGCTGGGCGCGGTGGAGACGCCGGGCTCGTTCCGCTTCCAGCCGCCTTACCCGAAGTCGGTGCCGCCGGCGAACCGGCCGGGCAAGGCGCGCCGCGCCGACGGCTCGCTCGACGCCGCGCCGCTGGGCTACCCGCGCGCGCCGCAGGACCTGCTGGTCGATGCGCAGGGCCGGCCGCGGCGCATCGACCATGCCTTCAGCTGGCAGTACCCGCTGGCGATCCACGGCATGCTGCACACGGTGATCCGCAACGCCTGGGCCGGCGACCCGTACCCGATCGACACGCTGCTGCTGTTCATGGCCAACATGGCCTGGAACTCGGCGATGCACACCACGCAGACGCTGCAGTGGCTGACCGATCGCGACCCCGGCAGCGGCGAGTACCGCATCCCGCGCATCATCTATGCCGATGCCTATGCCTCGGAGATGGTGGCCTACGCCGACCTGGTCCTGCCCGACACCACGTACCTCGAGCGCCACGACGCGATCTCGCTGCTCGACCGGCCGATCTCCGACGCCGACGGCGCGGCCGATGGCATCCGCCAGCCGGTGGTCGCGGCCGATCGCGACGTGCGCCCGTTCCAGGACGTGCTGATCGAGCTGGGCGCCCGGCTGCGCCTGCCGTGCCTGGCGGACGAGGACGGCACGCCGCGCTATCGCGACTACGCCGATTTCCTCGTGCGCCACGAGCGCGCGCCCGGCGTGGGGCTGCTCGCGGGCTGGCGCGGCGCCGACGGCGGCAAGTCCGGCGCGGGCGCCCCCAATCCGCGCCAGCTGGAGGCGTACGTGGCCAACGGTTGCTTCTGGCGCGAGGAGGTGCCGGAGCGCGCGCGCTACTACAAGATGGCCAATCGCGAGTACCTGGACTGGGCGCAGTCGCTGGGCTTCATCGCCAGCGCGGCGCCGATCGTGCTCGAGCTCTACAGCGAGACCCTGCAGCGCTTCCGCCTGGCCGCGCAGGGCCATGGCCCGGTGCAGCCGCCGGCGCAGGACCGCGAGCGCGTGGCGCGCCATTTCGACCCGCTGCCGTTCTGGTACGCGCCCTTCGAGGGCGCGGCGCTGGAGGCTGGCGCCACCGCGCCGGCCGACATTGCGTTCCCGCTGCACGCGATCACCCAGCGACCCATGTTCATGTACCACGCGTGGGGCTCGCAGAACCGCTGGCTGCGCCAGATCGCGACCCGCAATGCCCTGTACGTGCATCCCGACACCGCGGCGCGGGCCGGCCTCGCGGAAGGCGACTGGGCGTGGCTGAGTTCGCACGCGGGACGCATCCGCGTGCCGGTGGCGCTGCACGGCGGCGTGCAGCGCGACACGGTGTGGACCTGGAACGCGATCGGCAAGCGCCGCGGCGCCTGGGGCCTCGCCGCCGACGCGCCGGAGGCGACCCGCGGCTTCCTGCTCAACCACCTGGTGTCGGACGTGCTGCCCGGCGCGACGCGCACCGCGAACGCCGATCCGCTGACCGGCCAGGCCAGCTGGTTCGACCTGCGCGTGCGCCTGGAGCGCTGCGAGGACCAGTCCGACGGGCAGTCGCAACCGCAGTTTCCACCGCTGGCCGCGACGATGGGCCCGCGCCGGCGCTGACCGGCGCGCTCGCCGCCCGCCCCTTCCGTTCCACGTTCGACCAAGGAGCACGCATCATGGGCAAGCGCGTACTGTTGATCCTCGGCGCGGTCCTGCTCGGCCTCGGGCTCTGGGTGTTCATCGCCAAGCCGGAGTTCGAGCGCGACAAGGAGGTGCTCAAGCTGGGCGAGCTCAGCGCCACCGTGCGGCAATCCGATCCGCTGCCCGGCTGGGTCGCTCCGCTGCTGCTGATCGTGGGCGGCGCCCTGGTCGGCGCGAGCCTGTTGCGCGGGCGCTGAACCGGTGACCGCACTGCCGCCGCCGGCGCCGCGCAAGCTCGGCCTGGTGATCGATCTCGACACCTGCGTGGGCTGCCATGCCTGCGCGGTGGCGTGCAAGCAGTGGAACGAGGGTGGCGCCTTCGGTCCCCTGCCCGATGCCGACCCGTACGGCAAGGAACCGCTGGGCGTGTGGTTCAACCGCGTGCACACCTACGAGATCGAGCGCGGCGCGGGCAAGGCGCCGATGGCGGTGCACTTCCCGCGTTCCTGCCTGCACTGCGAAACGCCCGCTTGCGTCACCGTGTGCCCGACCGGCGCCAGCTACAAGCGCGCCGAGGACGGCATCGTGCTGGTCGACGAGGCCAGGTGCATCGGCTGCAAGCTGTGTTCGTGGGCCTGTCCCTACGGCGCGCGCGAGTACGGCGAGGCGCGCGGGGTGATGCAGAAGTGCACGCTGTGCGTGGACCGGGTCTACAACCAGGCCCTCGAGGCCGGCGACCGCCAGCCGGCCTGCGTCCAGGCCTGCCCGACCCGCGCGCGCCACTTCGGCGATCTCGGCGATCCGCATTCGGCGGTCTCGCGGCTGGTGGCGGACCGCGGCGGCTACGACCTCGGGCCCGACCTCGGCTTCAAGCCGGTCAACAAGTACCTGCCGCCGCGGCCGCGCCGCGACGGCCCCGACCCGGCGACGCCCCCGGCGCCGGCGGAGGAGCAGGAGCGCTTCGACCCCGCTACGCTGCCGCCGATCCTGCGCTGGCTCGATCGCGCCCTGTCGCGCTGAGGACCCCGCCCGCGCATGCATCCCGCCTTCTCGGTCATCGCCTTCACCACGCTCTCCGGCGCCGGCTACGGGCTGCTGTTCCTGCTCGGCCTGGCCTACGCCCGGGCGCCGGTGCCGCTCTCGCGCGAGTTCGCGCTGGTGCTGCTGGGCCTCGCCGTGGTGCTGGTCGTGCTCGGCCTGTGCGCCTCCGTGCTGCACCTGGGCCAGCCGCAGCGGGCGTGGCGCGCGCTGTCGCAGTGGCGCAGCTCGTGGCTGTCGCGCGAGGGCGTGGTCGCGATCGCGAGCCTGGTGCCGACGGCCTGGCTGGCGCTGCGGGTCTGGAACGGCGAGTTCGACGCCTTGCTGCGCGCGGTCGCGCTGGTGGTGGCCCTGCTCGCGGCGCTGACCGTGTACTGCACGGCGCGCATCTACACCTCGTTGCGCGCGGTGCCGGCGTGGACCGATCGCGCGGTGCTGCCGCTGTACCTGCTGATCGGGCTCTGGACCGGCGCGCTGCTGGGCTGGGCCCTGCTGTCCCTGACCGGCATCGGCCTGGCGCGCGACCTCGGCGGGGCGATGATCGCCACGGCACTCGTGCTCGGCGCGCTCAAGCTCGGCTACTGGCGGCGGCTGGCGGCGCAGGTGCTGCCCGACGCCGGCGCGGTCACCGGGCTGGCCGCGCTGGGCCGGGTGCGGGCGCTGGAGGCGCCGCATACCGAGGCCAACTACCTCACGCGCGAGATGGGCTTCGTGCTGGCCCGGCGCCATGCGACGCGCCTGCGCCGGATCGCCCTCACGCTGCTCGTGGTGGTGCCGGCGGCCTGCGTGGGTTGGGCGCTCTGGCGCGGCGCCGGCGTGGTGGCGCCGATGCTCGCCGCGACGGCCGCGCTGCTCGGCGCCTTCGTCGAGCGCTGGCTGTTCTTCGCCGAGGCGCGGCACGTGGTCATGGCGTACTACGGCGCCGGCGGCGCCGCGCGCTGAAGCCTCATTTCACGGTCACGCGCCGCCCAGAACCGATAGACTCCGCGGTCCGCGCCGTCCGGCGCGGCCAAACCCCGCGGAGATCTCCCATGCACAAGCGACTGCTTGCCTCGGCGTTGTTCGCCCTGCCGCTGTCGGCCTCGGCCATCGACTGGAAGCCCTCGGCCGAAGCCGGGCTGGTCGCCACGTCGGGCAACTCGGACACGCTCAACGTCAACGGCCGCTTCGCCCTCGACGGCGAGGACGAGACCTGGATCCACAACTACTACGCGCTGGCGCTGCGCAACGAGACCGACGACGAAACCACCGCGAACCGCTACGAGTTCGGCGGCCGCTCGGGCTGGAAGTTCGGCGAGCGCAGCTACCTGTTCGGGGCGTTGCGCTACGAGAACGACGATTTCTCGACGTTCGACTACCAGACCGTGGCCTCGATCGGCTACGGCGTGTTCGCCATCCGCAGCGAGCCGACCACGCTGCTGTTCGAGGTCGGACCCGGCTATCGCTGGGCCAAGTTCGCCGACGACACCGCCGACCCGGACAATGCGGACGGTGCGGTGCTGCGCGGCCTGATGGACTTCAAGCACCGCTTCACCGCCAACACCACGATGTTCGACACCCTGGTGGTCGAGGCTGGCTCGGACAACACCTTCGTGCAGAACGATATCGGCGTCGCGGTGTCGATGACCAGGACGCTGGCGCTCAAGGCCGCGTTCCAGGTGCGCCACAACACCGAGTCGGTGGACGGCGCGGACCGCACCGATACCCTGACCACGCTCAACCTGGTCTGGTCGCCGGCGGCGCCGCCGGCCGCACCCTGAGTCGGTCGCCCGGGGCCGTCGCGCGCGACGGCCCTGGCTGGACTGGGCGCGCGATCAGCGCGCGCGCGCCCAGCCGGCCTTGCCGGGGCGGATGAGTTCCCCGGCGCCTGCATCGAGCAGGGCATGGCCGAGCCTGCGGCCCAGCGCTTCCGGTTCCGCGGCCGGGCCTTCGCCGGCGTCGCGCAGCAGGCGACCCGTGGCCGCGTCGCCAACCAGCCCCTGCAGCGCCAGGGTGCCGCCGTGCAGGCGCGCGAGGCCCGCGATCGGGACCTGGCAGTTGCCCTCCAGTTCACGGCTCATCGCCCGCTCCGCGGCGACACAGGCCGCGGTCTCCGCATGCGCGAGCGCGGAAACCACCGCCAGGATGGCGTGGTCGCCCTCCCGGCATTCGATGCCGATCGCGCCCTGCGCCACCGCCGGCAGCCAGTCGGGCGGCGCGAGCCGCTGGCGGATGCGCGCGCCGAAGCCCAGCCGCAGCAGGCCGGCGCTGGCCAGCACGATGGCGTCGTAGCGGCCCTCGTCGAGCTTGGCGAGGCGCGTGTTGACGTTGCCGCGCAGGTCCTCGATGCGCAGGTCGGGACGGCGCGCGCGCAGTTGCGCCTGCCGCCGCAGCGAGGAGGTGCCGACCACCGCGCCCTGCGGCAGGTCCTCCAGCGTGGCGTGGCGGTTGCTGACCAGCGCGTCGCTGGGATCCTCGCGCTCGAGCACGGCGCCCAGCGCGAAGCCGGGGTCGAGTTCCGCCGGCACGTCCTTCATCGAGTGCACGGCGATGTCGGCGACGCGGTCGCGGATCGCCACCTCCAGCTCCTTGAGGAACAGGCCCTTGCCGCCGACCGCGGCCAGCGGCTGGTCGAGGATCTGGTCGCCGCGCGTGGTCATCGGCAGCAGCGAGACGTCGAGGCCGGGATGGCGCGCGCGCAGGCGCGCCGCAACATGCTCGGCCTGCCACAGGGCGAGCGCGCTCTGCCGCGTGGCGATGCGCAGGGGTCCGGTGTCCATGGATTTCAGAGCGACTTGACCAGGCGTCGCAGCGCGGGCAGGTTGCGCCGGCTCACTTCCAGCGGTTCGGGCACGTCGCGCACGTCGGCGAACATGCGTCCGTCCGGCGTGCGCCGCAGTCCCGACAGGCGCTCGGTGGCGACCAGGCAGTTGCGGTGGATGCGCACGAAGCGGTCGCCGAATTCGTCCTCCAGCGCCTTGAGCGACTCCTCGACCAGCACCTCGCCGCCGGCATGGCGCACCGCGACGTACTTGTCCTCGGCGAGGAAGTAGGCGACGTCGGACACCGGCACCAGCTTGAGGTTGCCGCGCAGGCGCGCGCAGATGTGGGTGCGCTGCGAGGCGCCGCCCAGGCGCTGGCCGACCTGCTGGAACTGCTCGCCGGTGAAGCGGCGCGCGCGATCCAGGGCGGCCGCCAGGCGCTCGGACCGCACCGGCTTGACCACGTAGTCGACCGCGCTGGCCTCGAAGGCGGCCAGCGCGTGCTCGTCGTAGGCGGTGCAGAAGATGATCGCCGGCGGCTGCTCGAATCCGACCAGGTGGCGCGCGGCCTCGAGGCCGTCCATCACCGGCATGGCGATGTCGAGCAGCACGCAGTCGGGATGCAATTCGGCGCAGCGGGTCAGCACCTCGCGGCCGTCGGCGGCTTCGCCGACGAGTTCCACGCCCGGCATCTCGCCGATCAGCGCGCGCAGGCGCTCGCGGGCGAGCGGTTCATCGTCGGCGATCAGCAGCCTCATGCGGTCGGGATCGTGAGGGTTGCCGCATAGTAGCCAGCGCCCTCGTCCAGTTCCAGCCGACCCGCGGCGCCGTAGTGGTAGAACAGGCGCTGGCGGATGTTCTCGACCGCGCTGCGGTTGCCGCGCGCCAGGCGCGGCGGTTCGGCCGGCCGCGGGTTGCGCACGGTGATGCGCACGGTCCTGGCGTCCACCGCGCCGTCGATGCTGATGGTGCCGCCCTGGGCCAGCGGCTGGATGCCGTGCAGCACCGCGTTCTCGACCAGCGGCTGCAGCAACAGGGGCGGCACCGCCAGCTCGCCCGGCAGCGCGTCGACCCGCCACTCCACGCCCAGCCGCTCGCCGAAGCGCAGGCGCTCGATGGCCAGGTAGCGCTGCACCAGCTCGAACTCCGCCGCCAGCGTGCTGCTGCCCTCGCCGCCACGCAGGGTGGCGCGGAACAGCTCGCCCAGGTCCTCGACCGCGCGCTCGGCGTCCTCCGGCCGGGTACGGATCAGGCTCGCGATGGTGTTCATGCTGTTGAAGAGGAAGTGCGGGCGGATGCGCGCCTGCAGCGCCGCGACCTGGGCGCGGGCATGCGCCTGGACGCCGCGCTGCCACTGCGCCTGCACGTAGAAGTAGCGGAATGCCGCCGCCGCCACCAGCGCCGCGATCAGGGTGCTGCCGCCGACGAAGCGCAGCGCGTTGCCTTCGGGCACCGTAAGGCCCATGCCGGCCGCGTGGTCGATCCAGTACACCAGCGCGCTGCCCAGGGCGACGATGGCCACCACCGAGGCGTAGGCCAGCGCGACCCCGCGCGCCACGGTCAGGCGCGCGATCACCGGCCGCAGGCGGCACAGGCTGGCGGCGCAGCACATGGCCAGCAACTGCACGAACGCGCTGTCGACGAACACGCGGCGCAAGGGCGGGCCGCCCGCGCCGAGCGGCGCGAGCAGGATCACCAGCACCACCAGCTCGGCGACGATCAGCAACGCGAACAGCACCGGCAGGCTGCAGAAGTCGGGCAGCCAGGTGTCGGGGCGCGGCACCCGCCGGCGCTCGACCAGCGGCGCGTCAGTCGTCACTGCGGAAACGCGCCGACAGCCAGTCGCGCAAGGCGTCGATCTCCTCGGCGCAGACCGAGTGCGGCATGGGCCAGGTGTGCCATTCGACCGGATAGCCGCGCGCACGCAGCCACTCGCAGCTCATCTGGCCCAGGCGCGCCGGCACCACCGGGTCGAGGTCGCCGTGGCCGAACCAGACCGGCGTGCTGCGGTTGGCGGCGTGCAGTTCCGGCTCGGTGCGGTCGCCCAGCGGCAGGTAGGTCGAAAGGGCGACGATTCCGGCGAGGCGGCGCCGGTGCCGCACGCCGGCCGCCAGCGCGATCGCGCCGCCCTGCGAGAAGCCGGCCAGGATGAGGCGGCTCTCGTCGACGCCGCGCAGGCTCTCGCGGTCGATCAGCCGCTCGACGTGGCGAATCGAATCGCGGATCCCGGGCTCGTCCTGGCGGTTGGCGATCTCCAGGCCCAGGATGTCGTACCAGGCCCGCATGCGCATGCCGCCATTGACCGTGACCGGCCGCACCGGCGCATGCGGGAACACGAAGCGGATCGCCGGCCAGTCGCGCGCCACCAGCTGCGGCACGATCGGCTCGAAGTCGTGGCCATCGGCACCCAGGCCGTGCAGCCAGAGCACGGCCCAGCGCGGGTTGGCAGCGGTTTCGATCTCGATGCTGTCGAGCACGACGGCTCCGGCCGGAGGAGGTGGCCGGATTATGCGACAGACGCCGCGACCTCAGCGGTTGCCGTCGTCGCAGCTGTCGCGGATCGCGGCATCGAGCCGGCTGCGCTGGTCGAAGTCCAATGCCATCCAGTCGCGCGCGTAGGCCTGCTCGCGCGCGTCGCGCGCCGTTCGGCAGGCATCGCCCTCCGCCTGCCCGAGGCGCCGGGCCGAGGCAGTGCTTCCACCCGCCATTGCCCGGGTCGCTGCCGTCCCGCCCAGCGACTCGGCGAGTCGGCGGCGGCTTGCCGCCTCCCACCGGGCACGGGCCTGGCGCTCCCAGGCGGCCTGGCGCGCCTGGGCCCTGCGGGCCTCGCCATCCCTGGGCGCCGCCGAACGGGCGGCGAACCCGGTCGCATCCCACGCCGGGTCGGCCCGCCCGAGCGGGCACGCGCGGTCCTGGTACTGGATGGCCCCACCCGGGGATACGCAACGGAACACCGTGGACTGCGCGGGCTCGGCCCGTCCGCCGTCGCCGGCGCCAGCCGCCGACACGACCAGCAACAGCATGGCCACGAGTTCCTGCACGCAACTTCGCTCCGCGGTGGGGGCGAATCCATGCTGCGCCTCGGCAGCCTTCGAGGACCATCGGAATACGGCGCAGCCGCGCGTAGGAAAAGCCCGCGACGCGCCGTCGCGGGGCGCGGGGAAACCCGGGCCCGGAAAGGAAGAAACCCCCCAGCTCGTCGAGCTGGAGGGTTTCGGTAAAGGCCCCTGGCAGTGACCTACTCTTGCATGGCTTAAG
>CAZTNB010000115.1:0-9750 GCA_964614825.1 uncultured Gammaproteobacteria bacterium
CGCGGTCGCGGTCATGCGGCCGCTCGCCTTCCTGAGGTAGCGCACCGTCATGCCCTTGGGGATCCAGCGCATCGACGGCGGCAGCGACACGTCGGTGGCGAGGCCGGCGGTGAGCTCCGCGGCGTTGCACAGCGCGATCGCGTGCACGGTGCCCAGGTGGTTGCGCACCTTGCGCCGGTGCGCGAAGGCGGCGACGCAGCGACCCGGTTCGAGCACTTCCAGCACCGGCGAGATGCTGGCGAAGTAGGGCGCGCGGCGGCAGACCAGGCGCGTGAACAGCCAACGGCCGAAGGCGGTGCCGCGCGACTTGTTCCAGAGCGACAGGACCTGTGGCATGGGAGCCTCCGACGGGGGCGAGGTCAGCGACCGAGTCCCGCGGTCGCGGCTGCAGCCGCTCCCGCCGGGCAGCGCACCGGCGCGGGTCAGGCCGCCGTGCGCAGCGTGCGCCGCGACGCCGCCCGCGCGGCCTCGAGCTCGACCGGTTCGAAGTCGTCGACGGCGATGATCTCGGCCACCAGCGCGCGCGCCTCCTCGAGCTGCGCGCGCTCGGCCTCGGTCAGCACCTCCTTCTGCACCGCCTCGGCGAGCTGCGCCTGCGGGTCGGGCGAGGCCAGCACCCCGAGCCTGGTCGCCTTGAGCAGCTTGCGCTCCACCGGCTCGGCCGCGATCACCCGCGGCAGCGCGGCTTCGAGCTGGCCCACCGGGTGGCGCGGTCCTTCGCCGTAGTAGATGCCCTCGGCCAGGCGCGCGCGCGTCTCGGAGGGCGTCATCATCGCGCTGGCCACGCGATGGCCGAGGCGGTCGCCCGGCGCCTTCTCGCGCAGGCCCAGCGGGAACACCAGCACGCGCAGCAGCCAGGCCACCGGACGGATCGGGAAGTTGCGCAGCACGCCGTCGAGGGCCAGCTGGATGCGGTGGATCTGGTCGTGCATGGCCCAGGCCAGCAGCGGCTGGTCGGCCGCGGGGCGGCCCTGGTCCTCGTAGCGCTTGAGCATGGCCGAGCCGATGTACAGCGCCGACAGCACGTCGCCCAGGCGCGCCGACAGGCGCTCCTTCTGCTTGAGCTTGCCGCCCAGGGTGAGCATCGCGGTGTCCGCCACCAGCGCCAGCGTGGCGCTGTAGCGGGTCAGCTTGCGGTAGAACTTCGCGGTGTAGCCGTCGGCGGGCGTGGCGCCGAAGCGCGCATGCACCAGGCCGAGGGCGAGCGCGCGCACGGCGTTGGACACGGCGAAGCCGACGTGGCCCCACAGCAGGCGGTCGAACTCGTCCAGCCGCTGGACCGGGTCGGGCAGCGCGGCGGCGCGCATCTCCTTGAGCACGAACGGGTGGCAGCGCACCGCGCCCTGGCCGAACACGATCATGCTGCGGGTCAGGATGTTGGCGCCCTCGACCGTGATCGAGATCGGCGCGCCCTGCCAGGCGCGGCCGAGGTAGTTGCGCGGCCCCAGGATCACGCCCTTGCCGGCGTGGATGTCCATCGCGTCCTTGACCACCTCGCGTCCCATCTCGGTGGCGTGGTATTTGGCGATCGCCGAGGGCACCGCCGGCTTCTCGCCCTGGTCGACCGCGTGCGCGGTCATCCGCGACAGGGCGCCGATCGCGTAGGTGTAGCCGCCCACCCGCGCCATCGCCTCCTCGATGCCCTCGAAGCGGCCGATCGGCATCTGGAACTGCTTGCGGATGCGGGCGTAGGCGCCGGTGGTGGCGGCCGCCATCTTCACGCCGCCAGTGGCGTTGGAGGGCAGCGAGATGGCGCGGCCCACCGACAGGCACTCGACCAGCATGCGCCAGCCGTGGCCGATGTATTTCTCGCCGCCGATGAGGTACGACAGCGGCACGAACACGTCCTTGCCGCGCAGCGGGCCGTTCTGGAACGGCATGTTGAGCGGCAGGTGGCGGCGGCCGATCTCGAGGCCGGGCGTGTTGCGCGGCAGCAGCGCCAGGGTGATGCCGCGGTCCGACTGCGGCGACAGCAGGCGATCGGGATCGTGCAGGCGGAAGGCGAGGCCGACGACGGTGGCCACCGGCGCCAGCGTGATGTAGCGCTTGTCGAAGGTCAGGCGCACGCCCAGCACTTCGCGACCCTCGTGCTGGCCCTTGCAGACGATGCCGTAGTCGGGGATCGAGGTCGCGTCGGAGCCGGCATTGGGATTGGTCAGCGCGAAGCAGGGGATTTCCTCGCCGCGCGCCAGGCGCGGCAGGTAGTGGTTCTTCTGCTCCTCGGTGCCGTAGTGCAGCAGCAGTTCGGCCGGGCCCAGCGAGTTGGGCACCGCGATGGTGGAGCCCAGCGTGCCGGACACGCTGGAAGCCTTGATCAGCACGCGGTGGTGCGCATAGGCCGAGAACGCCAGGCCGCCGTACTGCTTCGGGATGATCATGCCGAAGAAGCGGTGCTTCTTGAGGTACTCCCAGGTCTCGGGCGAGAGGTCGGCGCGCTCGTGGCTCACCTCCCAGTCGTCGACCATCGCGCACACTTCCTCGCAGGGGCCGTCGAGGAAGGCCTGCTCCTCGGCGCTGAGCTTCGGCGCCGGCACCGCCAGCAGCTTCGACCACGCGGGGCGGCCGCCGAACAGCTCGCCCTCCCAGCCCACCGTGCCGGCCTCGAGCGCGACCTGCTCGGTCTCCGACAGCTGCGGCGTCATCTTCGCGTACAGGCGCAGGGCCGGGCCGCTGAGGAAGCGGCGGCGCAGCGGCACGATGTTGAGCGGCAGCGCGAGCGCGGCGAAAGCGCCGAGCGTGATCGCGAGGGCGAGCGGGGCCGGGTCGGCGAACGCGACGGCGATCGCGGCGGCGAACACCGACAGCACGGTCCAGGTGAACAGGGTGGTGCGCTGGTAGGCGCAGACCAGGCCGACCAGCAGCAGCGCGAGCAGCGGGACCACGTGGTTCATCTCAGGACTCCGGATCGGAAGTGCGGGCGCCGTCGGGCAGGCGCTGGAGGAAAGCGGAGACGACCGCGCCGAAGCGGTCGTTGGCGTCGCCGGCCACCATGTGGGTGGCATCGTCGATGCGCAGGTGCTCGGCGTGCGGCGCCAGCGCCAGGAACTCGTCGATGGTGTGGTCGGAGACCACGTCGCTGCGTCCGCCGCTGACCAGCAGGACCGGGATGCGCAGGCGGCGCGCGGCCTCGTGCAGGCGCTCGCCGATCGCGCCGGCATCGGCGCTCACGGTGTCGAGCAGGCGCGGGTCCCAGTGCCAGCGCCAGCGGCCGTCGTCGCCGCGCACCAGCAGCTTCTCCAGCCGTTCGGCCGGGCGCTCGCGGGTCGCGCGATGCGGCAGGTAGGTCGCGACCGCCTGCTGCGCCTGCGCCACCGAGTCGAAACCCTCGGGGTGCGCGCGCATGAAGGCGAGGATGCGCTCCACGCCGGCCCGCTCCCAGCGCGGCGTGATGTCGACCAGCACGAGGGCGCGGAACAGCCGCGTCGGGGACTCGGCCTCGGCGATCAGGCCGATGAGCCCGCCCATCGAGGCGCCGACCCAGACCGGCGTGCGGCCCGCGCGCGCGGTCAGCCCGCGCGCATCGTCGATGAACTGGTCGAAGGCATAGTTGCCGTCCGCCGCCCAGCCGCTGGCGCCGTGGCCGCGGCCGTCGTAGGCGATGCAGCGCCGGCCGGCCGCGGCCAGGGTGGCGGCGGTCGCGCGCCAGGCATGTCGGGTCTGGCCGAAGCCGTGGGCGAAGATGACCGGGTTCGTCGTGGCCGCGGCATTCCACTGGTCCGCGCGCAGGCGCAGGCCGTCGCGCGCCTCGAGTTCCAGCGGAACGGGCTCGGGCGGCGTCGCGTGCAACGGGCGGGCCGGTGCTGCCATACGGGTCAGTATGGTAGCCTGTACGCAGCGGTGTCAATACGCCACCGTATGGAGTCCGCGTGCCAGCCTCCCGCATCGAACGCGCCATCCCGCTGGCGGACCGGACCGAACGTTCGCGCCTCACGGCGGCGGACTGGGAAGGCGCCGCCCTGGACCTGATCGCGGAGCAGGGCGTGGCCGCGGTCGCGGTCGAACCCCTGGCCCGGCGGCTGGGCGTCACCAAGGGCAGCTTCTACTGGCACTTCGCCAACCGCGACGCGCTGCTGGAGGCGACCTTGCGCCGCTGGGAGCACGCCGACGCCGAGGACCTGATGGCGCAGGTCGACCGCATCGTCGATCCGCGCGAGCGCCTGGTCGAGTTGTTCCGCCGCACCAGCCGCGAGATGCGCTCGCACGTCATCTATTCCGCGCTGCTCAAGGCGCTCGATCACCCGGCGGTGCAGCCGGTGATGCAGCGCGTGTCGCAGCGGCGCATCCAGTACCTCGCGGTCGCCTTCCGCAGCCTGGGCCTGTCCCGGCGCGAGGCGATGGACCGCGGCCGCCTGGCCTACTCGGCCTACGTCGGCTTCCTGCAACTGATGCTGCAACTGCGCCTGCAGCGCATGGAATCGGCCGAGTTCGAGGGCTACGTGGAGCACGTGGCGCGAACCCTGATTCCCGCGCCGCAGCATTGAACGAGCGTTCGTTTCCTTGCGCGCCCACGCGGCGGGTCGCTAGGTTGCCGCACTTACCCTTTACGAGGCCCCGCGGGGCCGGAGCAGATCGATGCGCAGCCAGCTCGAGGCGCTGAACCGATGGATCGATGAAGTCGCCGCGCTGACCCAGCCCGACCAGGTGCAGTGGTGCGATGGTTCCGAGGCCGAGTACCGGGCGCTGGTCGCGCTGATGCTCGAGCGCGGCGACCTGGTCGCGCTCAATCCGCAGACGCACCCGGACTGCTACCTGCACCGCTCCAACCCCACCGACGTGGCGCGGGTCGAGCACCTCACCTTCGTCTGCACGCGCGAACGCGCGGACGCGGGGCCGAACAATCCGTGGATGGCGCCGGCCGAGGCCCACGCCCGGCTCGACGCCCTGTTCGCCGGCTGCATGCGCGGCCGCACCCTGTACGTCGTGCCCTACTGCATGGGACCGATCGATTCGCCGATCGCGCGCTGCGGCGTCGAGGTCACCGATTCGCCCTACGTGGTCGCCAGCATGCGCATCATGACCCGCATGGGCAGCGACGCGCTGCGCCGGATCGAGCGCGACGGCAGCTTCGTGCGCGGCCTGCACTCGACCGGCGAACTCGATCCCGAGCGGCGCTACATCATGCATTTCCCCGAGGAGCTCGCCATCAAGTCGTATGGCTCGGGCTACGGTGGCAATGCCCTGCTGGGCAAGAAGTGCCACGCGCTGCGCATCGGTTCCTGGCAGGCGCGCGAGGAGGGCTGGTTGGCCGAACACATGCTCATCCTCGGCGTGGAGAACCCGCGCGGCGAGACCCGCTACCTCGCCGCCGCCTTCCCCTCGGCCTGCGGCAAGACCAACCTCGCGATGCTGATCCCGCCGGAGGGCTACCGCCGCGACGGCTGGAAGGTGTGGACGGTCGGCGACGACATCTGCTGGATGCAGCCCGGCGCCGACGGGCGCCTGTGGGCGATCAATCCCGAGGCCGGCTTCTTCGGCGTCGCGCCCGGCACCGGCGCCAGGACCAACGCCAACGCGCTGGCCATGCTCCATCGCGATGCGATCTTCACCAACGTGGCCCTGACCGCCGACGGCCAGCCCTGGTGGGAAGGCCTCGACGACCGCGTGCCGGCCTTCGACTGGCAGGGCCGGCCGTACGATCCCGCCAACGGTCCCGCGGCGCATCCCAATTCGCGCTTCACGGTGTCGGCGCGCAGCTGCCCCAGCTGGACGCCCGAGGCGGAGAATCCCGCCGGCGTGCCGATCTCGGCCATCGTGTTCGGCGGCCGCCGCGAGACCCTGGTGCCGCTGGTGATGGAGGCGCGCGACTGGACCCACGGCGTGCTGCTCGGCGCGGCCATGGCCTCGGAGACCACCGCGGCCGCCACCGGCGCGGTCGGCGTGCTGCGCCGCGACCCCATGGCGATGAAGCCCTTCTGCGGCTACAACTTCGGCGACTATTTCGCCCACTGGCTGTCGATGGCCGGGCGCGCGTCGAAGCTGCCGCGCGTGTTCCACGTCAACTGGTTCCGCAAGGGCGCGGACGGCCGCTTCCTGTGGCCCGGCTTCGGCGACAACCTGCGCGTGCTGGAGTGGATCCTGGGCCGCTGCGAGGGCAGCGCCGGCGCGGTGGACACGCCGATCGGCCGCCTGCCGCGGCCGCAGGACCTCAACCTCGAAGGCCTCGGCATCGGCGCGGAGGTCGTGCGCGAACTGCTCGGCGTGCAGGTCGACGCCTGGTCCGAGGCGATGCAGGGCGTGCGCGAATACCTCGCGGGCTTCGACGGACGCACGCCGCCGGCGTTGCTGCGCGAATGCGAGCGCATCGCCGACGAGCTGGCGCGCGCCGGCGCGCCGCGCCAGCAGGCGGTCAACGCCTGACGCCCGGGTCGCCGCGCGTCGGCCGACCCTGGCCGCGTGGGCGCGGCCGTGGCCGCGACCAGGCATCGCGTCGCGGCGGCGCCTGGACCCGCGAAGCCGCTTGCACCGCGAACGCTTCGATGCCGCGCGACCGCGGCGCCCGGATCGATGCGGCATGAAGGCCTATTCCTGCCACCACTTCGTGCTGCCGCTGCCGCCCGGCCATCGCTTTCCGATGGACAAGTACCGGCGCCTGCACGAGCGCGTCGCCGCGGCAGGCAGCGGGTTCGAGCTGGTGGAAGCGCCGGCGGCCAGCGACGCCGACCTGTTGCGCGTGCACACGCCCGACTACGTGCGTGGCGTGGTCGAGGGCACGCTGGATCCGGCGGCCTGGCGCCGCGTCGGCTTTCCGTGGTCGCCGTTCGCGGTGGAGCGCAGCCGGCGTTCCAGCGGCGGCACCCTGGCGGCGCTGGCCTGCGCCTGCGCCGGGGAAGGCATCGCGGTGAACCTCGCCGGCGGCACCCACCATGCATTCGCCGACCACGGTGGCGGCTACTGCATCTTCAACGATGCGGTGGTCGCGGCGCGGCACGCGCAGGCGCACGGGATGGCGCGCCGGGTGCTGGTGATCGACCTCGACGTGCACCAGGGCGATGGCACCGCCGCGCTCTGCGCCGGCGACCCCAGCCTGTACGCCTTCTCGATCCACGGCCAGGGCAACTATCCCGCGCGCAAGCAGGCCGGCGACCTCGACATCGAGCTGCCCGACGGTTGCGACGATGCCCGCTACCTCGACGCGCTGGCGCGGGCCTTGCCGCTGGCGATCCTGCGCTCGGGCGCCGATGCCGCCATCTATCTCGCCGGCGCCGACCCGTACGTGGGCGACCGGCTGGGGCGCCTGGCCCTGTCCAAGGCCGGGCTGCTGGAACGCGACCGCATGGTGTTCGGGGCCTGCCGGCGGCATGATCTGCCGCTGGCGGTGTGCATGGCGGGCGGCTACGCGCCGGACATCGACGACATCGTCGATATCCATTTCGCCACGGTGCGCGAGGCCCTGCGCTGGGCGCCGGCGACCCCGGCCCGTGCGGCCAGCGCTTAAACCCTGGCGCGGCGCGGCGCATCATTGTCTCCGAGATGAGCGCACTCCTGGCCGTGATCGACAAGCCGACCGAGACCGCCGAGCACCACGACCCCGATGCGGAGCTGGTGCGGGCCGCGGCCGCGGGCGAAGTACGAGCCTTCGAGGCCCTGTACCGGCGCCACGCGGGCCGCGTGCATGGCGCGATCAAGCGCCTGGTCGGGGTCGACGCGCGGGCCGAGGAACTGGCGCAGGAGGCCTTCGTGCGCGCCTGGCAGAAGCTGGGCGGGTTCCGCCACGAGAGCGCGTTCGGATCGTGGCTGTACCGGCTGGCGGTGAATACCGCGCTGATGGACCTGCGCGGTCGCGCCGGCGCCGAGAACCTCGAGGACGGCATGCCCGACGAGGACCTGTTGCCGGCGGCCGATGGGCATGGCCGCCACGAGCTGGGCATGGACCTGCAGCGCGCGGTCGACCGGCTGCCGCCGCGTGCGCGCGCGGTGCTGGTCCTGCACGACGTCGAGGGCTGGCGCCACGAGGACATTGCCGCCGAGCTGGGCATGGCGGTGGGCACGAGCAAGGCACAACTGCACCGCGCGCGCGGATTGCTGCGCCGGTTGCTGGGAGAGGCGGCATGAGCGAATTCGAACTGCGCCAGCGGCTGCGCGCCCTGCGCCGCGACGAGGTCCCGGCACGCGACCTGTGGCCGGAGATCGCCGCGCGCCTGGGCACGGCGCGGGCCGCGCCGGTGCCGGCGCCGCGCCGTCGTGCCGGCGCCTGGCCGGAAGCGCTGGCGGCGATGCTGGTGCTGGCGCTGGGCGCCGGCACGGTGCTGTTGCGCGAGGCGCCGGCACCCGCCGCGTCGGTGGCCGCCGCGGCGACCCCCTGGGCCCTGCGCGAGGCGCAGGCCATCGACCTCAGCTACCAGGCCGCTCTGGGCAGCGCCGGTCCCGGCCTCCAGGAACGCCGGCCGCGCGAGCTGGCCGCGGCCGAGACCGAGCTGGACGCTGCGCAGGCGGCGATCGAGCACGCGCTGCGCGAGAACCCCGGCTCCACCCACCTGCTCAAGCTCCTGCAGCAGACCCACGACCAGCGCCTGCGGCTGTACCGCCGCGAGCCGCTGCTCGGTTGATCGCCAACCGACAACGACACCAGGATATGAACGTGAAAACCCATCCCATCGCCTGCGCGATCGCGGCCTGCCTGGCCTGCGCCGGCAGCGTGCACGCCGCCAGCCCGATCGAGAACTCCACCCGCCCGGCCGCCAAGGACACGCGGGTCGAGGTCCACAACGTACGCGGCTCGGTGACGATCACGGCCTGGGACCGCGACGAGATCGCCCTCGGCGGCTCGCTGGGCGAGGGCTCCAAGCTCGAGGTCACCGGTTCGCCCGACCATCTGGTGGTGCGGGTGGCCAACCCCGACGGTTCCAGCGGCTGGTCGTGGTGGGGCGGCAACCGTGGCCCGCGCGAGGACACCATCCTCAGCCTGAGCGTGCCGCGTGCCGCCGCGGTCGAGATCGAGGCAGTGAGTGCCGACGCGCGCGTCGAAGGCCTGGTCGGCAGCCGTGAAATCGAGGTCGACAGCGTCAGCGGCGACGTGCGGGTGCAGGCGCGCGGCGAGCGCTTCGACCTGCAGAGCGTCAGCGGCGACATCGAGGCCAGCGGCAGCGCCAGGCGCGCGCATGTGGAGACGGTCAGCGGCGACGTGAGCGCGACCGGCCTCGACGGCGAGATCACGGTCGAGACGGTGTCCGGTCGCGTCCGCGCCGCCGGCGCCGGCGTCACCCGGCTCGAAGCCGGCACGGTGTCCGGCGACCTCGACCTCGACCTCGGCGTTGCGCCGGGGGCGCGGATCGACGTCGAGACGATGAGCGGCGACGTCACGCTGCACGTGCCTGCCGACCTGTCGGCGCGGGTCGAGGCCTCGAGCTTCAGCGGCAGCATCCGCAGCGACTTCGGCGCGGTGGAGGAAGAGGAGCACGGCCCTGGCTCCAGCCTCAAGGCCACGGTCGGCGGCGGCGAGGGCAGCATCAACCTCGAGTCCTTCAGCGGCGACATCGAGTTGCGCAAGCGCTGACGCATCGCGCGGCGCGGCAGTCCAGGGGCCGGCAGCGATGCCGGCCCTTTGCTTTCAGGGGCGGCGAACCGCGCTCGCGCATCGGCTGCGGTGGGCGCCGCCGGAATGGCGGTCGCTTTCCTGGCCTTCGGAACCGCAACACCGCCGGGATCGGTGGTAGCGGTGGAATCCGTGGGAGTGGCTCTTTGCGGGGTTCGCAAAAGACTGCGGCCCCGTTTCCGGGGCCGCAGGTGCTGCGTGCTGCGTTGTCGCCTTGC
>CAZTNB010000116.1:0-9732 GCA_964614825.1 uncultured Gammaproteobacteria bacterium
GGGTCGCCGCTTCAGCCGCGTCGATGCCACGCAGCAGGCGAAACAGCTCGCGCGCGGCAGCCGGCGCCTTGTCGCGGCGCGCCTCGTCCTGCGCGCGGCGGATGAGCGCGCGCAGTTGCTGGCGGTCGGCGGCCGGATGCAGGGCGATGAACCCGGACAACGCGACGTCGCCCTCGGCCAGCAGCCGGTCGCGCCATTGCTCCAGGCGGTGCATGCGCGCGGCGTCGCGCCGGGCGAGGTCGCGGTCGTGGTCGAGCGCAGCCTCGATCGCGGCGAGTTCGTCCTCGCGCCGGCGCATGTGCTTGGCGAGGTACTGCAGCTGGCGCTTGCGCGCGACGTGCTGGGTCACGCGGCGACTGGCCTCGACCAGGGCGCGCAGCTCCGCGGACAATGGCACCGCGGCGAGCTGGGCCTCGGTCAGCGCCACCAGGCGCTCGGCCAGCGCGAACACCGCCAGCGCGGCGCGCCGGCGCTCGCTGCGGCTGGGTTCGGCGGGCGCGTGCGAGAATTCATCGGTGGTCATTGACGAAGGATAGGCATTGAACGCAGTCGTCGCCAGCACGGATACCAGCCTCGCCGACCTCGACCGCCTGGCCGCGATCGCCGAGGACGTGCTCGCGCGCTGCCGCAAGGCCGGCGCCAGCCAGGCCGAGGTGGGCGTCAACGCCGACCGCGGCATCAACGTCAACGTGCGCCTGGGCGAGGTGGAGACGCTCGAGCACACGCGCGACCGCGGCGTCGCGGTGACGGTCTGGTTCGGCCAGCACAAGGGCTCCGCCAACACCGCCGACCTCGCGCCGGCCTCGATCGGCGCCACGGTCGAGCAGGCCTGCGCGATCGCGCGCTACACCGAGGCCGATCCCGCCACCGGCCTGGCCGACCCGGCGCGCATGGCGCGCGAGTTCCCCGACCTCGACCTGTGGCATCCGTGGGCGCTCGACGCCGCCACGGCGATCGAGCTCGGCATCGAGTGCGAGGCGGCGGGGCGCGCCGCCGATCCGCGCATCGGCAATTCCGACGGCGCCAACGTCGCCAGCGGCGAGAGCCTGTCGGTGTACGCCAACAGCCACGGCTTCCTCGGGCGCGAGCGCGGCACGCGCCATTCGATCAGCTGCTCGCTGATCGGCGAGGACGCGCAGGGCATGCAGCGCGACTACTGGTACAGCACCGCGCGCGCGGCCGCCGACCTCGAGCCGGTGCAGCGCATCGGCCGCATCGCCGCCGAGCGCACGGCGCGGCGCCTGGGCGCGCGCCAGATCGGCACGCGCGCGTGCCCGGTGCTGTTCGTGCCGGAAGTGGCGCGCGGGCTGCTCGGGCACCTGGTCGGCGCGGTGAGCGGCGGCGCGCTGTACCGGCGCGCCTCGTTCCTGCTCGACCACGCCGGCAAGGCGGTGCTGCCGTCGTGGATGAGCCTGCGCGAGGAACCGCTGCTGCGCCGCGGGCACGGCTCCGGCAGTTTCGATGCCGAGGGCGTGGCCACCGTCGCCAGCGACCTGGTGCGCGACGGGGTGCTGCAGCGCTACGTGCTCGGCAGCTATTCCGCGCGCAAGCTCGGCCTCGCCAGCACCGGCAACGCCGGCGGCATCCACAACCTGGTGGCCAATGCCAACGCCGGCGACTTCGATGCCCTGCTCGCGCAGATGGGCGCCGGGCTGGTGGTGACCGAGCTGATGGGGCAGGGCGTGAACCTGGTGACCGGCGACTATTCGCGCGGCGCCACCGGCTTCTGGGTCGAGCACGGCACCATCGCCTACCCGGTGGAGGAGATCACCATCGCCGGCAACCTGCGCGACATGCTGCTCGGGATCGAGGCCGTCGGCAGCGACGTGGACCCGCGCTCGCACATCCTGTGCGGCTCGATCCTGGTCGCGCGCATGACCGTCGCCGGCTCCTGAGCCAACGCGGCCGCGGCTTCGGCCGCGACTGCCGCCGCCAGCGCCCCGCGCGCCTCAATGCCCGCGATCGACCGCGTAGTGGGCCAGGTCGCGCAGCTCCTCCGCCGCGAGTTCCGCGCCATCCAGCGCCGCCAGCGCCGCCGCGCGCTGCGCCTCGCACAGCGTGCGCGCCGCGGCCATGCCCAGCACCGCGGGATAGGTCGGCTTGTCGCGCGCCTGGTCGGCGCCCTGCTGCTTGCCGATCACCGCGGTGTCGCCTTCGACGTCGAGGATGTCGTCGCGGATCTGGAACGCGAGGCCCACCGCGCCGGCGTAGCGGTCCAGGGCGGCCAGCACGCGCGCGTCCTCGCAGCCGCCCGCCATCGCGCCCAGCGCCACCGCGGCGCGGATCAGCGCGCCGGTCTTGTGCGCATGCATGCGTTCGAGCGCGGCGGCGTCGAGGCGCTGGCCCACCGCCGCGAGGTCGATGGCCTGGCCGCCCGCCATGCCGGCCGAACCGCAGGCCTGCGCCAGCAGCGCCGCCATGCGCGCGCCGCGCGCGCAGGCCTGCGCCGGGTCGCGCAGCAGCACCTCGAAGGCGAGCGCCTGCAGGGCGTCGCCGGCGAGTATCGCCAGCGCCTCGCCGAACTTCACGTGGCAGGTCGGCTGCCCGCGCCGCAGCGCGTCGTCGTCCATCGCCGGCAGGTCGTCGTGCACCAGCGAATAGGCGTGGATGATCTCCACCGCCGCCGCCGCGGCATCCGCGCGCGCGGCGTCGGCACCGACCGCGGCGGCCGCCGCGCAGGCCAGCATCGGCCGGATGCGCTTGCCGCCGCCGAGCACCGCGTAGCGCATCGCCGCGTGCAGCGCGCGCGGTTCGCGGTCGGCCGGGGGCAGGGCAAGGTCGAGCACGCCCTCGACGCGCCGCGCATGCCCGCGCAGCGCCGGCGTCAGCTCAGGGCGTATCGGGTTCAAACGCGACGGCGCTGGCGGGATCTTCGGGATCGAGCAGCTGGCTGACGCGCAGCTCGGCCTGCTTGAGCGCGCCCTGGCAGCTGCGGTACAGCGCCACGCCGCGCTCGAAGGCCTGCAGCGAATCGTCGAGGGAGAGGTCGCCCCGCTCGAGCTTCTGCACCAGCGTCTCGAGCTCGTCCAGCGAGTGCTCGAAGTCCGCCATCGGCGTCTCGGGAGCGGTTGCCGGGGAGGGTTGCGGCATGGCGCGCAAGGTAGCCCGCGGCGCACGCGCGGTCAATCGCCCGCGGCCGGCGCGGCGGGCAGCCAGCGCAGGCGCGCGCCGCCGGCGCGGAAGGCGTGGTCGCAGGCGAGGTCGCCGGCGGCGAGCAGGGTCTGGTCGCGCCACAGCAGCGGCAGGCGCGCGCGTTGCCACGGCGGCACGCCCAGTTCCTGCAGCACGTGCTTGAGCTCGCGCTGCGGACCGCCGGGGGCGAGGCGGATGCGCTCGCCGCCGCGCCGCGGCGCGACCCGCACGGGTCCCGGCAGCGGCGCGCCCTCGAGCCGCAGCCAGCCGAGTGCGCCCGGCAGGCGCATCGGCGCGCGGCCATCCCAGTCCAGCGCATAGTCGCGCGGCGGCGCCGGCAACGGCGCCATCGCGTGCAGCCATCCGCGATGCCGGCGCAGTTCCGCGCCGGGCCAGCGCACGCGCGGCGCGGCGTCGCGCCGCGCCTGCAGCAGTTCCCGCTCGATCGTCGCCAGCGCACGCGCGCCCGGCGGGGCGAGGCCCAGGTCCAGCAGCCATTCGCGCAGCACCGCGCCGCGCAGGGTCGCGGCGGCGGCCGCAAGGGGTTCGACGCGCAGCGTCGCGGGGTCGAGGCCGCGCCAGCGGGCGAGCCCCTGCCGGGCCTGGGCGCGCAGCAGGCGCGCGGCGCCGGCCAGCAGCTCCGCGCTTCGGGCCAGGGCCTCGTCCGCGTGCGGCCAGCGCTCGCGCAATGCCGGGAGCACGCCGTGCCGCAGGTAATTGCGATCGTGGCGCGGGTCGGCGTTGGCCGGGTCCGCGATCGCGCGCAGCGCGTGCCGCTCGAGGTAACGCAGGATCGCGTCGCGCGGCAGCCCGAGCCACGGGCGCGCCAGCCAGCCGCGGCCGAAGCGGCGCAGCGGACGCATCGCCGCCAGGCCCTCCGGCCCGGCGCCGCGCGCGAGCCGCCACAACAAGGTCTCGGCCTGGTCGCCGGCGTGGTGCGCCATCACCACGATCTCGCCCTCGCGCTGGACCTCGCGCAGGGCGCAACGGCGCGCGTCGCGCGCGGCCGCCTCCAGCCCCGACCCGCGCTCCTGCACGAGCACCTTGCGCAGCTCGAATTCCACGCCCAGTTGCCGGCAGGCGGCGCGCGCCTGCGCGGCCCAGTCCGCGCTCGCCGCATGCAGCCCGTGGTCGACGTGCAACGCGCGCATGCCGCGCGCGCGGGCCCCGGGCTGCGCGGCCAGCGCGTGCAGCAATGCGGTCGAATCGGGCCCGCCGCTCAGGGCGACGAGCAGGCCGCCCCGCGGCCAGCCGGCCAGCGCGGCGCGCAGGAGGGAGAGTGCATCGGCATTCGGCACGGGAGGGTGCGCGGCCGCCGTTGCCGGCGGCCGCGCGGACGCCAGCTACGACAGGTCCAGCTCCAGCCCGCCACCGATCTTGGCCGCGATGTTGAAGAAGACCGCGCCCAGCAGGCCACCGATGAAACCCAGGATGCCCCAGACGATCGGCAGGATCACGATCGCGCCGATGCCCATCATCGGTCCCATCATGCCCATGGCCGCGCCGGCCTCGCTGCCGCCGCCGCCCATCACCGACATGAGCGTCATCAGGGCGCCGATGAGCAGCCCGAACAGGGCGTACAGCACCGCCATCAGCTTGCCCGCGGACAGCGGGCTGATTCTGCGTAGCACCATGTTGCATCCTCCCCACCGCTCCACCCGGATAGGGGCACGCAAGCGCGCCTTCGCGGACCGGGGTGGCGACAGCCCGCCGCGGCGCACGATAGGACGGATGGCGCGCCGGCGCCAGCGCGGCCTCAATCGGCGCGGATGGCCCCGTAGCGGCGCAGGCGCGCGTAGCGCTGCTCCAGGCGCTGCGCCGCCGGTACCGCGGCCAGGGCGGCCAGTTCCTCGAGCAGTGCCGCCTTGAGCGTGGCGGCCATTGCCGGCGGGTCGCGATGCGCTCCGCCCAGCGGTTCGCGCACGACGCGGTCGACCAGCCCGTGCTCCGCCAGGCGCGGCGCGGTCAGGGCCAGCGCCTCCGCCGCATCGCGGGCCTTGTCCGCGCTCTTCCACAGGATCGAGGCGCAGCCCTCCGGCGAGATCACCGAGTACGTGCCGAACTCGAGCATCAGGGTGCGGTCGCCCACGCCGATGGCCAGCGCGCCGCCGGAGCCGCCCTCGCCGATGACGGTGCAGACGATCGGCACTTCGAAACGCGCCATTTCCAGCAGGTTGCGCGCGATCGCTTCCGACTGGCCGCGCTCCTCGGCACCGACGCCCGGATAGGCGCCGGGCGTGTCGATGAAGGTCAGGATGGGCAGGCCGAAACGCTCGGCCGTCTGCATCAGCCGCAACGCCTTGCGGTAGCCCTCCGGGCGCGGCATGCCGAAGTTGCGCCGGATCTTCTGCCGGGTGTCGCGGCCCTTCTGGTGGCCGATCGCCATCACCGCCTGGCCGCCGATGCGGGCCAAGCCGCCGACGATCGCGGGGTCGTCGGCGTAGGCGCGGTCGCCGGCCAACTCGTGGAACTCGTCGAACAGCAGCGGCACGTAGTCGAGGGTGTACGGCCGCTGCGGATGGCGCGCCAGTTGCGCCACCTGCCAGGCCGACAGGCCGGCGAAGATCTGCTCGGTCTTCTGCGTGAGCTTGAGCTGCAGCTGCCCGATCTCCTGCTCGATGTTGAAGGCCGTGCCGTGGCTGGCATGCCGCAGCTCCTGGATCTTGCCCTCCAGTTCGGCGATCGGCTGTTCGAAGTCGAGGAAGTTCGGATTCATGCGCGATTCGTGCCCCGCCCGTCCCCGGCGCTAACCGGGGAGTCTAGCCCGCCGCGCACGCCGGTCAAAGCCGCGCCCATGACGCGGCTAGGCGGCCTGCGTGCTCGACGCCGGCGCCGTCGCCGCGCGCGCGAGCTGCAGCTGCACGTCGCGCACGCCGGGCAGCGCGGCCAGCGCGTCCACCAGCGCCGGCGTCGCGCGCACGCGCCAGGCCTCGCCGAGGTCGACCTCGGTGCTGGCCTCGCGGGTGCCGTAGCACAGGCGCAGCGGCGTCGACCCCGGGCGGTGCGCGGCGAGCCGGCGCTCCAGCGCGGCGCCGAAATCGGCGTCCACGCCGTCGAGGCGCACGGTGACGCGGCGCGCGTAGCGCTCGCAGGCCTCGTCCAGGCCCCAGGCACGCTTCGCCCGCAGCTGCAGGTTGCCGCTGAACTCGTCGAGCATCAGCGCGCCCTCGACCACCAGCATGCGGTCGCGGGTCAGCAGCGGCGCGTACTCGAGGAAGGCCTCGCGGAAGAACGCCACCTCGATGCGGCCCGCGGCGTCCTCGAGCTGCACGAAGGCCATCTGCTCGCCGCGGCGGCGCTGCGCCGCGACCATGCCGGCCAGCGTGACCACCTGCTCGTTGCGCCGCCGTTCGTAGGCATTGCCCTGCACCGGCCGGTAGACCTCGTCGACCTGGCCGATGCGGCAGGTGGCGAGCTGCGCCAGCCAGTCGCCGCAGGCGTCGGTGGGATGGCCGGAGAGGAAATAGCCCAGCGTCTCGCGTTCGCCGTTGAGGCGCTGCATCAACGGCCATTCGGCCACCACCGGCAGGTCCAGGCGCGCGGCGACGCCGGCGTCGGGCGCCGGCTGGAAGCCGCCGAACAGCGATACCTGGCCGGCCTCCCTGTCGCGCAGCCGCTGTTCGGCGGCCCGGGTCGCCTCCGGCAGCTGCGCCATCAGGGTGGCGCGGTTGGGCGCCAGCGCGTCCATCGAGCCGCACAGGATCAGCGCCTCGAGCACGCGCTTGTTGACCTTGCCGGCATCGACGCGCTGGCAGAAGTCGAGCAGGTCGGTGTACGCGCCGCCGCGGCGGCGCTCGGCCACGATCGCCTCGACCGCGGCGCGGCCCACGCCCTTGACCGCGCCGAGGCCGTACTGGACCTGGCCGTCGTCGGTGGCGGCGAAGGGGTAGTCGCTGGCGTTGACGTCGGGCGCGCGCACCACCAGGCCCGACTCGCGCGCATCGTCGAGCAGGTGCACGACCTTGTCGGTGTTGTCCATGTCGGCGGACAGCACCGCGGCCATGAACTCGGCCGGGTAATGCGCCTTGAGCCACGCGGTCTGGTACGAGACCAGCGCGTAGGCGGCCGAGTGCGACTTGTTGAAGCCGTACTCGGCGAACTTCTCCATCAGGTCGAAGATCGCGCTGGCCAGGCGCGCGTCGACGCCGCGTTCGGAGGCGCCGGTCTCGAACTTGACCCGCTCCTTGGCCATCTCCTCCGGCTTCTTCTTGCCCATCGCGCGGCGCAGCAGGTCGGCGCCGCCCAGCGTGTAGCCGGCCAGCACCTGCGCGATCTGCATCACCTGCTCCTGGTACACGATCACGCCATGGGTCGGCTTGAGGATCGGTTCCAGCAGCGGGTGCGGATAGCTGACCTCGGCGCGGCCGTGCTTGCGCGCGATGAAGTCGTCGACCATGCCCGACTGCAGCGGGCCGGGGCGGAACAGCGCCACCAGCGCGACGATGTCGTCGAAGGTGTCGGGCTTGAGCTTGCGCACCAGCTCCTTCATGCCGCGCGACTCGAGCTGGAAGATCGCGGTGGTGCGGCAGGTCTTGAGCAGGGCGAAGGTGGCGGCGTCGTCCATCGCGATGGTGGCGATGTCGATCGGCGCCGCGCCGCGCGCGCCGTGGCGCGCGTTGATCGCCTTCACCGCCCAGTCGATGATGGTCAGCGTGCGCAGGCCGAGGAAGTCGAACTTGACCAGCCCGATCGATTCGACGTCGTCCTTGTCGAACTGGGTGACCACGCCCTCGCCGTGCGACTCGCAGTACAGCGGCACGAAGTCGGTGAGGGCGCTGGGCGCGATCACCACGCCGCCGGCGTGCTTGCCGGCATTGCGGGTCAGGTCCTCCAGCGAGCGCGCGAGGTCGACCAGCTCGCGCACCGCCTCCTCCGACTCGTAGGCCTGGCGGAACTCGGCGCTGACGCGCTCGGGCTCCTTGCGCGACTTGTCGGACACGCCCAGCGCATCGTCGAGCGTGATGTCCAGCGGCCGCGCCGGTATGGTCTTGGCGATGCGGTCGACGTGGCCGTAGCTCATGCCCAGCACGCGGCCGGTGTCGCGCAGCACCGCCTTGGCCGCCATCGTGCCGTAGGTGATGATCTGGCTGACCCTGTCGCGGCCGTAGCGCCCGGCCACGTAGTCGATCACCTCGTCGCGCCGGTCCATGCAGAAGTCGATGTCGAAGTCCGGCATCGACACGCGTTCCGGGTTGAGGAAGCGCTCGAACAGCAGGTCGTAGCGCAGCGGGTCGAGGTCGGTGATGCCCAGCGCCCAGGCCACCACCGAGCCGGCGCCGGAGCCGCGCCCGGGACCCACCGGGATGCCGTTGCGCTTGGCCCAGTTGATGAAGTCGGCGACGATGAGGAAATAGCCGGCGAAGCCCATCTGGACGATGACCTCGACCTCGAGCTCGAGGCGGGCGTCGTAGTCGGCGCGCGTGGTGCCGGGCTTGAGGCCGTGGTGGCCGAGCCGGTCGTCCAGGCCCTGCCGCGCGCTGCGCCGCAGGTACGACTCCTCGGATTCGCGCGCCGGGGTGGGGAAGGCCGGCAGGAAGTACTTGCCGAAGCCGAGCTCGAGGTTGCAGCGCCGCGCGAGTTCGAGCGCGTTGTCGAGCGCCTCGGGCAGGTCGGCGAAGCGCGCGGCCATTTCGTCGGCGCTCTTGAGGTACTGCTCGGCGGTGTACGCACGCGGGCGCTTCGGATCGTCGAGGATGTGGCCGGCATGGATCGCGACGCGGGCCTCGTGCGCCTCGAAGTCGTCGCGGGCGAGGAAGCGCACGTCGTTGGTCGCCACCGCCGGCGCATCGAGGCGGCCGGCGAGGTCGACCGCCGCCGCCACGTAGGCATCGCCGTCGGCGTGGCCGTTGCGCACCAGTTCGAGGTACCAGCGGTCGCCCAGCAGCTCGCGCCAGCGCCGCGCCGCCGCCAGCGCGGCATCGTCGCGCCCCGACAGCGCGAGCTGGCCCACGTCGGATTGCGCGCCGGCCAGCACGATCAATCCCTGGTGGGCCTGGTCCAGCCACTCGCGCCGCACGATGGCGCGTTCGCCGTGGCGCTCGCGGTAGGCGCGCGAGAGCAGCACGGAGAGGTTGCGGTAGCCGACGCCGTCCTGGCAGAGCAGGGTGATGCGATACGCGGCGCCGGCGGGGTCGGCGACCCAGGCGTCGCAGCCGGCGATGGGCTTGATGCCCGCGTTCTCGGCCGCGCGGTAGAACTTCACCAGCGCGAACAGGTTCGATTCGTCGGTGACCGCCACCGCCGGCATGCCCGCGCCCGCGGCGGCGCCGACCAGCGCCGGAATGCGGATGGTCGAGTCGACCAGCGAGAACTCGCTGTGCAGGTGCAGGTGGACGAAGGGGCCGGGCATGGCGGACGGGGGCGAACCGGTGGAAAGGTAGCCCCCGTCCCGCGGAGCGGCAAGGCTTGACAAGGCGACGGCGGGCGCCGCGCCGGACTCAGCCGGCGCGCCTGCGCGAAGCCAGCCAGGCCGGCATCGCCGCATACGCGCACAGCGCCAGGTAGTAGGCGCCGCCCGCGACCGGGTCGCGGTCGAACAAGGCCTGCGCCGAAACCGGGGTCAGAGTACAGTTCTTCGACCGCATCTCGGCCCGGAAAATC
>CAZTNB010000117.1:0-9508 GCA_964614825.1 uncultured Gammaproteobacteria bacterium
TCTCTTGGTCCGCGGTCGCGCACAGGGTCCGCTCCTGCAGGGTGATCCTCCGGTCCGCAGGCCCAGGTTGGACCGATGCGCATCCTGATCGTCGCCGTCGGCGAGAAACCCCCCGCCTGGGTCAAGGCCGGCTTCGACGAATACGCGAGGCGTCTGCCCAGGCCCTTCACGCCCACGCTGGTCGAAGTCGCGCCCGGCGACCGCGGCAAGGGGCGCGACCCCGCGCGCGCCATCGCCAGCGAGGGCGAACGCGTGCTGGCGGCGCTCCCGGCCACGGCGCGCGCGATCGCGCTCGACGAGCGCGGCTCGGCCTGGTCCAGCACCGAACTGGCACGGCAGTTCGAGGCCTGGTCGCAGGACGGCCGCGACGTCGCCCTGCTGGTCGGCGGCCCCGATGGCCATGCGCCGGCCGTGCTGGCGCGCGCCGACCAGCGCTGGTCGCTGGGCCCGCTGGTGCTGCCGCACATGCTGGTGCGGCTGGTGCTGGCCGAGCAGCTCTATCGCGCGTGGTCGATCACGCGCAACCATCCCTACCACCGCGCCTGAGCAGGCGACGGCGCCGCTCAGGCGCGTCGCGGCGGCGCCAGGTGCAGGCCCAGTTCGGCGATGCGGCCGTGCTCGTCGAGCGCGCGCACGATCACGTCCACCGGGCCCAGCGGCAGGCGGTCGCCGACCGTGGGCGCGCCGTCGAACTCCAGCGCCACCGCGTCGACCAGCGATTGGCGCGGGTCGCGCCCGTCGGGCCCGAAACCGTAGCCCTCGGCCAGTTCGCCCACGGTGACGTCGGCTTCGAGGGCGAAATCGCCGAAGAACTCGCGGTCGTCGGCGGTGGGCGCGCGCTCGGCGGCGAAGATGCGGTCGAGCAGCGGGATGCGGTCCTCGGCCGCGAACAGGTACACCAGGTCGCCGGGCCGCAACGGGCCCGCCTCGCGCAGCCGCAGCACCTCGGCGCCGCGCACCACCAGCGAGGGCCGCGACCAGCGCGGCAGGCTGGCGCCGCGCGCGACCGGGCTGTCGCGCATGATGCGATAGCAGACCAGGTCGTGGCCGGCGAGGCCCGGCAGGTCCAGCGCCTCGCGTTCCACCGGCCCGCGCCGGGCCGGCACCACCTGGCCCAGCCAGCGCGCCACCGGGGCCAGGGTCCAGCCCTGGATCAGCAGCGACATCAGCACGATGATGAAGGCGAGGTTGAACAGGTCGCGGCCGCCCTCGAGCCCGTGCAGGATCGGCAGCATGCCCAGCAGCAGCGACACCGCGCCGCGCAGGCCCACCCAGCCGACGAAGCCGATCTCGCGCCCGCTGAAGCCGAACGGCAGCAGGCTCAGCCAGACCGCCAGCGGCCGTCCCACCACGATCAGCGCCGTGCCCAGCAGCAGGCCCGGGCCCAGCAGCGGCAGGAATTCGCTGGGCGTGGCCAGCATGCCCAGGGTGATGAACATCGCGATCTGCGCCAGCCAGGTGAAGGCGGCCTGGAAGCGGCGCAGCATGCCGATCGCCGGCAGCGCACGGTTGCCGACCACGAGGCCGGCGACGTACACGGCGAGGAAGCCGCTGCCTCCCGCCAGGTTGGCGAGCGCGAACAGGCACAGCGCCAGGCTCAGCGCCAGCAGCGGCAGCAGTTCGCGCTCGAGCTTGAGGCGCGCCAGCGCCGCACCGATGCCGTAGCCGCCGGCGAGCCCGAGCAGCAGGCCGCCGCCCATCTGGTGCAGGAAGCGCCAGGCCAGCGACCAGTCCGCCGCCAGCGCGCCGGCGTGGGTGGCGAGGCCGAGCAGGACGAGGGCGAGGAAGATCGACATCGGGTCGTTGCTGCCGGATTCGATCTCGAGCGTGGAGCGCACGCGGTCGCGCACCTCGACCCCGCCCACGCGCAGGAGGAAGAACACGGCGGCCGCGTCGGTGGAGCTGACGATGGCGCCGAGCAGCAGGGCGGTGATCCAGTCCATGCCCAGCAGGTAGCGCGCGGGCAGCGCCACCAGCACGGCGGTCAGGGCCACGCCCAGCGTGGCCAGGGCCAGGGCCGGGCGCGCCGCGAGCCGGAAGCTGGCGAGGCTGGTGCCGCAGCCGGAATCGAACAGCACCAGCGCCAGCGCGACGGTGCAGATCGTGTAGGCGACGCCGGCGTCGTCGAAGGGGATGCCGACCACGCCATCCTCGCCGGCGGACAGGCCCAGCAGCAGGAACACCAGCAGCAGCGGCGCGCCGAAGCGGAACGACAGCAGGCTGGTCACGATCCCCAACGCGACCAGTCCGGCACAGATCAGCAGGGCGATGTCGAGATGCGCCGGCATGGCCCTATTGAAACATGCCGGGGCGAGGGTGCTAGGGTGGAACGACCGCCACTGCAATGCCCGGCCATGCTGTTCCTCGCCTCGCAATCGCCGCGTCGCCGGCAGCTGCTCGAGCAACTGGGCTACGCCTTCAGCGTGCTGGAGCTCGACGTGCCCGAGGTGCGGCAGCCGGGCGAGCCGCCCGAGGACTACGTGCGCCGCGTGGCGCGCGAGAAGGCGGGCGCCGGCCTGCTGCAGGTGGTGGGTGCGCCGGGCGCGGTGGTGATCGCGGCGGACACCGAGGTGGTGCTGGGCGACACCGTGTTCGGCAAGCCGGCCGACGCGGCCGACGCGACGCGCATGCTGGAATCGCTGTCCGGCCGCACGCACCTGGCCCTGTCGGTGGTGTGCTGCGTCGACCGCGGCCGCGAGGCCGAGCGCGTCTGCGTGTCGCGCGTGCGCTTCGCCCGCCTCGAGCCGGCGCGGATCGCCGCCTACGTGGCCTCCGGCGAGCCCATGGGCCGCGCCGGCGCCTACGCCATCCAGGGCCGCGCCGCGGCCTTCATCGAGCACCTCGAAGGCAGCTACAGCGGGGTCATGGGCCTGCCGTTGCACGAGACCGACGGCTTGCTGCGCGAGTTCGGCTTGTCGCCGCAGCGTTAGGTTTCCGTTCCCCGTCGCCGCGTCCGGGCGCGCTCGTGGCGGGGGCGTTGGCCCGGCGCGCCGCACCGGCGCGCCCGCGGGACCTTCCCGGGTGAATGCAGGATGAGGCGGGGGCGCCGGACCGGCCCGCGCCCGAGCCTCCCGCGATAAGCTGGCGGCAGAATGCCATCCAGGCCCGCCCCGTGTCCGAAGAGATCCTCATCAATGTGACCCCGCGCGAGACCCGCGTGGCCAAGATCGAAAACGGCATGCTGCAGGAGGTGCACATCGAGCGCGCCTCGCGCCGCGGCTATTTCGGCAACATCTACAAGGGCCGCGTGTCGCGGGTGATGCCCGGGATGCAGGCCGCGTTCGTCGAGATCGGCCTCGACCGCGCCGCCTTCCTGCATGCCTCCGACATCGTCAAGACGCCGGGCGCCGAGGCCGAGGGCGGCGAGGGCGGCAATGGCGGCAACGGCGCCACGCCGCCGATCGGCGAACTGGTGCGCGACGGCCAGGAGATCGTGGTGCAGGTCGTGAAGGACCCGATCGGCACCAAGGGCGCGCGCCTGACCACGCACCTGTCGGTGCCCTCGCGCTACCTGGTGCTGCTGCCCGGCAGCCGCGTGCTGGGAGTCTCCACCCGCATCGAGGACGAGGCCGAGCGCCAGCGCCTCAAGGACGTGGTCAGCGCGCTGCAGGACCCGGCGCGGCCCAACGGCTACATCCTGCGCACCAACGCCGAGGGGCAGAGCGCCGAGGCGCTGGCCGACGACGTCGCCTACCTCAACAAGCTGTGGGAGTCGGTGCAGGCCGGGATCGAGGGCTCGCGCGTGGGCGAGCGCATCTACGAGGACCTGTCGCTGCCGCTGCGCGCGGTGCGCGACCTCATGCGCACCGACGTCGAGAAGGTGCGCATCGATTCGCGCGAGACCTACGACCGCACGCTGGCCTTCGCGCGCCAGTTCGTGCCGGAGCTGGCCGAGCGCATCGAGCACTACCCGGGCGAGCGCCCGATCTTCGACCTCTACGGCGTGGAGGACGAGATCCAGCGCGCGCTGAAGAAGGAGGTGCCGCTCAAGTCCGGCGGGTACCTGATCATCGACCAGACCGAGGCGATGACGACCATCGACGTCAACACCGGCGGCTTCCTCGGCACGCGCAACCTCGAGGAGACGGTGTACCGCACCAACCTCGAGGCGGCGCAGGCGGCCGCGCGGCAACTGCGGCTGCGCAACCTCGGCGGCATCATCATCATCGATTTCATCGACATGACCGACGAGGAGCACAAGCGCCAGGTGCTGCGCACGCTGGAGAAGGCCCTGACCCGCGACCACGCCAAGACCACGGTTTACGAGATGTCACCGCTGGGCCTGGTTGAGATGACGCGAAAGCGCACCACTGAGAGCCTCGAGCGGCAGCTGTGCGAGCCGTGCAGCGCCTGCGCCGGCCGCGGCAGCCAGAAGACCGCGGAGACCGTCGGCTACGAGATCTTCCGCGAGATCACCCGCGCGGTGCGCCAGTTCGAGGCGGCCAAGCTGCTGGTGCTGGCCGCGCCCAAGGTGGTGAGCCGGATCGTGGACGAGGAATCGGCGGCGCTCGCCGAGCTCGAGGCCTTCGTCGGCAAGACCATCCGCTTCCAGGCCGAGGACCAGTATTCGCAGGAGCAATACGACGTGGTTCTGCTATGACCCGCGATGCGCTGCGACCCGCACACCGGACCCCGTCCGCGTGCCGATGCCGCGCGGCCTGACGCCCAGGCCGCGCCCGGCGCCATGAACCCGATCCCCTCGCGAGGGCGGCCGTGACCCACGTGCCGCTCACGCCGCGGCAGCGGCGCTGGCGCCGCATCGGCCTGCTGCTCAAGGCCACCGTCGCGGTGGTGGTGATCGGCATGGCGCTGGTGGTCGGCAGCGCCGGCCTGGCGCTGCCCTGGGTGGTCGCGCATCCGCACAAGGTGCAGGACTTCCTGTCCGCGCGGATGGGGCGGCCGGTCACGATCGGCGCGCTGACCGGTCGCTGGACCGTGGTCGGCCCGGTGTTCCACCTGCGCGACGTGCAGATCGAGCGGCCCGGCGGCAGCGGCCAGCCGTTCCGGATCGACAGCGCCGAACTCGCGATCGACTTCTACGCCTGGCTCAAGGCCAACGTCTCGTTCAGCGAGTTCCGCCTGCTCGGGCTCGACCTCGACCTGGTGCGGCGCAGCGACGGCGGCCTGCAGGTGGCGCGGCTCGGCCGCGCGCAGGCCAACGCCACCGGCTCGGTGCCCGGGCTGGACGCGCTGCTCGACCTCGGCAGCCTCAACCTGCGCGAAGCCCACGTCAGCCTGCGCGACGCCGCCAGCGGCCGCACGCTGGTGCTCGAGCGCATGGACCTGCGCTACGCCAGCGAGCGCGGCGCGCGCCGCGTCGGCGGCCTGGCCTGGGCGCGCGCCGCGGGCGCGCCGCTGCGGTTCGCCTGCGAGCTGCGGGGCACGGCGCTGCGCCGCTGCCATGCGGCAGGGCAGGGCCTGGCCCCGGCCGACTGGCTCGGCACCTGGCCCATGGCCGGCATCGCGCCGGTGTCCGGCACCGTCGACCTGCGCGCCTGGGCCGAGTTCGACCGCGGCCCGGCGTCGGTGCAGGTGGAACTGGCCCCGCACGCGCTGGCCCTGCGCGGCGTCGTGCCGATCGAGTTCTCCAGCGGCGAGTCGATCGAGCCGCGCGCCAGCCTCGACGACAGCGAGCTGTCGGTGCGCTGGCGCCGCGGCGTCGAGGGCTGGCGCCTCGACGTGGGCGAGCGCCGCAGCCGCGGCCGCGCGACCCACCTGTCGCTGGTGGCCGCCGGCGCGCCGGCGGCGCGCGCCTACGCACTGGAGGCGCAGCGCATCGACCTCGGCCGCTGGGCCGCGCCGCTGGCCCTGGGCGATTTCCTCCCGGCGCGGGTGCGCGCACCGCTGTACGAAACCTCGCCGCGCGGCGCGCTCGAGCGCCTGGTGGCCGGGCGCGGCGCCGGCGGCGAGTGGACGCTGAGCAGCCGGGTCGAGGACCTGTCGCTGCACCCGGCGCGCAAGACGCCGGGATTCAGCGCGCTGTCGGGCACGCTGCTGGCGGACGAGGCGGCCATGGTCTGGGTGCTGGATCCCGACCAGGCCCTGCAGCTCGACTTTCCCTATGTGTTCGGCGCCCCGATCGAGGCGCGCCTGGCTGGCGCCACGCTGGGCGCGGTCCGCACGGCCGAGGGCTGGCGTGTCGAGGCGACCGGCCTGGATTTCGCCGGCGACGGCTTCTCCGCCCGCGCCCGCGTCGCGTTGCAGCTCGATCCCGCGGGCAGCAAGCCGCATCTCGACGCGGCGGTCGCCATCGGCGCCGGGCGCATCACCGCGGCGCGGCAGTTCTGGCCCCTCAACGTGATGCCGGTGACGACGCGCGAATGGCTCGATCGCGGCCTGCTCGGCGGGCGCATGCTGTCGGGCCAGGCCATCGTCTACGGCGATCTCGACGACTGGCCGTTCAAGGCGGCGCAGGGCCGCTTCGAGGCCGGCGCGGACTTCGGCGACGTGGACCTCGACTACCATCGCCGCTGGCCGGCGGCGCGCATCGGCCACGTGCGCGCCGACTTCGTCAACGATGGCATGGACGTGCAGGCGGACGGCGGCCGGGTGCTCGGCCTCGAGGCCAGCAGCGCGCGCGCCACCATCGCGCACTTCGGCCAGCCGGTGCTGGCGCTGGCGGTGGAGGGCGCGGGCAGCGGGCCCGAGCTGCTGCGCTTCCTGCGCGAGAGCCCGATCCGCGACACGGCGGGTGCCTACCTCGTGGGCCTGGGCATCGGCGGCACGGCAACGCTGGACTTCGACCTCGAACTGCCGCTGGGGGCCGGCGCGCCGCCAGGGCGCCTGTCCGGGGTCGCCGACCTCGACGACGCCGACTTGCGCAGCAGCACCTGGGACATCGCGATGGATCGCGCCAAGGGCCGCGTGCGGTTCAGCGACAAGGGCTTCGTCGCCGACGACCTGGCCGTGATCCTGGACCGCGATCCGGCCAACTTCGCCATCGCCAGCGGCGAGTTCGTGGTCGATCCGGCGCACGCGCTGGAAGCGAGCCTGCGCGGCGAGTTGCCGGCGGCGACGATCCTGCACGGCTTTCCCGAACTCGCGCTGCTGGTGCCGCTGCTGCCCGGCACGGCGCAGTGGGACGTGGGCCTGAGCGTGCCCAAGGCCGGCGACCAGCGCGCGCGCCTGACCCTGGATTCCGACCTGCGCGGCATGGCCGTGCGCCTGCCGGCGCCGCTGGCCAAGCCGGCCGCGGAGGCGCGCGACCTGCGGGTCGAGGTCGACGTGCCGGGCAGCGGCGGCATGCTCGACATCCGCTACGGCAAGGTGGTCAGCGCGCGCGCGCGCCTGCCCGGGCCCGGGGCGAGCGCGGCCGCGGCGCTGGGTTTCGGCCGCAGCGCCACGCCCGCGTTGCCGGAGGCCGGCTTCGTGCTGCACGGCGACCTCGCCGAGCTGGACCTGGAGGCCTGGCTGGCGCTGGGCGGCGCCGGCGTCGCCTCCGGCACCGAGGCGGACCTCGACCTCGAGGTCGGCGACCTGGTGGCCTGGTCGCGCCGCTTCGGCGCGATGCGCATCGCCGGGCGCAGCGATGCCCAGGGCACCGAACTGGTGCTCGACGGCGCCGCCGCGGTCGGTCGCATCGAGATGCCGCTGGGCACCCGCCAGGGCGTGACCGCGCAGTTCGAGCGCCTGCACCTGCCCGATGCGCCGCCCGACGCGCCGCCCGCCGAAATCGACCCGGGCTCGCTGCCGCCGCTCCACTTCTGGGCGCGCGACGCGCGCCTGGGCCTGGCCGAGCTGGGCGAGATCCGGATCGAGGCCTATCCGCAGGGCGCCGGCATGCACCTCGAGCGCATCGAGGCCAATTCGCCCAACCTCGAGCTGCGCGCGCGCGGCGACTGGGTCGTCGGCCGGGGCGGCCAGCGCACCACCATGGACGTGACCTTCACCGCCGAGAGCCTCGGCAGCATGCTCGACTCGCTGGGCTACGTGGGCGTGGTCGAGGGTGGCCAGACCTTCGCCCGCGTGCAGGGCAGCTGGGCCGGCACGCCCTCGCAGTTCAGCCTGGCGCGCATCGACGGCGGGCTGGAGCTCAAGGTGGGCCGTGGACGCATCGTGCAGGTGGACCCGGGCGCCGGGCGCCTGTTCGGCCTGCTCAACCTGAGCGAGGTGCCGCGGCGCCTGAGCCTGGACTTCAGCGACCTGTTCGCCAGCGGCCTGACCTTCGACGCGGTCGAGGGCCAGTTCGAGCTGCGCGGCGGCAATGCCTACACCACCAACCTGCTGCTGCGCGGGCCCTCGGCCGACATCCTGGTGAGCGGCCGCACCGGCCTCGCCGGGCGCGACTACGACCAGGAACTGCTGGTGACGCCGCGCCTGGGCGGCGTGCTGCCGGTGGTGGGCGCGCTGGCCGCGGGGCCGGTCGGCGTCGCCGCCGGCCTGGTCGCGCAGGGCGTGCTCAAGGATCCGATCAACCGCATGGGCGCGGCGCGCTACAAGGTCACCGGCAGCTGGGACAAGCCCGACATCGTGCTGCTGGCCCGCGGGCCGGGCGCGCCGCCCGACAAGGGCTGAACGGCCGGCGCGCTACACTGCGCGCGACGGCGGCGCTTGTGTACCGGGCCTGCCGCCGCCATCTCCTGCCCCGACGCGGCGCCCGCGTCCCCAAGTCCGGAATGCCATGACCCAGGCCCTGAGCCTCGCCACCGCCCGCCTGCTCGAACCCGCCGCCCTGGGCGCCGGCGACCTCGAGCGCGTGTTCGGCCGCCTGATGGGGCGCGGCATCGACCGCGCCGACCTGTACTTCCAGCATTCGCGCTACGAGTCCTGGTCGCTGGAGGACGGCATCGTCAAGGACGGCACCCACGCCATCGAGCAGGGCGTCGGCGTGCGCGCCATCAGCGGCGAGAAGACCGGCTTCGCCTACTCCGACGAGATCGCGCTGCCGCAGCTGGTGGAGGCCTCGGGCGCGGCGCGCGCCGTGGCGCGCAGCGGCGCCGACCACGGCGCGCTGGCGCTGGTCGCGCGCGCGCCCGCCGCGCTGTACGCGCCGTCCGACCCGGTGGACTCGCTGCCGGCCGGGCGCAAGGTCGAACTGCTGCGCGAGATCGACGCCTACGCGCGCGCGCTCGATCCGCGCGTGCGCCAGGTGATGGTGAGCATCGCCGCCACCCTCGACACCGTGCTGGTCGCGGCCAGCGACGGCGTGCTGGCCGGCGACGTGCGGCCACTGGTGCGCTTCAACGTGCAGGTCATCGCCGAGGCCAATGGCCGCCGCGAGCAGGGCAGCGCCGGCGGCGGCGGGCGCCATGGCTACGAGCGCCTGTTCGCCGACGACACCGCGCGCGGTTTCGCGCGCGAGGCGGTGCGCCAGGCGCTGGTGAACCTCGAGGCGGTGCCGGCGCCGGCCGGCACCATGACCGTGGTGCTGGGGCCGGGCTGGCCCGGCGTGCTGCTGCACGAGGCGGTGGGCCATGGCCTCGAGGGCGACTTCAACCGCAAGGGGCTGTCGGCCTTCAGCGGCCGCCTGGGCGAGCGGGTGGCGGCGCCGGGCGTGACCGTGGTCGAC
>CAZTNB010000118.1:0-9292 GCA_964614825.1 uncultured Gammaproteobacteria bacterium
GCCAGGCCGCCGGAGGCCTCCCGCGGTCGCGCATGGGATGTGCTCCTACGATGGGAGGGCGACGACGGTGATCTCCTCGCGGTCGTGGTAGAGCTGCCGGGCGCGGAATTCGTGGCGGGGCGCGGCCTCGCGCAGCACGCCGAGGCAGCGCACGGTTTCCTCCCAGCGCTTCTTCATCGGCAGCTTGAGGTTGAACAGCGCGGCGCGGGCGTGGCCCTGGGCCAGCCACTCGCCCATCAGCGTCGCGACGCGCACCGGCTGCTCGACCATGTCGCACACCACCCAGTCCACCGGCTTGCGCGGCCGGTAGCGGAAGCCGTCGGCGCGCAGGTGCTCGACTCCGTCCATCGCCAGCACGTGCGGGGCGAGCGGCCCGTTGTCGATCGCGGTCACGCGCAGGCCGCGGCGCGCGAGTTGCCAGGTCCAGCCGCCCGGCGCGGCGCCGAGGTCCACCGCAGCCATCCCGGGCCGCAGCCACGCCGCGCGTTCGGCCTCGTCGAGCAGTACCAGCCACGCCTCCTCGATCTTGAGCGCCGAGCGGCTGGGCGCCTCGCGCAGCAGCTTCAGGCGCGGGATGCCGCCGGGCCACGGCGCCGAGTCGGCGATGCGCGCGCTGGCGACGGTCATTGCGGTGCCCGAGGCCAGGCACAGGTGAAGGCGCTGCGGCGCAGCGCGGTCGAGCAGGCCGCGCTTGCGCATGGCGGCCAGCGCGGCGGCCTCGAGGCCACGGGCCAGGCCGCGCAGGTCCTCGCCGCCCTCGCTGTCGGGCGCCTCCACCCAGACCTCGGCATAGGTGGCGCCGGCGCGGCCGGCGATTTCCAGCGCCGGCCCCAGCCGGTCCTTCGGATCGAGGTCGCGCAGTTCGCCCAGCACCCGCAGCACCGCGCGGGCGTAGATCAGCGAGCGCCAGGGCGGCGCCGCCAGCGCGCCGTCGAGCGGCAGGCAGCGCACCACGGCGCTGCCGCGTTCGGTGCGCACGGCGCAGGCCTGGCCGGCCGCGGCCGCGCGCTGCTGGATCTCCTGCGCGCATTCGGGCTCGAAGCCCGCGCGGCACCACAACAGCAGGCCCGGGTCGGCGGCGGTTTCCATGGCGGCATGCTAACCGCCCGCCGGGCCCGGGCGTCGCGGGCCTAGAAGCCGGCCCAGACCTCCAGCCCGTAGCGGCGCGGCTCGGTGATGCTGGCGAACGGCGTGCCGAAGGTGCTGGCGGTGATGTTGTTGACCCCGCCCACGTACTGGTCGTCGAACACGTTGTTGCCGTACATCGCCACGCCCCAGTTGCCCTTCGCCGAGGTCCAGCCCAGGCGCGCGTCGGTGCGGCCCTGCGACTCGCCGACGTCGAAGTTCGGGCTCACCTGGCAACTGCCCTGGGTGGTGGAGTCGGAATTGCAGCGCGCGGCGCCGCGATAGCCGTACAGGGCCGAGAACACCAGCGTGCTGCCGCCGGGCAGGGTCCAGACGTAGTTGCCGCCGATCGCCGAGGACAGGTACGGCTCGCCGGTGGGGTCGCCGGAAAGGTCGGCGCCGCTGGGCGCGATCTTGTCCTTGAACTGGGCGTCGATGAAGGCGAAGTTGCCGAACAGGGTCAGCGCCTCGGTCGGGTTCCAGCGCGCCTCGAAGTCGATGCCCCAGGCTTCCTCGTCGGCGGTGTCGACGATGTACTGCGGGACGCCGTCGCCGCTGGAGTCCGGGTCGAGGCGGATCGACTGCCGGTTGTCGTAGACGTAGTAGTACACCGAGCCGTTGAGCACCAGGCGCTGGTCGGGGAACTCCGACTTGATGCCGGTCTCGAAGTTCCACACGTCCTCGTTGTCGAAGTACGAGTTGATCTCGACGCTGTTGTAGCCGCCGGCCTTGTAGCCCTTGGTGGCCGAGGCGAACCACATCGCGTCGTCGCCCAGCGCGTAGTCGATGACGAAGCGCGGGCTGAGGTCGTTCCAGGAGTCGTCGGATTCGACCTCGACGCCCTCGAGCGCGCCGACGTCGAACACCACGTCGAAGTCCAGGGTCTCGGGCGGCACGCCGATGGCGTCGAAGAAGCCGGCATTGGCCAGCCCGGCGATGGTGAGGTCGAGCTGCGGCGTGACGCGGCGGCCGTTGAGCCAGGTGAACTTCTTGCGGTCGTGGGTGTAGCGCAGGCCGAAGGTCAGGTTGGTGCGGTCGTTGAGGTGCCAGATGGCGTCGCCGTAGACGGCAAAGGCGCTGGAGTCGGCGCTGTTGTACATCGACTCCTGCCACGGCAGGCCGAGCAGGCTGATCGCCTCCAGTCCGTTGGCCTCCAGCACCGCGGTGAGGAAGCCGAACAGCGAACCGTCGAGCGTGGGCGCCGGGTTCACGTTGCGGATCACGGTGTCGATGCTGTCGGTGTAGGCGTTGGTCTCGCTGGTCTGCTCGGCGTCCTCGCTGTAGTAGCTGGCGCCGGCGAGCCAGTCGACGCTGCCGGTGGCGCCGGCGAAGCGGAACTCCTGGTACCAGCTGGAGTTGTCCTCGATGTTGGCGGTGTCGAAGTACAGGTTGATGCGGTTGGTGCCGTCCTCGTCCTCGCGGTTGACGGTGTCGAAGCCGCGCCAGGCCGTGATCGAGGTCAGTGTCGCCCACTCCATCGTGTGGTCGATGGTCAGGGTCACGCCGTCGAACTCGCGCGACTCCTCGTTGCCGACCACGTCGTTGAACACCGGCGCGTCGATCGGGTCGAGGAAGGTCGAGGGCTCGGTCGGCACCGGCGGCAGGTACGGGTAGGGCTCGAGCGGCACGATGCCGATCGCCGGCCGCGCCAATTGGTCGAGCTCCTCGTGGTCCCAGGTCAGGACCGCCTGGGTCGAGTCGCCGATGTCGAGCCGGTAGCCCAGGCGCGCCGCCCATTGGTCGGTGGGGTTGAGGTCCTCGCCGGTGGCGGCGTCCTCGAGCCAGCCGTCGGCCTGGTTGGTGAGCGCGCTGACGCGGAACGCCGAGCTGTCGTTGATCGGCACGTTGAGCAGCGCGTCGAGGTAGTACTGGCCGTCGTTGCCGACGCGCCCGCGCGCGTTGCCCTCGAACTCGCTGCCCGGGCGCCGGGTCACGATCGAGACCGCGCCGGCGGCCGCATTGCGGCCGAACAGCGTGCCCTGCGGGCCCTTGAGCACCTCGACCCGCTCGACGTCGTTGAAGGCCAGCAACGCGCCGCCGGTGCGCGCGGCGTAGACGCCGTCGATGTACACGCCCACGGCCGGGTCGGTGCCGATGCCGAAGTCGCCGGTGGTGATGCCGCGGATCGAGTAGCGCGGCTGGGTCGGGCTGCCGTCGCTGACGAACAGGCCCGGCACGAAGAAGTCGAGGTCGCCGATGTCGACCGACGCGGTGTCCTCGATCAGCCGGGCGTCGATCACCTGCAGCGAGATCGGCACCCGCTGCAATTCCTGCTCGCGGCCCTGCGCCGTGACGATGGTGGCCTCGAGCACCGTGGCCTCGCGCTGGGCCTCGCCTTCCGCGGCCGGCGCTTGCGCCTCGGCGGCGGCGGCTTCGGCCGCGGGGTCGGGATCGGGTCCGGCCGCGGCGTGGGCGAGCGGCCAGGCCAGGCCTGAGGAAAGCACCAGCGCCAGGGCGCTGGCCAGCGGTTGGCGGCGGCAGGCGCTGCGCCTGCAGTTGCGATTGGACACGGAAGCTCCCCTTGCCGTGGTGGATTCTGTAGTGGGTACCGCAATCGGGTGGCGGCGGCAGCGTGGCCGTCGCCGTCGCCGTCGCGATATAGCACGGTCGTACCAGTTAGCCAATCGTCGGCCCCCGCGTCCGTGCGCGCGGTCACGCACGCGGGCTCAGTAGCGGGCGCCGCCCTCGGCGCCGTACCGGCGCAGCACCTCGCACGCCGACTCGCGCCCGAGGTCGAGGCGCACGGCGATGCCGCGCCGTTCGAGCTCGCCGCGCCAGTCCGCCGGCAGCGGCCCTTCGTCGAACTCGGTGAGCGCCATCACGTCCTCGGCGCGGGCGCCGATCAGCAGGGTGTCGATGCCGGCCCAGACGCTGGCGCCGTAGCACTGGCAGCAGGGCTGCGCGCTGCTGGCGAGCGTGTAGCGGCCGCCGTCCTCGTTGAGCCGGAAGCGCTGCAGGCGCTGCTGCGCCAGCATGAACGCCATCATCTCGGCGTGCGCCACCGAGCAGTGTTGCGGCACCACCTGGTTGACGCCGACGCTGACCACGCGGCCGTGGCCGTCGAAGATCGCGGCCCCGAAGGGCCCGCCGCTGCCGTGCGCGACATTGAGCGCCGACAGCCGCACCGCCAGCGCCACCTTGGCCTCGTCGTCCGGGCAGGTCAGCGCCGGATCCACGGCGTCGTGCACCCAGGCCGGCAAGGCGAGGTGGATCTGGGCATGGAGCATGGCGCGAGCTTACCCCGGACCGGGCGCGCGGCCGCGCTTGCAGCCGCCTGGACGCGGGGCCAAGATGCCGCCATCGGCACGAACCCGCCCGCATGACCGGTCCCCGCGACCCCGACCCGGCGACGACCCCGCCGCCCGCCGCCGGCGCGCAAGCCGGTCCCGGCGAGGATGCCGGCGCCACCCGCGCGCCGCCGCCGCCGGTCCCGGGCCAGGTGCCTGCCGGGCCGGCGGAGTCCGCCGACAATCCCTTCTCGCTGCAAGGCCGCACCCTCGGCCCCTATCGCGTGGTGGCGCAGATCGGCACCGGCGGCATGGGCGCGGTGTACCTGGCCGACCAGACCGCGCCGGTGCGGCGCCAGGTCGCGCTCAAGGTGATCAAGGCCGGCTTCGACAGCGAGGAGCTGCTGTCGCGGTTCCGCGCCGAGCGCGAGCTGCTGGCGCGCATGTCGCACCCCAACATCGCGCAGGTGCTGGACGTGGGCGCGACCGGCGAGGGGCGCCTGTACTTCGCCATGGAGTACGTGCCCGGCGTGCCGCTGGACGAGTTCTGCGACCGCCGCGGCACCGACCTGCGGCACCGCGTGGAGCTGTTCCTGCAGGTGTGCGAGGGCGTGCAGCACGCGCACCAGAAGGGCGTGATCCACCGCGACCTCAAGCCCGGCAACCTGCTGGTGGCCGACTACCAGGGCCAGGTGCTGGTCAAGGTGATCGACTTCGGCATCGCCAAGAGCCTCGATCCGCTCGGGCGCCCCGAACCCGGCACCACGCGCGCCGGCATGCCGCTCGGCACCCCGGCCTACATGAGCCCGGAGCAGGCCGGCGGCGACCCGGGCGCGATCGACACCCGCACCGACGTCTACGCGCTGGGCGTGGTCCTGTACAAGCTGGTCACGCACGAGCTGCCGATCCCGGGCGAGGTGATCTCGCGCACCCCCGACGCCGAGTTGGCGAAGCTGCTCAACGAGTACCCGATCAAGCCGCCGAGCCGGCGCGTGGCCGAGATGCCGCGCGGCGGCGACACCGCGTGGCGCAAGGCCATGTCGAGCGATTCCGCGGCACTGGCGCGCAACCTGCGCGGCGACCTCGACTGGATCGTGCTCAAGGCGCTCGAGCGCGACCGCGACCGGCGCTACGCCTCGGCCTCCGAGTTCGCCGCCGACATCCGCCGCTTCCTCAACGGCGAGGCGGTGCTGGCCAGCCCGCCGAGCCGCGTCTACCTGCTGCGCAAGTTCGTCGCGCGCAACCGGCTGGTGGTGGGCGCGGCGGCGGCGGTGCTGCTGTCGCTGGTCGGCGGCATCGTCGGCACCACGTGGATGGCGCTCGAGGCCAGCGCCCAGCGCGAGCGCGCCGACCTCGCGCGCGTCGCCGCCGAGACCGAGAGCGCGCGGGCGCGGGCGACGCAGGATTTCCTCGAACGCATGATCGCCGCGCCCGATCCGTGGAAGCTGCGCGGCGACACCGCCAACGCGCGCGAGGTCAGGCTGGCCGACGCCCTCCAGAGCGCCGGGCGCGAGCTCGACGCCAGCCTGGTCGAGGATCCGCGCCTGCGCGGCCAGATCGGCACCCTGCTCGGGCGCACGCTGCGCCGCCTGGGCCTGCTCGAGGAGGCGCAGAAGCTGCTCGAACCCGCGGTCGCCGCGCTGGCGGCGCAACTGCCGGCCGACGCCGCCGACCGCGTGCAGGCCGAGCTCGAGCTCGCGCTGGTGCTGGCCGAGCGCGGCGAGTACCAGGCGGCGCAGGACACCTTGCAGCCGCTGCTGCCGGGCCTGGCCGCGATCCAGGGCCTGGCGCCGGGCTCGGCCGAGGAGGCGCGTCGCGCCGCGGCGGAACTCGCCGCGCAACTGGGCGACGGCAAGCGCGCGGTGGCGCTGGCGCGCGAGAACCTCGCCGCCGCCGAAGCCGCCAGCGGCAAGGACTCCACCGAGGCCAGCGGCGCCCGCGCCGGCCTCGCCGACCTGCTGGGGGCGCAGGGCGAATGGGAGGAGGCCGACACGCTGATCAAGCAGGCCTACGAAGCCGAGCGCGCGCGCCTGGGGCCGGCCCATCCGGTGGTGCTGCAACTGATCTCGCGCGGGGCCAACCTGGCGCTGCGGCGCGGCGACTACGCGCTGGCCGAGCAGCGCTACCGCGAGGCCGCGCAGGCCGCCGAGCAGGTGCTGGGCCCGGAGCACCCGGACACGCTGCGCTACCTCGCCCACGTCGCCACCGCGCTCAGCAACGGCGGCCGCAACGGCGAGGCGATCCCGCTGTTCGAACGCGTCATCGGCGTGCGCACCCGCATCCTCGGCGCCGACCATCCGGACGTGCTCACCATGCGTGCCAACCTGTCCATCGCCCTGCGCGCCGAGAAGCGCGGCGAGGAGGCCGAGCGCGTGATGCAGGACGTCTACGACCGCCGCCGCGCGGTGCTGGGCGAGGCCCATCCGGAAACCATCCGCACCCTGAGCTTCCTCGCGGTGATGGCGCGCGACCGCAACGACCTGGCCAAGGCCGAGGTGCTGCTGGGCCAGGCCGCGCACCTGTACGCGCAGGCCAACGGCCGCGACCATCCGGAGACCGTCCTGATCGAGAACAACTATCTCTCGGTGGTGCGCGACCGCGGCGATGTCGCGCGCGCGATCGCCGGTTTCGCGGACCTGCTGCCGCGCGCGACCAAGGCGTTGCCGGCGGGCAATTGGCAACTGGCGGCGATCCGCGGCGGCTACGGCAAGGCGCTGTACCTCGACGGCCGCCTCGAGGAGGCCGAGCCGCTGATCCTGGACAGCTGGCGCACGATCTCGGGCCAGTTTCCGGCCAGCGATCCGCGCACGGTGGCGGCTCGGCAGCGCGTGGTGGACATGTATACCGCGTGGCGGCGACCGGACCGCGTGGAAGCCGCGCTCGCCGCCGACCCGGACTGACCCGTATTGATGCGTCGCATCATTCCGTGCACTTGCAGCGCACGGGTCGCGTGCTAGATTCCGGCGTACCGGCCAAGATTCGACCCGACGGCGCGTTTTCGAGCGCGAACCGTTCGATCGAACGTCGAATCGGCATCCATCGCGGAGAGTGAGTCAATGAACAGTACGATCCTGCGTCACTGGCGGCGAGTCGGCGCCATGACCACCTTGGCGTTGCTGGCGCTCCACCCCGGGCCGTCGGTCGCCGCAGCCGCCGACGAGTGGGTGGGCAACTCGGTCGTCACTGGCGGGCCTGGCAAGGGGCTCTACATCATCGGGCTCAAGTCCGCCCCCCTGGCGCTGGCGGACACCGCGACCGGCACGCTGGCGTCGCTGCCGAGAACCGCGGAAGGCCGACTCGACGTCGCCGCGCCCGCGGCCACGGCGTACGTCGAGCGCTTGCGGCGCGAGCAGGACGCGTTCCTGTCCGACGCGACCCGCCGCCTTGGCCGCACGGTGGCGCCCTTCGCTCCCGATTTCCGCTTCCAGCACGCCTTCAACGGCATGGTGCTGCGGCTGACCGACGAGGAACTGGCCCTGATCGCGGTCGATCCGCGGGTGAGCCTGGTCGAGCCCTACACCGAGTACGCGCTCGACACGGACGTGGGCCCGACCCTGATCGGCGCGCCCGGGATCTGGGATGGCAGCAGCGTGACCGGCGGAATCGCCACGCGCGGCGCCGGCACCGTGATCGGCGTGATCGATTCCGGCGCCAACCTCGGCAGCCCGTCGCTTGCGGCCACCGACATCGACGGATACACCCACACCAATCCCCTGGGCAGCGGCAACTTCCTCGGCTGGTGCAATCCGACCAATCCCAACCACGTGCCGGGCCGCGACATCTGCACCGACAAGCAGATCGGCGGCTGGGACTTCACCGATGCGGTGATCCTGGTTCCGCCGGTGGCGAACTACGAGGCGGCCGGCTTCGAGGACGAGAATGGCCACGGCACCCACACCGCGACCACGGCCGGTGGCAACCGGCGCAATGCCAACCTCAACGGCGTCGCCAGCATCGTCAGCGGCGTGGCGCCGCGTGCCAACCTCATCATCTACGACGTCTGCTACACCAACACCGCCGGCAACGGCCTGTGCCCGAACGTGTCCACGCTGGCCGCGATCAACCAGACCGTGGCCGACGGCATCGTCGACGTCATCAACTACTCGATCTCCGGCGGCGGCTCGCCGTGGGTGGAAGCGAACTCGCTGGCCTTCCTCGCCGCGCACAACGCCGGCATCTACGTCGCGGCATCGGCCGGCAACAGCGGCCCGACCGCGGCGACCGTCGCGCACCTGGAGCCCTGGGTCGGGACCACCGCGGCCTCGACCCACAATCGCATCTACGGCGGCAACTTCAGCCTGACCGGGCCGGCCTCGCCGCCGGCCAACACCCAGAACATCCCGATCGCGATCGGTGCCGTGCCCTGGCCGGCCGGCGCGACCGCGGGCGGGCTGATCCAGAGCCCGGGCTTCGGCAACGGCGCCACCGACGGTTGCACCGCGTTCCCGGCCGGCACCTTCGCCGGCGCGATCGCGGTGCTGCGCCTCGACGGCGTGACCAGCGCCTGCGGCAGCGGCGTGCGCCGCACCAACGCGGTCAATGCCGGCGCGATCGGCGTGATCTTCGTCGACGTGGGCTTCCTCAACCTCGGCGCCAACAACACCAGTTGGTCGATGCGCCTGGCCGACTGGAACAACGTCGCCGCCCACGTCGCCACCAATCCTCCGACCGCGGCCGCCACCATCAGTGCGACGACCGCGCTGACCTCGCTGCCGGCCGACGTGATGGCCTCGTTCAGTTCGCGTGGACCCAACGCGTTCGCGCTGATGAAGCCCGACCTGACCGCCCCCGGCGTCTCGGTGCTGGCGAGCATTTCGCGCTGGAACCGCTCGGTCGCGGTGCCTGGCGCGCTCATCGCACCGCCCACTGCGGACGGCAACGTGGGCCTGATCTCCGGCACCTCGATGTCGAGCCCGCACCACGCCGGTTCCGCGGCGCTG
>CAZTNB010000119.1:0-6547 GCA_964614825.1 uncultured Gammaproteobacteria bacterium
GCTCGGGAATGAAGCCGCCGGCATTGGCCACGCCGATCACCAGCGCGCGCGCGCCGGCGCTGTAGGCCTCGGCGGGCGTCATCCGCCGCAATCCGGTGCTGACCGTGGCGCCGCTGCTGGCGAACTCGCCCACGCAGCGTTCGCCGGCCCAGTCGCGCAGGCCGAAGGCGGTCTTGGCGTAGCCGGGCTCGGTGGTGTCGCCCAGGTACAGCAGGTAGGGCTGCGGCAGGGCGGCTACCGCGTGCAGGGGGGCGTGGGATCGCTGGGGCATGGCGTGCGCTTCGCCGGGTTCGCTCGAGGGCGCCGGGTCCGGCCGGCGGCAGGGGGTGGGGACCCGCCGGCCGGACCGCGACGCAGGGGAACGCGGGATCAGAAGCGGAAGTCGAACTCCAGTCCGATCGTGCGCGGCTGGATCGGCGTCGCGGCCAGGTAGGGAATCTCGCCCGTCACCTGGTTGGTCTCGGTCGCGATGGTCGAATAGGCGCGCTCATCGGTCACGTTGCGCGCGTAGGCGCGAACGGTCCAGTTGCCGCCGGACAGATCGGCGTAGAGGTCCAGCGCGTAGTAGCTGTCGAGCTCCAGCGGCGGCGTCAGGGTCTCGGCCAGGATCGTCGGCGGGTCGGTGGGCAGGTACACCACCTGGCGTTCGGTGGTGCCCGCGACGCGATTGTCGACCCAGCGCACGCCGGCGCCGACGTGGCCATTGAGGTCGCCGACCGGGAAGTAGTAGTCCGTGGTGGCCGACCAGGCGAGCTGCGGCACGTACGGCAGCGCGTCGCCGGCGAGTCCGGTATTGAGCTCGACGACGGCCGGCGAGGCGTCGATGAAGATGGTCGGGAAGTCCTCGTCCAGCTCCACGTCGGTGTAGGTCGCGTTGAGGCCGAACTGCAGGTTCTCGGTGGCGCTGAACGCGGCCGAGAGCTCGACGCCCTGGCTGGTCGCCTCGCCGCCGTTGACCAGGCCGCCGACCCCGTTGACCTGGGTCACGACCTGGATGTCCTCCCAGTCGATGCGGAATCCGGTCACGTCGAAGAGCAGTCGATCGTCGATGAACGAGGATTTGAGCCCCAGCTCGTAGCTGGTCAGCGTCGACGAATCGACCACCGGCGGAAGCCCGGTGACCACCACGTTGGGGCCGCCCGGCTGGTAGCCGGTGGCGGCGCGCGCGTACAGCATCACGTCCTCGGCGAGCTGGAACTGCGGCGCCAGGCTCCAGGTGAACACCTCGTCGCTGGAGCTGCCGGGCGAGTCCGCGATCGGCAGGATCAGGCCGGCGGTGACGTTCTGGCTGAACTCCTGGTCGTTCTCGGAGTAGCGCACGCCGGCTTCGAGCTTGAACCAGTCGGTGAAGCGATAGCCGCCGTTGGCGAATACCGCGGTCTCCTCGTAGCGACTGGGCAGCTCGAGTTCGGCCAGCACGCCGGCGATGGAGTCGAAGGGCGCCGGCAGCGGCGAACCGTCGAGCTGGTTGAGGGCGATCAACTGGGTGTTGTTGCCGGTCTCGCGGGTGTAGAAGCCGCCCACCATCCACTCGAAGGGGCCGTCGCCCTGCGAGGTCAGGCGCAGCTCCTGGGTGAACTTCTGCAGGTCCAGGTTGTTGTCGAAGTACGAACTCCCGCCCTCGGGCAGGCCCAGTGCCAGGTCGGTGAAGTTGCCGTAGGCCACGGTGGTGTCGACGCGGCGGCGGGTCTGGGTATCGGTGTAGCCGGTGGCGGAGACGAAGTTGGCCCAGTCGAGGTCCCATTCCAGGGTGCCCGAATAGAAGTCGATGTCCTTGCTGAAGGGCTCGTCGACGAAAAGCTCGTTCTCGAGGTCGCCGTACAAGGGGTCCTGGTTTTCGGGATCCAGGGCCACGAGCGCGTTGTTGGCGCTGTCGATCTCCTGGCCCATCGCGGTCACGCTGATGCGGACCGAGTCGCCCTGCCAGAGCAGTTCGGCGCGGCCGCTTTCCTGCGAGCCGGTGTTGATGTTGCGCTCGCCATCGACCACGTTGTCGATGTAGCCCGGGATGGAATTGCGCGCGTAGCTCACGCGCAGCCCGAGCTGGTCTTCCGACAAGGGCACGTTGGCGCCGAAGCGGATGTTCTTGCCCAGCGCGCCGCCGCTCTCGACGTCGGAGATGCCGCCGCCGAAACGGAACTCGCGCTCCGTCAAGTCGGGCTCGCGGGTCACGTACTTCAGCAGGCCGCCCATCGCGCCCGCGCCGTACAGGGTGCCTTGCGGGCCGCGCAGGACTTCGACGCGCGCGATGTCGTAGGGCAGGAGGTCGAGCGCGAAGAGGGTCGCGGCCTGGTAGACGCCGCTGGAGCCCAGGGGCACTTCGTCGATGTAGGTCCCGACCGTGGCGCCGGAGGAAAGCGGCGCGATGCCGCGCATCGAGAGGATGGTCTGCCCCGGGGTACCCGAGGTCACGACCTGCACGCTGGGCAGGTAGTCGGCGAAGTCGGAGAGCTGGCGGGCCTGCAGATTCTCGAGTTGCTCGGCGTCCACCACCGTGATCGAGGCCGCGACCGTGCGCACGTCCTGCTCGCGCTTGTTCGCGGTGACGATCACCGCCTCGAGCTCGGCGGCCGGGTCGGCGGCGTCCTGCGCCGCGGGCGCGGCGGCGGCATCCGTCGCGGCATCGGCGGCAACTTCCGCGGTGGCGTCGGCGGTGTCCTGCGCGCTCGCTTCCGCTCCGGCGGCGGCGTCGGCCGCGTCCTGCGCGCCGGCGGGCGCGGTGGCGAAGGCCGCGAGCGCAAGCAGGATCGCGAGCGGCAGCGGGCGCCGCGTGGCGCGGGTGGAAGCGGCGTGGCGCATGGCGTTCATGACTTCAGTTCCCCGGGGTAGGCGCGGCAGCGGTTGCCGGCGTTGCGGTCCAGGCCGTGGCCAGCAGGCGGCGGAAATTGCCGCCCAGCACCAGGCCGATGTGTTCGTCGCTGTAGCCGCGGCGGATCAGCGCCTCGGCCAGTTCGTAGGTCTTGCGCGGATGGTCGAAGCCATCGGTGTCGATCTTGTCGCGGAAGGCGTAGCTGGCCTTGTAGGCGGCGCGCAGCTGCTTGAGCTGCTCGGCCGGCATGTCGTCGTAGCCGTCGAGGTCGGCGTCCGAGCCGATGCCCACGTGCTCGATGCCGACCAGCTTCGCGACATGGTCGATGTGGTCGACCAGGTGCTCGATGGTGGTGGGTTCGGCGTTGCGCACGAACATGCGCACGCCGGTGATGCCCATCACCCCGCCCTTGGCGGCGAGCTTCTTGATCGCCTCGTCGGTCTTCAGGCGCGGGTGGTCGTTGAGCGCGCGGCAGTTCGAGTGCGTGATCGCGATCGGGCCCTTGGCGATCTCGATCGCGTCGAGCGTGGTGCGGTCGCCGCAGTGCGAGACGTCGACCAGCATGCCGACCTCGCCCATGGCCTGGATGATCTCCGCGCCGTAGTCGCTGATCCCGCCGTCGACGCGGTCGGTGGCGCCGCTGCCGAGCAGGTTCTGGCTGTTGTAGGTCAGCTGCGCGCAGCGCTGGCCGAGCAGGTGGAAGGCCTTGACGTCCTCCACCGAGCGGAAGTGGTCGGCGTTCTGCACGCCCATGATCACCGCGAGCTTGCCCTGGGCCTTGGCCCGGTCGAGGTCGGCGACGGTGCCGGCGAGGCAGAACAGCTCGGCATTGCGGCCGACGAAGCCCTGCCATGCGGCCAGGAAGGCGAGCACTTCCTCGTACGCGGCCGGGCCGCCGATGCCGATGGCGTTGTGCAGGCCGGTGATGCCGCTGGCGCGGAACAGCGCCGCCTCTTCATCGCTGAGCCGCCCGGCGGAAGCCTCGGGGCGGAAGTCGAGCTTGAGCGGCGCCAGCATGTCGATCACCAGCGAGTGTTCGACCAGCTTGCGCGCGCGTCGCGAGTAGCTGCGCAGGGGCGGCGGCGGGGCGGCGGCCAGGAGCCGCCCCGGCAGGGCGCCCGAGAGGACCGCAAGGCCCGCCGCGCGCAGGATCTCGCGCCGGGCGTACAGGGGACGGTTGCTTGCCATATCGGAGTCACATGTCCTGATCAGGACATTCTCATCCCTTTCAGACAAATGTCAATCAAGCCGCGGGGCCGCGCCGGACACCCCCTGCCCGGTCGCAACCGCGGCGCGGGATTCGAGCCGCCGCACGGGCCGGTCGAGCAGCCACAGCAGCAGCGCGGCCAGCGTCGCCAGGCTCGCCATCGCGGCGAAGAAGGTGGCGTGGCCGATGCGGCTCCACCAGGTGCCGAGGGCACCGGCCAGCAGGTTGCCGCCGAAGGCGGCGAAGAACCACGCGGCGATGGTGGTCGCGCGATGGCGCTCGGGCGCGAGCCGGGCGAACAGGCCCAGTCCCACCGGCAGGATGAACAGTTCGCCGGCGGTGAGCACGAGGAAGAACAGGGCCAGCCACATCCAGCTCGCCGGCGCCTGCCCGGTCGCGCCGCTGACCGCGGCCAGCATCGCGTAGGCCGCGGCCACGCCCAGTGCACCGAGCGCCATCTTGCGCGCCGGCGCGGGCTCGCGGCCGCGCGCGGCCTGGTGCGTCCAGTGGGCCACGAACAACGGCGTCAGCACGATCACCAGCAGTGGATTGAGGGCCTGGAACCAGGTCATCGGGATCGAGAAGCCGGCGCCGACCGAGCGGTCGACGCCGCTGTCGGCCCACAGCGCGATGGTGTTGCCGGTCTGCTCGTAGGCGCCGCGGAACACCACGACGCACAGGCCGACCGCGAGCAGGACCCAGGCGATGCGGCGCAACCCGCCCCCGGCCGGCGCGTCGGCGGCAGGCGCGGTCTCTGCCGGCGCCGCGCGCGCACGCACGGGCTCCGGCGGCAGGTGACGCCCGCCGAGGACGTAGATCGCGAGCCCCGCCAGCATGCCGATGCCGGCCGCGCCGAAGCCCCAGTGCCAGCCGTACACCTCGCCCAGCGTGCCGCACACCAGCGGCGCCAGCAGTCCGCCGACGTTGATCCCGACGTAGTACACGTTGTAGGCCGAACCGCGGCGCGGGTCCTGCGCGGCGTAGAGGCCGTCGATCTGGCTCGGCAGGTTGGGCAGGAACAGTCCGTTGCCCAGCGCGATCGCCGCCAGCGCGAAATAGAACGCCGGTTCGAAGGCCATGAGGAAGTGGCCCAGCGCCATCACGCTGCCGCCGAGGATCACCGCGCGCCGCCGCCCCAGCCAGCGATCGGAGACCACGCCGCCGACGATCGGGGTGAAGTACACCATCGCCGTGTAGACGCCGTACACCAGCGAGGCCTGCTGCTGGCCCAGCAGCAGCTGCTTGGTCATGTAGTAGACCAGCAGCGCGCGCATCCCGTAGAAGGAGAAGGTCTCCCACATCTGGGTCAGGAACAGGATGCTGAGGCCGCGCGGCTGCCCCAGCCAGTCGCCGCCCGCGCCGCGCGCCGCCACCGCGTTCATGCGCCGGTGCCCGGCGCACCCCAGACTTCATCGGGACAGTCGATGTGGCCATCGACGTAGCGCACGCCGGGCGTGCGATCGCGCTGCAGGAACTGCGCGCCGTCGAGGTCGACGACGTCGCAGTGCTGGCCCAGCACGAAGCCCGGCGCCATCGCCAGGCTGGTGCCGACCATGTTGCCGACCATCACCCGCAGTCCCATCCGGCGCGCGGCCGCGGCCATCAGCAGGCCCTCGGTGAGCCCGCCGCACTTGTCGAGCTTGATGTTGACCACGTCGTAGCGGCCGCGCAGGGCCTCGATCTCGTCGAGTCCCTGCACGCTCTCGTCGGCGGCGATCGGGATGGCGTGGTCGATGCCGTCGAGGTCGGCCTCGCAGCCGCGCGGGCAGGGTTGTTCGAGCAGCGCCACGCGGGCGTCGACCAGGGCGGCGAGCAGGGTGCCGAGCGCCGCCGCGCGATAGCCCTGGTTGGCGTCGACGCCGATCCAGGCCTCGGGACGCGCCGCGCGCACCGCGCGCACGCGTTCGATGTCGAGCTCGAGCTCGCCGGTCAGCTTGAGCTTGAGCGCGCGCGCATGGTGGAAGCCCTGCGCACCGCGCGCCATCGCTGCCGGCGTGTCGGCGCCGAGGGTGAAGGTGGTGAGCAGGGGCCGCGGCGCCTGGATGCCGGCGAGCTTCCACACCGGTTGCCCGGCGCGCTGGGCCTCGAGTTCCCACAGCGCGCAGTCGAGCGCGTTGCGGGCGCCGCCGGGCGGCAGCAGCGATTGCAGGGCCTGGCGGTCGAGGCCCGCTTCGATCTCGCCGCGCAGGGTCTCGATGGTGGCGAGCATGGCCTCGGGCTGGTCGCCGAGGTAGTAGACGCCGGCGGCTTCGCCGCGTCCGCGCGCGGCACCGTCGTGCAAGGTCGCCAGCGTCACCGGCACGTGCTCGAACACGTAGCCGGCGATGCGGAACGGCGCCGCCAGTTTCAGCGACTCGTTGCGCGCTTCGAGCGTGATCCTCCGCGCTGCGTTCAAGCGGCTCTCCGGGGTCGGCCAGGCAATGGCCGCGCCACCGTCCGGTGGCGCGGCGCGACGGGATGTCTCAGTAGTTGGCGGTGTAGCCCATCATGCTGAAGACCGCGCCGACCCACAGGATCGACAGGCAGCCCAG
>CAZTNB010000119.1:6647-9238 GCA_964614825.1 uncultured Gammaproteobacteria bacterium
CCGAAGCGCGTGACGCGGCCGTTCTCGACCTTGACCGCGAGGCGGTCGTTGCCGTCGACGTCGCGCCACAGGTAGGGCGAGATCTCGCGCCACTTGCGCGGCTGGCCGTTGATGTCGAGCAGCATCGGCACGCTCAGCGTGCCGTCCTCGTTGGCGATGATCTGGGCCTGGCCCGCAAGGCCGGCCAGGGCGACGAAGCCGGTATCGGAGCGGCGGCTGACCTCGTAGCGGCCCGCGACCTCGCGTGCATGCGCCTTGGCGGTCTCCTCGTCGACCTCGCCTTCGGCGATCGGCCCGGGCAGGTAGCGGTTGGCGAAGCGCTCGAAGAGCTCGTTGCGGATCACGCCGGACGCGCCTTCCCGCCCACCGCTGTTCATCGAGATGAAGATGCCGATGCCCTGGTCCAGGAACAGGTTGAGGTCGCTGTGGAACCACTGGGTGTCGCCGCCGTGGGCGATCGCGCGGTGGCCGTTGATGTCGGTCTGGTAGAAGCCCAGCATCATGCTGTTGAGCGGCGGCAGTAGTTGCGAGGGCGTGCCGTGCATCTGCCGCGCGGTCTCCTCGCGCAGGATGCGCGCGGTGCCGAAGGCGCCGTCGGCCAGGTGCGCGATCATGAAGCGGCCCATGTCGGCACCGGTCGCGGCGAGGCTGCCTGCCGGCGCCGGGCCGACCAGTTCGTAGGGCTGCGCCTCGTCGCTGCCCGACTTGTAGCCCTTGGACATCAGCGGCTGCAGCGCTTCCGGCAGCGGCTGGCGGAAGCTCGAATGCTGCATCCCGAGCGGCTGCAGCAGGTTCTGGTCGATGTAGTCGTCGAAGGACAGGCCGGACACGCGCTCGACGATGTAGCCGGCCAGCGCGGTCGCGTAGTTCGAGTAGGCCGGCGTGGTGCCGGGGGCGAAGATGCGGGTCGGGATCCAGTACTTGAGCGACTGCTCCAGCGTGGGGAGCTGTGCCGGGTCGCTGATGATCAGCGCGCGCGCGGTTTCCTCCAGGCCCGAGGTGTGGGTCATGACGTTGCGCAGGGTGACCGGCGCGCCGTCGAGCGGCGGGATCTCGAAGTCGAGGTACTGGTTGACGTCGGCGTCGAGGTCGAGCTTGCCCTGCTCGACCAGCTGCATGACCGCGGTCCAGGTGAAGAGCTTGGAGACCGAGCCCGGGCGGAACAGCGTGGTTTCCGGATCGACCGGCTTGCGTTCCTTGACGTCGGCATAGCCGAAACCGCGCTGCAACAGGACCTGTCCATCCTTGACGATGACCACGACGGCGCCGGGGATGTCGCCACGCTCGAGCGCGTAGGGCAGGAATCCATCCAGCCAGGCATCGAGGTCGGCGCGGTCGAGCACCGGGGTCGCGGGGGCCGCGGTGGCGGCGGGGGCCGGCGCCGGCGCGACCTCGGCTGCCGGGGCCGGGGCCGCTGGCTCCGAGGCGACCGCTTCGGTGGCGGGGGCTGCGGGTGGCGTTGCTTGCTGGGCCGCGGCCGGCAGGATCCACAGTGCGCCCAACAAGGCCACCCAAGCTGCATGAGAACGCATGACGGTGTCTCCTGATCGGTTGCCGCAGGGCGTGTTTGCGCCGGCGGGTCGGGCGCGGGCGGGTACGCCCCGCTGCGCGCCAGTTGCCAATTCTGCAATAATGATCCTGATTGGAGAATTGTCAACCCGGATGGTCAGGCATCGCACGACGCGGGATCATGTGCCGAAAGGCCCGGGCGACCACCACTCGCGCGGGCAGCGCGGTCGATCCAGGCGCGCCGGTCCACCCCTCCTGCAGGAGCCCTGAGCCCATGAAGTCGCAGCACCGCACCATCGGCAGCCTCCTGCGCTCCCTGCGGGCGCGCAACGGCTGGACGCTCAAGGAGATGAGCGAGCGCTGCGGCATCCCGCTCTCGACCCTGTCCAAGGTCGAGCACGACCGCCTCTCGCTGACCTACGACAAGCTGCAGCAGCTGAGCCAGCGCCTCAACATCCGCATGTCCGAACTGTTCGCCGAGCAGGACGGCGCCGCCGAGGCCGCGGTGACCGCGCGCCGCAGCATCGGCCGCATCAGCGACGCGATCCGGGTCAATACCCCGAACTACGACTACTACTACCTGTGCCCCGAACTGCGCCGCAAGCGCATGATCCCGGTGCTGACCAAGGTCCGCGCCAAGAGCATCGGCGAGTTCGGCGAGCTGGTGCGCCATCCCGGCGAGGAGTACATCCACGTGCTCGCCGGCAAGGTCGAGGTGCACACCGAGTTCTACGACACCATCGTGCTGGGCGAAGGCGAGTCGGTGTACATCGATTCCAACATGGGCCACGCCTACGTCGCCGCGGAGGGCTGCGACGAGGCCGTGCTGCTGGGCGTGTGCTCGAGCGCCGACGAGCAGCTGATGGAATCGCTGCTCAAGCTGCACGGCGACGATGCGCCGACGCTGGGCACGGTGCGCGCGGTGGAACCGGCCAATTCGGTCGAGGCCAAGCCGAAGGCGCGGCGCGCGCGCGGGCGTTAGGCGCTGCGACCGGCACGGTCGCCATCGCGCGACCGCGCGGCTATCCGCGTCACTTGCCGATGCAGAAAGTGTCAATTGCCCGGACAACGAGCGTTGGAGC
>CAZTNB010000120.1:0-9166 GCA_964614825.1 uncultured Gammaproteobacteria bacterium
ACGTCGGCATCGCCAGGGGCACCGGCACCGATGTGGCGATGTCCAGCGCGCAGGTGCCGCTGGTCAAGGGCGACCTCAAGGGCATCGTCCGCGCCCGCGAGATCTCGCGGGCCACGGTGGTCAACATGTACCAGAACCTGGGCTTCGCGTTCCTCTACAACGCGCTCGGCGTGCCGCTCGCCGCCGGCGTCCTGTACCCGGCCTTCGGCCTGCTGCTGAGCCCGATGGTCGCCGCGTTGGCGATGAGCCTGTCGTCGGTGTCGGTGGTGGCCAATGCGCTGCGCTTGCGGCGCGCGCCGCTCGCGGAAACCGCTGGCATCGGGCCATGAGCACGGGACCTGCCGCGCCGATCGAGGTCATCGAGGGCGGCATCACGACGCTGGCGGTCGACGCGATCGTCAACGCCGCCAACGAGGCCCTGCTCGGTGGTGGCGGCGTTGACGGCGCGATCCATCGCGCCGCGGGTCCGGGACTGCTGCGCGCCTGCCGCGCACTGCCGGAACTGCGGCCGGGCGTGCGTTGCCCCACGGGCGAGGCGCGGCTGACGCCCGGCTTCGCGTTGCCGGCCCGCCACGTGATCCACACCGTCGGGCCGGTCTGGGAGGGCGGCGACGATGGCGAGCCGGATCGGCTCGCCAGCTGCTATCGCGCCTGCCTGCGGCTCGCGCGCGAGCACGAGTTGCGCAGCATCGCGTTCCCGGCGATCAGTTGCGGCGTGTACGGCTATCCGGTGGACGCGGCCGTGGCGATCGCGGTGCGGGAAATGCGCAACTGGCTCGCGTCGGGGCAAGCCCCATCGCGCATCGTCTGCTGCTGCTTCGGCGCCTCGATGGCCAACGCGTACCGGCGCGCGCTCGCGCCGTGAATCCCGTGGCCTGAAGGCGTTCGATCGGGAGCAGGCTCAAGGGCCTCGCTCCGGTGACCCAAGGCACCGGTGGCGCTCAGGCGCGTTGCCATCCGCCGATCACGATCACCGCGCTGCCGACGAGGACCAGTGCCGCGCCGGCCCAGTCCCATGCCGAAGGCCGGACGCCATCGACCAGCCACAACCAGCCGATCGCCATGGCGACATAGACGCCGCCATAGGCCGCGTAGACGCGCCCGGTCGCGACCGGATGCAGGGTCAGCAGCCAGGCAAACAGCGCAAGCGCGAGCGCGGCCGGAACCAGCAGCCAGGGACTGTCGCCGCGCACGACCCAGCGCCAGACCAGCCAGCAGCCGAGGATCTCGGCCAGGGCGGTGATCGCGTACAACGCCAGCGGCAGGGTGGGGTTCATGGGTGCGACCTTACACCCGCGCGCCACGCCGCCCGGCGGGGCCGGCCCAGTCCCTGCAGCGGCCCGGTACAGCGCCCGGAGAGCGCGGATCGCCGCCGGTGTGACCCCTAGTACCGAATGCCTGCCGTCGCCAGCGCCCAGATCATGGCTCCGTACGCAGCAACGGTCGCGGCGCATCCGGCGGCGAGGCTGGGCCAGAATGCCCATCCAGCCTTGAGCGCGGCCGGCAGCACCAGGAATAGCGCGAGCGAGGGCAACACCAGCCAGAAGATGCTGCCCGCGAGGTCGGCCACGCGGGCGACATCGCCGGTGTCCAGATAGAGCCAGACGATCGCGAGCAGCGAGGTCAGCGGGAGGGAGGCCAGCAGTGCGCCCAGCAGCGTGCTGCGCTTGGCGATCTCGGCGACGGCCACCACCAGGAGGGCGGTCAGCAGGACCTTGATCAGGAATTGGCTCATGGGGCTTGCTCGCGTGCCGCCCTGGCGCTGGCGACAGTCAGTGGGCGGGTGGGCCGTCGCAGCGCTCGTCGGGGGCGCAAGCCTCGCCTTCGACCTGCAGCGTGACATGGTCGATGCGGAAGCGCTCCTGCACCACAGCGCGGGCGTTGCGCAGGATGGCGTCGCGTGCCTGGTCGGCCCCGACCGCGAGATGCGCCGTCAATGCGGTCCGGCCCGAGGTGATCGACCAGATATGGAGGTCGTGCACGCCCTCAACGCCCGCGACGCCCAGGAGCACGGCCCGGACCTCGGAAACCTTCGCGTGCGCAGGCGCCCCCTCCATCAGCACGTTGCCGGTTTCGCGCAGCAGGCTCCAGGTGCGCGGCAGCACCCACAGCCCGATCAGTACCGCGATGATCGGGTCGATCGGGGTCCAGCCGGTCCATCGGATCGCGAGCGAGGCGCCGATCACGCCGAGCGAACCCAGCATGTCGCTCCAGACCTCGAGATACGCGCCACGCATGTTGAGGCTCGATCCGCTGCCCGCGACGAGCAGGCGCATGCAGACCAGGTTCACCACGAGGCCGATGACACCGATCGTGAACATGGCGCCGGCCTGGATCTGGATCGGGCTGCGGAAACGCTCCACCGCCTCGACCAGGATGTAGATCGCAACGCCGATCAGAATCAGCGCGTTGACCGCTGCCGCCAGGATTTCGATGCGCCGATACCCATAGGTGCGGCGGTCGTCCGGAGGCCGCCGGCCCAGGCGGATCGCCGCGAGCGCGATCGCCAGTGCGGTCGCGTCGGTGACCATGTGCGCGGCATCCGACAGCAGGGCGAGGCTGCCGCTGATCCACGCGCCCACCACCTCCGCGACCAGGAACGCCGCGGTGAGCCCCAGCGCCCACCACAGCGGCCGTTCGTGCTCGATCCGATCGAGTCCGTGGGCGTGCCCATCGCCGGATTCGTGCCTGGTCGCGTTCACCGGGACTCCGTTCAGGCCAGCGCGTCCACGCGCTTCTCCGGCCATTCGTCGCCCTCGCCCCAGGCTTCGCGCCTGCCGCCCCGATGGAAGATCCGGTACAGGGCCGGCAAGACCAAAAGCGTCAGGAGAGTCGACGAGATGATGCCGCCGATCACCACGGTCGCGAGCGGCCGCTGCACTTCCGCCCCGGCCCCCACGCTCACCGCCATCGGCACGAAGCCCAGCGCGGCCACCAGCGCCACCATCAAGACCGCGCGCAGGCGCGAGCCCGCGCCCTCGATGATCGCGCGTTCCAGCGGTACGCCGTCGGCGCGCAGCTTGCGGATGAAGGCCACCATCAGCACGCCGTTCAACACCGCCACGCCCGACAGGGCGATGAAGCCGACGCCGGCGCTGATCGAGAGCGGAATGCCGCGCAGCCAGATCGAGAACACGCCGCCGGTCAACGCCAGCGGCACGCCGCTGAACACGATCACTGCGTCCTTGACCGAGCCGAAGGTCGCAAACAGCAGGCCGAATATCAAGGCCAGCACCAGCGGCACCACGATCGAGAGCCGCTGCGTGGCCGAGATCAACTGCTCGAAGGTGCCGCCGTATTGGATCCAGTAGCCTTCCGGCAACTCGATCTCCGCACCTACCCGCTGCTGCACCTCGGACACGAAGCTCGCGAGGTCGCGACCGCGCACGTTGGCGGTGACCACGATGCGTCGCTTGCCATTCTCGCGGCTGATCTGGTTCGGGCCGGGCGCGATTTCGACGCTGGCAACTTCGCCCAGGGGAACGAAGCCGGCACCATCGGCGCCCTCGCCCAGCGGGATGGGTAGCAGCCGCAGCGCGTCAAGGTCGGCGCGCAGGCGCTCCGGCAGCCGTACCACGATCGGATACCTGCGGTCGCCCTCGAACAGCGTGCCGGCCTCCTCGCCACCGATGGCGGTCGCCACCGCTTCCTGCACGGCGGTCACGCTCAGGCCCAGTCGCGCCAACTTGCTGCGATCGGGCAATACGGAGAGCATCGGCAGCCCGGAAATCTGCTCCGTCTTGGTGTCCGCGGCACCGTCCACGCCCTCTACCAATTCGGCGACCGATTCGCCCAGCTCCAGCAGCGCGTCGAGATCGTCGCCGAAAATCTTGACCGCGAGGTCGCTGCGCACGCCCGAGATCAGCTCATTGAAGCGCATCTGGATCGGCTGGGTGAACTCGTAGTTGTTGCCGGGAATCTCCTTGACCGCGGCTTCCATCGCGGCAACCAGGTCCGCCTTGGGCCGACGCGGATCGGGCCACTCGGCGCGCGGCCGGAGCATGATGAAATTGTCCGCCACCGAGGGCGGCATGGGGTCGGTCGCGACCTCGGCGGTGCCGATCTTGGCGAAAATCCTGTCGACCTCGGGGAAGGCCGTGACTCGCTCCTCGATCGCACGCTGCATCTCGATCGCCTGGCTCAGGCTGGTGCCGGGAATGCGCATCGCATGCATCGCGATATCGCCCTCATCCAGGCTGGGAATGAATTCCGCGCCCAGTCGAGACGCGACCAGGCCGGTCGCGCCCACCAGTGCCACGGCCATTGCCACGATCGGCCAGCGCAATGCCAGTACGCGCGGCAGCAGCGGCTCGTACACCCCGCGCAACCAGCGCAGCACGCGATTCTCCTTCTCCTGCACCTTGCCACTGACGAAGGTCGCGATCGCGGCCGGCACGAAACTCACCAGCAGCAGCATCGACGCCACCAGGGCCAGCACCACGGTGAACGCCATCGGCACGAACATCTTGCCCTCGACGCCGGTGAGAGTGAAGATCGGGACATACACGGCGGTGACGATGATCATGCCGAACAGGCTCGGCCGGATCACCTCGGCGGTGGCCTCGGCGGTCAGCGAGAGCCGCTCGTCGCGCGACAGCACCCGGCCCAGCGCATGCTGGGCGACCGCGAAGCGGCTGATGCAGTGCTCGACCACGATCACCGCGCCGTCGACGATGAGGCCGAAATCGAGCGCACCCAGGCTCATGAGGCTGCCCGGCACGCCACGCGAGACCATGCCGGTGGCCGTCATCAGCATCGACAACGGGATCACCGCGGTGGTGATCAGCGCGGCGCGGATGTTGCCCAGCATCGCGAACAGCACGACGATCACCAGCAAGGCGCCGAGCGCGAGATTCTCGACCACGGTGCCGATCGTCCGATCGACCAGCGCGGTGCGGTCGTACACGGTCGTGACCACGATGCCGCGTGGCAGCGACCGCTGGATCTCGGCCAGGCGCTCGGCACTGGCCTGCGACACCACGCGGCTGTTCTCGCCCATCAGCATGAACACCGTGCCCAGCACCACCTCGGTGCCGTTCTCGGTAGCGGCGCCCGTGCGCAGCTCCTCGCCTTCGAGCACTTCGGCCACGTCGCTGATCCGGATCGAGACGCCCTCGCGCGTGGCGACCACGATCTGGCGCAGGTCTTCGGGCGTGGCGACCTGGCCGGGGATCCGGACCAGGTACTGCTCGCCGCTGCGCTCGATGTAGCCTGCTCCGCGGTTGGCGTTGTTGAGCGCAACGGCTTGCATCAGGTCGTGCAGGTCGAGCCCGAAGGCGATCATGCGCGCCGGGTCCGGCGCGACCTGGATCTGGCGTGCATAGCCGCCGATCGTGTTGACTTCGGTGATCCCGGCGACATTGCGCAACTGCGGGCGCACGATCCAGTCCTGGATGGTGCGCAGGTCGGTCGGTGTCCACGCGCTGCCGTCGGGCTTTCGCGCACCCGGCTCGGCCTCGACGGTGTACATGTAGATCTCGCCAAGGCCGGTCGCGATCGGCCCGAGTTCGGGCTCCAAGCCGTCTGGCAATTGGCTCTTGGCGCCCTGCAGGCGCTCGTTGACCAGTTGGCGCGCGAAGTAGATGTCGGTGCCGTCCTCGAACACCACCGTGACCTGGGACAGCCCGTAGCGCGAGATCGAGCGCGTGTAGCTCAGCCGCGGCAGCCCGGCCAGCGCGGTCTCGATCGGGAAGGTGATGCGCTGCTCGGCTTCGAGCGGAGAATAGCCGGGCGCTTCGGTGTTGATCTGGACCTGGACGTTGGTGATGTCCGGTACCGCGTCGATTGGAAGCTGGGCGAGACTCCAGGCGCCAACCAGTCCCAGCAGCAAGCTGGCGATGATGACGATCCAACGGTGTCGGATCGCGCCGTAGACGATCTTCTCGAGCATGGTGCGGTCCTCAGTGGTCGTGGCTCGCGCCCGACTTCTCGATGTCGGCGCGAATCAGGAAGCTCTGCGCGGTCACGTACTCGGTACCGGCAGAGAGCCCCTCGAGCACTTCCACCGCGGCGCGACTGCGCGCGCCGAGCACCACCGGTCGGGCCTCGTAGACATCGCCCACCCGCACGAACACCACGTCCCAGTCCCGGAAGCGCTGCAGCGCCTCCGGCCGCACCACCACGGCCGCCTCGCGTTCGCTCAGCGCCAGGCGAGCCTCGATAGCGCTGCCCGGGCGCCAGCGACCGTCAGTATTGGCCACCAGCGCGCGCACCGTGGTGCTCTGGTTCTGGCGCGTGGTGGGCAGAACGCGTTCGATCCTGGTGCTCGCGCTGGCGCCGTCGGCGACTCGCACGACTTCGACCGGCTGCCCCACGGCGACACGCGCGCCGATCTTGCCGAACGCCTGGGCCTCGATCGCCACCTCACTCAGGTCGGCGATCTCGAACAGCGGCCCGTCGCCGCTGACTTCGCCCACCATCGCTCCACGCGCCAGCACCGTGCCCGTGATGGGCGCCACCACGTTGTAGCGCTGCAGGCTGTCGTTGCTGTCGATGACCGCAAGCACGGCACCGACGGCGACCTCGTCGCCCGTCGCCGCGCGCAGTTCGCGCACCACGCCGGGAAAGCGCGCCATCACGCGCGCGCGCCGCGTCTCGATCGGGACCACCGTGCCCTGCAGCGTCGTTTCGTCGACCACGCGTCCAGGGCCCGCGATGGCGACCTCCACGCCCGAACTGGCAGCCATCGCCGCTGGAATGGTCGTCCGTCCCTCGTAGCTCTGGTAGGCCCAGCGCGCGGACTTGCCGGCGACATTGGCCCGAACCTCGACGTCGAAGGAATGCGGCTCGGTCACGATCGACTGGCCCTTGAGGTAGTCCCCTTCGGCCACGAATGCGTGCTTGTCGATCTGGCCGCCCAGGCGCGTCAACGCGATCTCGACCTGGCCCTGGTTGGGCGGTAGCGGCATGTCGTCGCGATACAGGTACACGCGGAACTGCGGCTCCACGCCGGTTTCGTAGATCGTGACTTCGACCCCGATCCCGTCCCTCTCCAGCAGGCGGCCGCCATGCGGACCCTTGGCCACTTCCCCGGCCCCTTCGTCCCCGTGCCCTTCCTCGTCGGAATGCGCGGGCTCGGAGCCGCCGCAGGCGGCCAGCAGCAGGATAAATGCCAGCGCGCTCGAACGCGCGATGAGCTTCATCGGATTCATGTCGGATTTCCGTTCAGTGGGCCGCGGGTTCTGGCGCGGACGGCAGCGTGCTGCCGATCAGGCGTTCCAGTTCGACCCGGGACAGGTGGTAGGACAGCGCGGCATCGAGGCGGCGCAGTTCGAATTCGAAGGCCTGCTGCTGGGCCAAGGCGAGTTCGCGATAGGGAAAGCGGCCCAGGCGGTAGCCCTGGAGCGTGAGCTGCACGACCTCCCGCGCCTGCGGCAACTGGTGTTCGCGGATCGCGTGCTCGGCGGCGCGTGCCGACTCCAGTTGCTTGATCTCGGCGTGCAGCAGGGTGCGAAGGCGCAGCAGCGCGGCTTCGCGCTCCGCGTCGATCGAGGCCAGCGTGGCGCGCGCTTCGCGCACGTAAGGCGCTGCCCGCTTCGCGCTGCCCAAGGGGACCGACACGCCGAAAACCAGGGCCTGGTCGTCGAGTCCTTCGAGGCGGCGCACGCCGGCCGACCATGACCAGTCGCTCGTCGCCTGGGACTGCGCCAGGCGGAGTTCTGCTTCTCGCACGCGCGCTTCCGAGGCGAACTGCGCGAGCTCCGGCAAGGCCTGCAGCGCAGGCTCGAGTTCGGCGGCGCCGACGGTGCGGGGCATCTCGTACAAGGCCATGGTCGCGTGCGGCTGCGCTGCCGGATCGGCCCATTGCTCGCCGAGCCGGGCCTGGGCAGCGGCGATCTCGCGCTGGGCATTGCCGCGTGCCAGCACGGCGTCTGCGAGCTGGATTTCGGCGTTGAGGCCCTCGCTCCGGGAGCTCTGCGCCGCGCGAACCCGGATCGTCACGGCGTCGCGTACCTCGCGTGCCTGGACCGCGGCGCGCTCGGCCAGCTGCAGGCGCTCCTGCGCCGCGGCCAGCCGCACGAAGCGGCGACCGGTCTCCGCGCCGACCTCCAGCACCGTCAGGCGTTCATCGGCGTCGACGGCGGCAAGCGCGGCATCGGCGACCGCGACCCGCGCCGCCAGCTTGTCGCCGCGCTCCCAGGTCGCGCCGATGGCGACCGTGAGCTCGGCCTCCTTGAAACCCGACACATCGCCGGTTCCAAGCACGTTTTCAAGCTCCGCGCCGACTTCCAGCGGCGGGCGCAGCTCGGCCTGTGCGCGCCGCGCCGCCTCGAGTTCGCGGCGGGTCGCGTAGGCGCGCAACTCGGGGCGCGCTGCCAGCGCGCGCGTCACCGCTTCGGGAAACTCCAATGCGGCAGGGTCTGCGGCCTCGGCCGCGTCCGACGGCGCCTGCGCGGCGACATCGCGTCCCGTGCAGGCAAGGCAAAGGGTGAAAGCGGCAAGCGCCGCCATGCGGTACGACATGAGCATTCTCCACGTCCCGGACACGCCCCAGGGCGGGGCGGCGATCGACTGCGCTCAGGCGCTGATCGGGGGACGCAGGGAAGGATCGGGACGGAAGGAAATCGGTGCGCAGCCCGTGAAGATCGCGGGAACCGGCGCCGGTTTGCTGGCCGAGACGTGCAGGCCGTAGGCCGGCACGCTCATGCCATGGGCGCAACCGCCGCAATGCGCGGCATGCAGGATGGCGTGCAGCGATTCGGGCTCGCCGGCATCGGGAGCCAGCGGGGCGGAGGGCGTGTCGTGCGAATCGCCGGCACCGGTGCGCCCCGCGGCGTCGGCCGCGTCGAGACGGCCGTGGGCCGCATCATGCGCCGCGCAGGCGCCGGCGATCACGGACTGCAGCAACAGCACGGCCGACAGCAGCACCGCCAGGGTGCGCCGCAGTCGCGCAGCGCGCGTGGTGGGCATCATACGAATCACGGCGCGCAGGGTACCGGCGCGCACGACCGTACACAATCTCACTGTCGGGCCGCCGTGGCGCTTGCGGGCCGCCCACGGCGTGCCTGCAGGAGCGGCTTCAGTCGCGACCAGGCGGCGCGACGTCGCGCCGCCTGGTCGCGGCGGAAGTCGCCCCTACCGGATGGGAAATGCCGACCTCGCGACGCGGCGGCTCAGGCCGCGCGGGTCCAGCGCCCCAGCGCCGCGAGGCCGTTCTCGCGCGCGC
>CAZTNB010000121.1:0-9017 GCA_964614825.1 uncultured Gammaproteobacteria bacterium
CGCGCGCTGGTGATCGCGGTCAACAAGTGGGACGGCCTCGACGCCTACACCCGCGAGCGCTGCAAGGCCGAACTCGACCGGCGCCTGGACTACGTGCCGTACGCCATCCGAGTCACCATTTCGGCCAGGCACGGATCCGGCCTGGCCGAACTGATGAAGGCGGTGGACCGCGCCTACCGCGCGGCCAATCGCGAGCTGAGCTCCAGCGACCTGACGCGCGCGCTGGAGATCGCCTACGAGAGCTACCAGCCGCCGCTGGTCAACGGCCGCGCGGCGAAGCTGCGCTACGCGCACCAGGGCGGACGCAACCCGCCGCGCGTGGTGATCCACGGTTCCCGCATCGCCAGCCTGCCGGGCTCGTACCACCGCTACCTCGAGAATTTCTTCCGCGCCCGCTTCAAGCTCGAGGGCACGCCGGTGAAGCTGGAGTTCCGCGAGGGCGAGAATCCGTACAAGGGCCGCAAGAACGAGCTGACCGAGCGCCAGGTGCGCAAGCGCCAGCGCCTGGTCCGGCATCACCGGCGCGGCAAGCGCTGAGGCGCGGCCGGACATGCCGGCGCCCGCCCTCGATGCGGTAATCCTGGCCGGCGGCGCCGGGAGCCGCGCGGGTGGCGCCGACAAGGGCTGGTGCGCGCACCAGGGCCAGGCCCTGGTGGAGATCGCGTTGCAGCGGCTGCGCCCGCAGGCCGGCACGGTGTGGATCGCCGCCAACCGCAACCTCGCGCGCTATGCCGCGCTGGGCGCGCCGGTGCTGGCCGACGGCGCGCCCGGTGCGGGCGGCCCGCTGGCCGGGATCGCGCGCGCGCTGGCGGCGTGCCGGGCGCCGTGGCTGCTCAGCGTGCCGGTCGACGCGCCGGACTATCCGGGGACCCTGCTGCCGCGGCTGCTCGCCGCCGCCGCGACGTGCGCCGGACCCGTCGTGGCGGCCGAACCCGATCGGCTGCAGCCGCTGTTTGCGTTGTATCCGCGCGCGCTCGCGCCTGCCGTCGCCGCCGCCGTGCGCAGCGGCGAACTGGCCGTGTGGCGCTTCCTGCGCGACCAGGCGGCGCTGCCGGTGTCATTCGAGGCCGGCGCCTTCTCCAATCTCAATGCCGCTGGATTAGGCTAGGCGCATGAACGCCGCCGCCACGCCCGAAGCGCTGGACTGTCCGATGCGGATCGGCTTCGACGAGGCGCGCGCGCTGCTGCGCCAGCGCCTGCTGCCGCGCATGCTCGGCATCGAGACCGTGCCGCTGGCCGAATGCGCCGGCCGCGTGCTGGCCGGCGCGCTGCACGCCAGCGGCGACGTGCCCGGCTTCGCCCATTCGGCCATGGACGGCTATGCGGTGCGCGCCGCCGAGCTGGCGCCGGACCGGCCCACGCGCCTGCGGCTGGCGGGCGTGGCCCTCGCCGGCGGCGCCGCGGTGGACGCGCCGCCGCCGGGCTGCTGCGTGCGCATCACCACCGGTGCCGCGTTGCCGCCGGGAACGGACACGGTGGTGATCCGCGAGCACGCGCAGGCGCAGGGCGCATGGATCGAACTGCAGCCGGGCACGCCCGTGGGCGGCAACACGCGCGGCGCCGACGACGACTGGCGCCGCGGCGACGAGGCCCTGCCGGCCGGGCGCCTGCTCGATGCCGGCGCCGTGGCGGTGGCGGCGAGCCTGGGCGAGGCGCGGCTGCGGGTGCGGCGACGACCGCGGGTCAGCCTGGTCGTGACCGGCGACGAGCTGGTCGAAGTCGGCGCGCCGCGTGGCCATGGCCAGCGCTACGACAGCAACGCGTGGCTGCTGGGCGCGCTGGTGCGTGCGCTGGGCGGCGTCGTGGTCGCGACCGATCGCGTGCGCGACGACGCCGCGGCGCTGGAGGCGGCCGTGCGCGCCGCCGCGGCGCGCAGCGACCTGGTGGTCAGCAGCGGCGGCGTCTCCGCCGGCGAGGCCGACCTGTTGCCGGGCGTGCTCGCGCGCGCCGGCACGCCGTGGCTGTGGAAGGTACGGATGCGGCCGGGGATGCCGGTGCTGTTCGGCGAGGTCGACGGCACGCCGCTGGCGGCGCTGCCGGGCAATCCGGTCTCGGTCTACGCCACGTTCCGCCTGCTGGTGCAGCCGCTGCTGGCGCAGTTGTACGGCTGCGCCGCGCTGGATCCGCCGCCCTGGCACGCCCGCCTCGCGACGCCGCTGGACCAGCGCCATGACCGGACCGAGTTCCGGCGCGGCACGCTGCACGGCGCCGCCGACGGCAGCCTGCAGGTGACGCTGCACCCGCAGGCCGGCTCGGGCGCCCTGCGCAGCGTGGTGCAGTCCGACGTGCTGGTGGAGTTCGCGGCGCCGCCGCGCCACCATGCGGCGGGCGAGGTGCTGCCCGTGCACCCGATGGCGGTGACCGCGTGACGACCACCCCGACGATGGCGGCCGATCCGGTCGAAGTCACGCCGGCGCAGGCGCTGGCCCTGCAGCGCGCGGGCGCGCCCCTGGTCGACGTGCGCGAGCCGGGCGAGTGGGCATTGGGCTCGCCGCCCGGCGCCTTGCGCGTGCCCCTGGCGCGGGTCGCCGAGGCGCCGGGGCTGGCCGCGGCCGCGCCGGGCGACACGCTGCTGATGATCTGCGGCAGCGGCCGCCGTTCGCTGCTTGCCGCGGCCGAACTGGCCGCTGCGGGCTACCGCGACGTGCGTTCCGTCGCCGGCGGCGTCGCGCGCTGGCGTGCCGAGGGGCTGCCGCTCGAAGCGGTGTCGCAGCTCGATGCCGATGCGCGCGAACGCTATTCGCGCCACCTGCTGCTGCCCGAGATCGGCGAGGCCGGGCAGCTGGCGCTGCAACGCGGCCGCGTGACCGTGGTCGGGGCGGGCGGCCTGGGTTCGCCGGCCCTGTACTACCTCGCGGCGGCGGGCGTGGGGCTGTTGCGGTTGGTCGACTTCGACCACGTCGAGCGCAGCAACCTGCAGCGCCAGATCCTGCACCGCGACGATGCCGTCGGCGAGCCCAAGGTGCGCTCGGCGGCGCGCGCGCTGGCGGCGCTCAACCCCCGCATCCGCATCGAGCCGGTCGAGGCCCGGGTCGATGCCGGCAACGTCGAGGCGCTGATCGCCGACGCCGACGTGGTGCTCGACGGCTCCGACAACTTCGCCGCGCGCTACGTGATCAACGATGCCTGCGTCAAGCACGGCAAGCCGCTGGTGTACGGCGCCGTGCACCGCTTCGAGGGCCAGGTCAGCGTGTTCTGGCCGGCGCAACCGGGCGGCGGCGGGCCCTGCTACCGCTGCCTGTTCCCGCAGGCACCGCCGCCCGAGGCGGCGCCGAACTGCGCCGAGGCCGGCGTGCTGGGCGTGGTGCCGGGGCTGGTGGGCCTGCTGCAGGCGAACGAGGTGATCAAGCTGCTGACGGGGCAGGGCGCGCCGCTGGTCGGGCGCCTGCTCGGCGTCGATGCGCTCGGCGCGCGCTTCCGCGAGGTGCGCCTGCCGCGCGATCCGGACTGCCCGGCCTGCGCGCGACCGGACCGGGTCGTGCTGGCCGACCTCGACCCGGCGTGCGCGGCTCAGCCGCCCGGCGGGTGATCCGGCCTGGCCGCGGCTTCGAACGCCGCCTGCTGTTGCGACGATGCCTCGCGCTGGTGGCGCGCCTTCCACTCCGCCACCGGCATGCCGTAGATCAGCTCGCGCGCGGCGTCCTTGTCCAGCGCCACGCCGTCGGCGGCCGCGGCCTCGCGGTACCAGTCGGCGAGGCAGTTGCGGCAGAAGCCGGCGAGGTTCATCAGGTCGATGTTCTGCACGTCGCTGCGCGCGCGCAGGTGCTCGACCAGGCGGCGGAAGGCGAGGGCTTCGTAGCGGGGCTGCAGCTGCATGGCCGTTCTCCGCGTGGCGATGGCGCATTGTAGCGGCGCGGGCCGCGAGCCCCGATAATCGGCGTTCCCCCGCAGCCGGCACGCCAGCGCATGAGCGCGAAGATCCTCGATGGCAAGCGCATCGCCGACGGCGTGCTCGACCGCATCCGGCGCCGCGTCGCCGAGCGCGTGGCCGCCGGGCGGCGCCCGCCGGGCCTGGCCGTGATCCTGGTGGGCGCGGATCCGGCCTCGGCGGTGTACGTGCGCAACAAGCGCCGCGCCTGCGCCCGCCTGGGCTTCGCCTCGCAGGACCACGACCTGCCGGCCGCCACCTCGCAGGCCGAGCTGGAAGCGCTGATCGACCGCCTCAACGCCGATCCGGCCGTGCACGGGATCCTGGTCCAGCTGCCGCTGCCGCAGCAGGTCGATGCCAATGCACTGATCCAGCGCATCCACCCGTGGAAGGACGTCGACGGTTTCCATGCCCAGAACATCGGCAAGCTGGCCCTGCGCCAGCCGGGGCTGCGGCCGTGCACGCCCAAGGGCGTGATGACCCTGCTCGCGCATACCGACCGGCCGGTACGCGGTCGCGATGCCACCATCGTCGGCGTTTCCAACCACGTGGGCCGGCCGATGGCCCTGGAACTGCTGCTGGCCGGCTGCACCATCACCTGCTGCCACCGCTTCACCGCCGATCTGCCGGGACACGTGGCCAACGCCGACATCGTGGTGGTGGCGGCCGGGCGGCCGGGGTTGGTCAAGGGCGATTGGATCAAGCCCGGCGCGGTGGTGGTGGACGTCGGCATCAATCGCCTCGACGACGGCACCCTGGTCGGCGACGTCGAGCACGAGGCCGCGGCGCGCCGCGCCAGCTGGATCACCCCGGTGCCCGGTGGGGTGGGGCCGATGACGGTGGCCATGCTGGTGCAGAACACGCTGGAGGCCGCGGAGGCGCTCGAGGGCGGCGCGGCCACGGTGTCGTGAACCGGCCACCGGCCTGCCGGTAGAATGCCGGCTCATGCCGCGTTCGCCCGTCGTTCCCACCCAGCGCTCGAGCACGCGCCGCCTGCTGGCGGCTGTGGCCGCCGGTGCTTGCCTCGCGCTCGCCGCGGGCTGCTCCGGGCTGGTCAGTCGCGCCGGCGCCGGCCTGGGCGCCGACCTGTCGCGCGGCATCCTCGACCAGGACGACCCCGCCACCGTGGCCGAAGGCCTGCCGGCCTACCTGCTGCTGCTCGACGGCATGATCAGCGGCGACCCGCGCAGCGCGGAGCTCCTGCTGTCGGCGTCGCGGCTGTACGCGGCTTATGCCGGCTCCTTCATCGAGGATCCCGAGCGGCGCAAGCGGCTGGCGCTGCGCGCCGACGACTACGGCCGGCGCGCGGTGTGCGTGGCGGCGCCGTCGTTGTGCGCGGCGCTGGACGGGTCCTTCGAGGAGTTCGAGCGCGCGCTGGGCGGCGTCGATCGCAAGACCCTGCCGTACCTGCACGGATACGCGGCGGCGCAGGCCACGGTGCTGCAGGCCGATCCCTCCGACTGGGACCGCATCGCGCGGTTGCCGCAGATCGAGGCCGCCTTCCGGCGCGTCGATGCGCTCGATCCCGGCTTCGATTCCGGCTCGGCGGCGATGTACCTGGGCGTGCTCAACTGCCTGCGGCCGCAGAGCCTGGGCGGCGATCCCGAACGCGGCCAGCAGTGGTTCGCGCAGGCGCTGGAACGCTCGGACGGCCACAACCAGATGGCGCGCGTGCTGGACGCGCAATACTGCGCCCGCCTCACCTTCGACCAGGCGCGCCACGACCAGCTGCTGCACGAGGTGCTGGCGGCGGACCCGCACGCGCCCGGGCTGACGCTTTCCAACACCCTCGCGCGGCGACAGGCCCGCGTGCTGCTCGATTCCGGCAAGGACTATTTCTGACATGACTCCGGTACGTGGTTTCCTGGCGCGGGCGGGCCTGGCGGCGGGCGTCGCCGTGCTGGCGCTGCTGGCGGCGCCGGCACAGGCGGCGCAGGTGCTCAAGATCGCGACCATCGCGCCCGAGGGCAGCAGCTGGATGCGCGAGATGCGCGCCGCCGCGGCGGAGATCAAGCAGCGCACCGAAGGCCGGGTGGAGCTCAAGTTCTACCCGGGCGGCGTGATGGGCAACGACGTCGCCGTGCTGCGCAAGATGAAGCTGGGGCAGTTGCAGGGCGGCGCCTTCGCCGGCGCCGAGCTGACCAGCGTCTACACCGACGCGCAGATCTACAGCCTGCCGTTCCTGTTCCACGACCAGGCCGAAGTCGACTACGTGCGCGCCAGGGTCGATGCCGAGTATCGCGCCGGCTACGAGCAGGTCGGCCTGGTGGCGCTGGGCTTCGCCGGGGCCGGCTTCGCCTACCTCATGGGCACGCGCCCGCTGCGCAGCCGCGACGAGCTGCTCGCGACCAAGGTATGGGCGCCGCAGGCCGACGTGTTCGCCCAGGTGACCTTCCAGGCCGGCGGGATCCAGCCCATCGTGCTGCCGATCACCGATGTGTACCCGTCGCTCACCACCGGCCTGATCGAGACCGTGGGCAACACGCCCTCGGGCACCATCGCGTTCCAGTGGCACACCCGGATCAAGCACCTGGTGGATTTCCCGCTGACCTACGTCATGGGCATCCTCGCGGTGGACAAGAAGGCCTTCGAGCGGCTCGCGCCGGGCGACCAGGCGATCGCCCGCGAACTGGTCGACGGCGGCATGAACCGCCTCGACCTCGCCATGCGCAAGGACAACGAGGCCGCGATGGCGGCGCTCGCCAGGCAGGGCATCGCCGTGTTCCGCCCGGATGCGCAGGAACGCCAGTTCTGGGTCTCGATCGGCGAGAAGGCGCGCGAAACGCTGGCCGAGCGCAAGGCCTTCTCGCCGGGCCTGTACGCGAAGATCCAGGCCGCGCTGGCCGAGTACCGCGCCGCGCACCCGGCCGCCGCCGGCGCCAGTCCTTGACCGGGCCCGGTTCCGGCGCCACGCCCGCAAGCGCGGCGCCAGCGCCGCGGCCGGCCCCGCTGCGGCTGCTGCACCGGCTCGAGGACGGGCTGATCGCGCTGTTGCTGGTGGCGCTGATCGTGCTCGCCGCGGTGCAGATCGTGGCGCGCCTGGTGTTCCATGCCGGCTGGCCCTGGCTGGACCCGCTGTCGCGCGTGCTGGTGGTGTGGACCGCGCTGTTCGGCGCACTGGCCGCCGTGCGCGAGGACCGCCACATCAGCCTCGACGTGGCTTCGTTCCTGCTGCATGGGGCGCTGCGGCGCCATGCACGGACGCTGACGCTGCTGCTGGCCGCGGGCGTCAGCGCGGCGCTGGCCTGGTACGGCTGGCGCCTGGTCGAACTCGACCGCGAGAGCGGCGGCATGGTCTTCGGCAACGTGCCGGCGTGGCAGGCGGAACTGTGCCTGCCGCTGGTGTTCGGCCTGATGGCGCTGCGCTTCGTGGCCCGCGCCTTCGTCGCGCGTCCGGAGCCGCCGCGGTGACCTGGTTGCTGGTGGGGCTGCTCGTCCTGCTGGCCCTGCTGGGCGCGCCGCTGTACGCGGTGATCGCCGGGCTGGCGATGGTCGGCGTGCACGCCAGCGGCACCGACCTGACCCTGATGGCCGCCGAGTTCTGGCGCCTCACCGACATGCCGGTGCTGATCGCGATCCCGCTGTTCACCATCGCCGGCTATCTGCTGGGCGAGAGCCGCGCGCCGCAGCGCCTGGTGCGCCTGACCGACGCGCTGTTCGGCTGGATGCCGGGCGGGCTGGCCATCGTGGCGCTGGTCGCCTGCGCGCTGTTCACCGCGTTCACCGGCGCCACCGGCGTCACCATCGTCGCGCTGGGCGCGGTGTTGTACCCGGCGCTGCGCCATGCACGCTACCCGGAATCGTTCTCGCTGGGCCTCGTCACCACCTCGGGCAGCCTCGGCCTGCTGTTCGCGCCCTCGCTGCCGCTGATCATCTACGCGGTGGTGGCGCAGCAGATGGTCACCGACCGGCCGCTGGCGGTGGAGGAGATGTTCCGCGCGGGCCTGCTGCCAGGGCTGCTGATGCTGGTGATGCTGGGCGGCTGGTGCGTGTGGGCTTCGCGCGGCGTGGATCGCCCGCGCGCGCGCTTCGATGCCGCCGAGGCGCGGGCCGCGCTGCTCGACGCGCGCTGGGAGGCGCCGCTGCCGCTGGTGGTGTTGGGCGGCATCTACGGCGGCTTCATCGCCCCTTCCGAAGCCGCCGCGGCGACCGCGCTGTACGTGCTGCTGGTGGTGCTGGTGATCCGCCGCGAGCTGCCGTGGCGCGAGTTCCCGCGCGTGGCGCGCGAGGCCATGGTGCTGGTGGGCGCGCTGATGCTGATCCTCGGCGTGGCGCTCGGGCTCACCAACTGGATGATCGACGCCGACCTGCCGGGCCGGCTGTTCGCCTTCATCCGCGAGCACATCGATTCCAGGCTGGTGTTCCTGCTGGTGCTCAACGTGTTCCTGCTCGTGTTCGGCATGCTGCTCGAGGGCCTACCCGCGATCATGATCCTGGTGCCGCTGGCGCTGCCGATCGCGCAGGGCTACGGCATCGATCCCGTGCACTTCGGCATCATGTTCCTGGCCAACCTGCAGGTGGGCTTCTTCACGCCGCCGCTGGGCATGAACCTGTTCGTGTCCAGCTACCGCTTCGGCCAGCCGGTGCTGGCGGTGATCCGGGCCTGCTGGCCGTTCTTCCTGATCCAGTTCCTGGCCGTGCTGGTGATCACCTATTGGCCGCAATTGAGCCTGGTGCTGGTGCGCTGAACCGCGGCACCGCCGCTGCAGGAGCGCATCCCGTGCGCGACCGTAGCCTCGGTCGTGCACGGGACGCGCTCCCGCAGTGGCAAGGCGGCGCGCCACGGCCTATAATGCATCGCTTCATTTTTCCGGTTGGACGTGAAGCATGCGCATCCTCGCCGAAGCGCTCACCTTCGACGATGTCTCGCTGGTCCCCGCGGAGTCGAACGTGCTGCCGCGCGACGTCAGCACCGCCTCGCGGCTGACGCGCGGGATCCGGGTCAACATCCCCGTGGTGTCCGCCGCCATGGACACCGTGACCGAGGCGCGCCTGGCCATCACCATGGCCCAGTGCGGCGGCATCGGCATCATCCACAGGAACATGTCGGTCGAGCGCCAGGCGGCGGAAGTGCGCCGGGTCAAGAAGTTCGAGGCCGGCGTGATCCGCGACCCCTTCACCGTCACTCCCGATACCAGCATCCGCGACG
>CAZTNB010000122.1:0-9006 GCA_964614825.1 uncultured Gammaproteobacteria bacterium
CGATCGCGGCGCTCAAGCTCGGCGCCGGGCGCGCTACTGGCGTCGACAACGACCCACAGGCGCTGCTTGCCAGCCACGACAACGCGCTGCGCAACGGAGTCGCCGCCGCGCTGGCCCTGCTCGAACCCGGCGACCCGCGCATCGGCGCGCATCCGGTCGTGGTCGCCAACATCCTCGCCGGCGCCCTGGTCGCCCTCGAACCCACGCTCGCCGCAAGCTGCCAACCGGGCGGCCGCATTGCGCTGTCCGGCATCCTGCGCGGGCAAGCCGACGAGGTCGTCGCCGCCTATGGGCGCGATTTCGCCGACCTCGCCGTTGTCACACGTGACGACTGGGTGCGCATCAGCGCCACCCGCAAGGCCTGACGCTGCCGCGATCCACGGCGCGCGGCGTGCGCTGCGGTCGCCGCCCGCCGCGCTGCGGCATAATCGAACCCATGTACGCGCAATGCCCCGAGTGCCTGACCGTCTACAAGCTGCGCGCCGAGCAGCTGGCGCAGGGCCGCGGGCGCGCGCGCTGCGGCACCTGCGCCGCGGAGTTCGATGCCTGCGCGACGCTGGTCGACGAGCTGCCGGCGACCGCCTTCACCTCGCTCAAGCGCCGCAATCCCGGCACCGAGCTGCCGCAGCTGAGCGTGCCGGCGTTGCGGCCGCAGACCGAGCAGCGCGAGCTGTTCGTCGACTTCGACCGCACGATGCGCGCCGATCGCGCCGACGCGCCCTCCTTCGCCCACGGCGGGCGCCGCCGCGCGCCGGTTGCGCGGGGCGGCTGGCGCTGGCCGCTGGCGGGCGCGGCGCTGGCGTTGTCGTTGGGCGCGCAGATCGCCTGGGCGGAGCGCACGCGGCTGCTGGCCGACCCGCGCATGCATGCCTATGCCGAGGCCGCCTGCGCGCGCCTCGGCTGCACCCTGCCGGCGCTGGACGATCGCAACCGCATCGCGCTGATGGCGCGCGACGTGCGGCCGCACCCCAGCGTGCCGCACGCGCTGATCATCTCCGCCACGCTGGCCAACCAGGCGCCGTTCGCGCAGAGCTTCCCGGTGGTGGAGATCACCCTGTCGGACGTGGACCAGCGCCGCATCGCCATGCGCCGCTTCCGGCCCGACGAGTACCTGGGCGAGAGCGAGGCGATCCGCGCCGGCCTCGCCGCCGGCGCGACCACCACCTTCAGCCTCGAGGTCGAGGACCCGGGGCGCGACGCGGTGGCCTTCGAGTTCCGGTTCCTGTAGCGCGGCACGCCGGTGCCCGGGCAGGTCGATTGCGCGCGACGCGGCGCACTGGCGCCTCTGCGGGCGCGGCTTCAGCCGCGACCCGCGGCAGCCGCCGCTGCAGCCGTGCCCACCACTGCAGCCGCTGCGCGCGCGGACCCGTGACCTGTTTCCTTGACCGGCCGCTGCGGCGAGGGCTATAAGCCCGGTTTGCCTTCCGCAGGTTCCCCGCGGCCACGCCCTGCATGTCCCGCTCGCGCCCCCTTCCGCACATGGTGGTGCGGCCGCACGATCCCGGCCGCGGGCGCGCGTGGCGGATCGTGCTCGGCCTCGCCTGGGTCGCGACCGCGGCCGCGGCGTGGTACCTCGGCGGCCAGCACGCGGCGCCCGCCTTCGGCCTGACCCGCGATGCGCTCGAGCAGGCCGAAGCGACCGGGGCGCGGCTCGAAGTGGAACTCGGCGCCGCGCGCGACCAGCTCTCGCGCCTGGAGCGCTCCGAGCAGGTGGCGCGCACCGCCGCCGAGTCGCTGCAGCAGACCCTGCGCGAGCGCGAGGACGAGGTCGCCTCGCTGCGCGCCGACCTCGCCTTCTACCAGCGCCTGGTCGGCGGCAGCGCGCCGCGGCAGGGGCTGACCGTGCACGAGTTCAAGCTGCGCCCGATCGCCGATTCGGGCGGCTACGATTTCGACCTCACCTTGCTGCAGAACCTCAAGCAGGGCGCGATCACCAAGGGCAACGCCACCCTCAGCATCGAGGGCGTGCGCGACGGCAAGCTGCAGACGCTGGCCTGGGCGGACCTGCGGCAGGAGCCGGGCGCGACCACGATTCCCTTCAGCTTCAAGTATTTCCAGCGCCTCCAGGGCAGCTTCGTGCTGCCGCCGGGCTTCGCGCCCAACCGGGTGCGCATTGTGGTGAAATCGGAAGGCGGCGAGGCGACCGAGCGCGCGATCGAGTGGCGCGAGGCGCTGGCCGACGTGGAGGAGAACGATGTTCGGCAGTGACAAGAAGCACGGCAACCGGCCGGCGTTGAGCGTCGACACCCTGATCGGCGCGCAGTGCACGATCGACGGCGAGGTCACGTTCTCGGGCGGGCTGCACGTCGAGGGCACGATCAAGGGCACCGTCGCCGCCGAAGCCGGCGTCGAGGCGGTGCTGATGCTCTCGGACAAGGGCCGCATCGAGGGCGAGGTGCGCGCGCCGCACGTGGTGATCAACGGCCAGGTGCGCGGCGACATCGTCGCCTCCGAGCGGATCGAGCTGGCGGCGCAGGCGCGGGTCGAGGGCAACATCTACTACAAGGTGCTGGAGATGGCGGCCGGCGCGCAGGTCTGCGGCCACCTGGTGCGCGACGACGAACCGCGCAAGCAGTTGCCGCGGCCGGCCGAGATCGAGGTGGTGAAGGAGGCGAAGCGGGCTTGAAAAGCGCGGCTGCGACCCCCAACGTTGCGGTCGCGCACGCGGTGCGCCAGCGCATCGCGCGCCGCCCGCGTGCCCCTGGATCCCGATGAACGCCACCCCCGACTACCAGACCGCCCTCGACCCGCCGCTCGCCGTCACCGACGCCGCGGTGTCGAAGCTGCGCGAGCTGATCGCCGAGGAGGGCAACCCGGCGCTGAAGCTGCGCGTGTACATCTCCGGCGGCGGCTGCTCCGGCTTCCAGTACGGCTTCAGCTTCGACGAGCGCAGCGCCGAGGACGATGTCGCGGTGGCGCGCGATGGCGTGATGGTGGTGGTCGACCCGGTCAGCCTGCAGTACCTGATGGGCGCCGAGATCGACTACAGCGAGTCGCTCACCGGCGCGCAGTTCGTGATCCGCAACCCCAACGCCAGCACCACCTGCGGCTGCGGTTCCTCGTTCTCGGTCTGACGCCGACGATGTCGGCGCCGGACCCGGTCATCTCCTACGCCTTCGCCGGACCCGAGCTCGACCGCGCCAGCGAGACTCGCGAGCACGACCACGTGCTCAACGCCGCGTGGCAGGCCCCCGACACCCGCGTCATCGTGCTGCGCCGCGACGGCCGCGTGCTGGCCGACGGCAGCGGCGCGCAGCTGGTGCGGCTGGGCAACGCGGGACTGGACCTCGCGCAGGCGAGCTACCTGGGTCGGGGACCGGGCGGGGCCGTGTTCTGCATCGCGGTCGACGAGGGCGTCGGCGTCGCCGGCGCGCCCGACATGGCCCGCTTCATCGACCTGCGCACCGCGGCGGCGCAGCTCGGCGCCGGCGAGGCCGCGCTGGCCGCCTTCGCGCGCTCGCTGCTGCACTGGCAGTCGCGCAAGCGCTACTGCGGCCGCTGCGGCGCGCCGGCGCGGCTCGCGGCGGGCGGCCATCGCGCGCGCTGCACCGACACGGCCTGCGCGCAGGAGTATTTCCCGCGCACCGACCCGGCCATCATCGTGGTGGTGCAGCACGGCCGCCGTTGCCTGCTCGGGCGGCAGGCGTCGTGGCCGGCGCGGCGCTATTCCGCCCTGGCGGGCTTCGTCGAGCCGGGCGAGACGCTGGAGGACGCGGTGCGGCGCGAGGTGCACGAGGAGACCGGCGTGCGCGTCGGCGCCTGCCGCTACGTGGGTTCGCAGCCGTGGCCGTTCCCGGCCTCGCTGATGCTGGGCTTCCTCGCCCAGGCCGAGAGCGACGCCATCGCGGTCGGCGCCGAGCTCGAGGACGCGCGCTGGTTCGACGCCGACGCGCTGCCGGCGCAGCTCGAGCGCGGCGAGGTGCTGCTGGCGCCGGCGATCTCGATCGCGTTCCACCTGATCGACCACTGGTACCACGGCCTCACCGGCGCGCACCTCGCGCCCGGCCCGGCGTTGCCGGCCCGCTGAGGCGAATCGCGACCGGGTTCGCTGGCGGCACGGCGCGCCGGCGTGGCAACATGCGGCGCCCCCTGGGAGGGAGTACCGGTCGCACGTGGCCACCGCCCTGATCGCCACCCTGATCGCCGTCGTGCTCGGCCACACGCTGCCCGAGCTCGCGCGCGTGCGCCGCTTCGACTGGCTGGCCGACTGGCGCCGCCTGGTCGCGGGCTGGTTCGGCGAGGGCGCGGGCGGCGTGCTCGGCGCCGCGCTCGTGGTCGGCATTCCGGTCGCCCTGCTGGCGCTGCTGCAGTCGGCGCTGGACGAGCGCTTCTTCGGCCTCGCCGAGCTCGCGCTCGGCGCCGCCGCGCTGTACTACTGCTGGGGCCCGCGCGACCTCGACCTCGACGTCGACGCGGTGGCCAGCGCCGCCGACGGCGAACGCCGGCGCGCCGCCCTGTCGGCGCTGGCGCCGGAATCGACCGGCGCCGCGACCGCGCCCACCGGCACCGTGCTGGTGGACGCGGTGTTCCGCGCCGCGCTCACGCGCTGGTTCGGCGTGCTGCTGTGGTTCGTGCTGCTGGGCCCGGCCGGCGCGCTGCTGTACCGCCTGGTGCAGTTGCTGGCGCGCAATCCCGCCTTCAGCGCCGAGGTGCCCGCGACGCAGGGCCCCATGTTCAACCAGCTGGCGCAGCTGCTCGACTGGCCGGCGGCGCAGCTGATGACGCTGGCGCTGGCCGTGGGCGCCGACTTCGACGCCGTCGCCAGCGCATGGCGCGACTTCCATGCCGCGCGCGGGCGCCTGTTCACCCTCGACAGCGGGTTCCTGATCGCCGCCGCCCGCGCCAGCGTCGACGCCGACATCGACGTCGGCGACACCTGGACCGACGAGTCGCAGGGCCCGGTGGCCGAGATGCAGGAGGCGATGACGCTGGTCTGGCGCGTGCTCATCGTCTGGGGCGTGGTCTTCGCCCTGTTCGTGCTCGCCGGCCGCATCGGCTAGGGCCGGCGGCGGCTGCCGCGACCGGGCGGCGCTCAGGCCCAGTCGCCGCGCAAGGCCTTGACCCGCTCCTCGAGCAGCTCCGCCGTGGCCTGCTCCGGCGGGATCGGATCGCCGATCACCAGCGCGATGCGCGACCACAGGCGCCGCGGCAGCCGCAGGCGGTCCTTGCGGCTGAACAGGCTGCCCCACATGCCGCGCAGCGCCATCGGGATCACCGGCACCGGGCGCGCGGCGAGGATGCGCTCCACGCCCGGGCGGAAGCGCTGCACCTTGCCGTCGCGGGTGATGCCGCCCTCGGGAAAGATCATCACCAGCTCGCCGGCGGCCAGTTCGCGGTCGACCTCGGCGAAGGCGCGCTCCATCATCGCGGCATCCTCCTTGGCGCCGGCGATGGGGATCGCGCGCGCGGCGCGGAAGGCCCACTTGAGGCCGAACCACTGGTGGATCTTGTAGTACATGACGAAGCGGATCGGGCGCCGCTCGGCCCCGAACAGGATGATCGGGTCCATGAAGCTGACGTGGTTGCACACGATCAGCGCCGGACCCTCGTCGGGGATCTTGTCCAGGCCCTCGACCCGCATGCGGTACAGCATGTTGCTGATCATCCAGGCGACGAAGCGCAGCAGGAACTCCGGCACCAGGGTGTAGATGTACACCGCCACCACCGCGTTGAGCAGCGCGGTGTAGAGCAGCAGCTCGGGAATGGTCAGGCCCACCCGGTTGAGCAGCACCACCGCCAGCACCGAGGCCACCACCATGAAGGCGGCGTTGAGGATGTTGTTGGCCGCGATCACGCGCGAGACCTGGTCGCGCGGCGTGCGGCTCTGGATCAGCGCGAACAGCGGCACGATGAAGAAGCCGGAGAACACCGCCATCAGCGCCAGGTCCGCCAGCACGCGCCAGGTCGCGGGCAGCTGCAGCAGCGCCATCGCGGTCTGCCCGTGCAGCGCGGCGACGTCGCGATGGGCGAAGTAGAGGTCCACGCCGAACACGGTCATGCCGATGGAGCCGAACGGCACCAGGCCGATCTCCACCTTGTGGCCCGAGAGGCGCTCGCACAACAGGGAGCCCAGCGCCACGCCGATCGAGAAGACCGACAGCAGCAGGGTGAACACGCCGGCGTCGCCGCCCAGCACCTGGCGCGCGTAGTTCGGCAGCTGGATGAAGTAGATCGAGCCGTAGAACCAGAACCAGGAGATGCCCAGGCACGACAGGAACACGGTGCGGTTGCCGTGCAGCCGGCGCAGGTTGTCCCAGGTCTCGGCGAACAGGTTCCAGCGGATCGGCAGGCCGGGCGCGGTCGGCGGCGCGCGCGGCATCGCCAGCGCGGTGGCGAGGCCGGCGACGGCGAGGCCGATGCAGGTCAGCGCTACCCACAGCGGGCCGTGGCCGTCGACGCGGATCAGCGACGCGCCGAGGATGGTGCCGGCGAGGATCGCGACGAAGGTCGCCATCTCGATCAGGCCATTGCCGCCGACCAGCTCGTCGGGGCGCAGCACCTGCGGCAGGATCGAGTACTTGAGCGGGCCGAACAGCGTGGAGTGCAGGCCCATCATGAACACCATCGCCAGCAGCAGCTCGATGTGCCGCCCCAGGAAGCCCGCCGCGGCCACCGCCATGATGGCGATCTCCATCAGCTTGACCGCCTGCGCCAGCCGCGCCTTGTCGTACTTCTCCGACAGCTGGCCGGCGGTGGCCGAGAACAGGAAGAACGGCAGGATGAACAGCGCCGCCGCCAGGTTGGTGAAGGTGTTGCGGTCGCCGTCGGAGAGCTGCACGCTGAGGTAGGTGATCAGCACCACCAGCGCGTTCTTGAACACGTTGTCGTTGAACGCGCCCAGTCCCTGGGTCAGGAAGAAGGGCAGGAAGCGCCGCTGGCGCAGCAAGGCGAACTGGTTGGGCGCGCCCATGCCGATCTCCCCGGGAGGCCCTGGCGAGCTTAACAGAGGCCATCCGGGGCATCGGCCGGCACGACCGGCGCGCGCCCGGCCCCTGCTACCCTACGCGGCTCCGCGCGGGACGGCGCCACCTCGCCTCCCGCCAATCCATGCCGCTGCCGGAAGTCGCCCCATGATCCGCACGCCACGCCCGTCCCTGCGTCTGCTCGCGCTGAGCCTGCTGCTGCTGGCCACGTGGGTCGCCGCGCAGCCCCTGCTCACGCCGCTGCCGGCCGGAGACCTGTCGAAGTTGCCGGCGCCGGCGCAGCAGGAACTGCGCAAGGCGCGGGCCGACTTCGACCAGGCGCGCGTGAACCTGATCGGCGAGGGGCTGGCGCAGGCCTACGTGCTGCTCGGCGCGCAATACGCGCGCGTGGGCGTGCTCGACGTGGCGCGGGTGGCACTAGCCAACGCCACCGCGCTCGCGCCGTTCGAGGGCCGCTGGTTCTACCTCTCGGGCGTGTTCCAGGCCCAGGCCGGCGACAACGCGGGCGCGCGTACCGCGCTGTTGCGCGCGCTGGAACTCGACCAGGCCTACCTGCCGATCCGCTACCGCCTCGCGCAGGTGCAGGTGGCCCTCGGCGACACCGCGGCCGCGCGCGCCACCCTGGCCGAGATCCTGTCCAAGCGGCCGGAACTCGCGCCGGCGCACGCCATCGTGGCCGAGGCCGCGCTCAAGGAGCGCAAGTACCCGGAGGCGATCGCCGGCTTCGAGCGCGCGCTCAGGATCGATCCCAATGCCAGCGCGATCTACGCCCTGCTGGCGCAGGCGAAGCAGGCCCAGGGCGACGCCGCCGGCGCGGCGGCCGCGCGGGCCAGGGCCGGCGCCGTGCCGGTCGCCTTCGCCGATCCGCTGCTCGACAACATCTACCAGGCCGCGCCACCGGATCCGGCGCAGGCGGCGCTGCAGATGGCCGCGCAGGGCCGCACCGCCGCCGCGCGCAGCACCCTCGACGCCGCGCTCACGACCTCGCCCAACGACCCGCGCCTGCTCGCCGCGTACGCGCGCGTGGAAGCGAACGTCGGCAACCTGGCCGCGGCCAAGGCGCGCGCCGACGCGGCGCTCAAGGCGGCGCCCAACGATGCCGGGGCCAACCTGGCGCAGGCGATCGTGCTCGAGTCCGGCGGCCAGGAGACGGCCGCGGTGCCCTACTACGAGAAGGCGGTGCGCGCGGACCTCAAGCTGGTCGAGGCGCGGCTCCTGCTCGGCAACGTCTACCTGCGCCGCCAGCAGTACGCGGCGGCGGCCGAGCAGTACCGGCAGATGACGGTGCTGGTGCCGGGCGATGGCGGCGCGTGGGCGCGGCTCGCGTCGAGCCAGGCGCTCGCCGGCCGCTGCGCCGATGCGCTGCGCGAGGTCAATGCCGCGCTGCGCGCGCGGCCCAAGGACGGCGGCCTGCTGCAGACCTACGTGCGCCTGGCGGCGACCTGCCCGGCCGCCTCGCCGGAGGAGAAGCAGATGGCGGTGGACTACGGCACGGCGCTGTACCGCCAGCGCCCGGACGTCGCGCATTCCGAGGCGCTGGCGATGGCGATGGCCGCGACCGGCAAGTCCAAGGATGCGGTCGACTACGAGGCGCAGGCGATCTTCGAGGCCGTGCGCGCCAAGGACGATGCCGCGGTGGCGCGCATGCAGCCGCTGCTGCAGCGCTTCAAGGCCGGCCAGGCGGCGACCCAGCCGTGGCCCGCCGGGCATCCGTTCGTGGCCCCGGCGCGCCTGGCGCCCAGCGTGTCGGCGCCGACCGCGCGCTAGCGCGCCGACAGCGCCAACCTCCGCCTGCAGACCGAGGCCGGCCCCGACCCGGGGGCCGATGACGGCGGCCCGCCGGGCGGGCCCAATCAGTGGTTCGCGTCGCCGGGGTGCGGCGCCATCCGGGGACCACCTGCCATGTATCGTCGTATCGCGCCCGCGCTGCTCGCCCTCGTGCCCATGGTCGGCGCCGCCGCCTCGACCGAGATCGAGGAGGAGCGCGACGAGCGCGGGCGCAAGCTCGAGCAGGTGCAGGTGACGGCTTCGCGCCGCCCCGAGTCCACGCTCGACATCCCGATGGCCACCAACGTGCTCGACC
>CAZTNB010000123.1:0-8958 GCA_964614825.1 uncultured Gammaproteobacteria bacterium
GAAACGCAGCCCGGAAATTACGCGCAAATGCGTCTGCTGACCCGCGGAAAGTAAGTACCGGCGCCTCAGCGCCAAGGGTGGCGGCACCGGCGGTCAATTCAACAAGCGGAAGCCCCGACGAGGGTGCGCTTTATAGTGGTGCCTGGCCAGCTTCCTCTTCCTTGGCGACCATGAACCACGCGCAGTCTCCGCCGGACGCGCAGCCCGGCGCGGCACAGGCGGCCTTCCAGCTGAACCTGCGCCACTTGCGCGGCCTGACGGCCGTGCACGAGCACGGCAGCATCAGTGCGGCCGCTGGCGCGGTGGGGCTCAGCCAGCCGGCGCTGACGCAGGGCATCCTGAAGCTGGAGAAGCTGATGGGAGAGGTGCTGTTCGAGCGGCGCCCGGACGGGATCGTGCCCACGGCGGCCGGGGAACTGGTGGTGGACCGGGCGCGGGCCTGCCTGGCCCACCTGGCAACGGGCACCCGCCAGGTGGGCGGCACGGCGTTCGAACCGGATCGCCGGCTCAGCATGACGCAACTGCGCGCCTTCGTGGCGCTGGTGCGGGCCGGCAGCATCTCCGCTGCAGCCGCAGACCTTGGGCTGTCTCAGCCGGCAGTGCACCGGGCCGTGCGCGAACTCGAGGAGGCGCTGGGACGCAAGCTGGTGGAGCGCCGCGGCCGCGGAGTGCACGTCAACTTTGCCGGTCGGCGTTTTGCCCGCAGTTGCAGGCTCGCGCTGGCCGAACTCCAGGCGGCGTTCTCCGAGCTCGGGCGCGACCCGCACAACCCCACCATCGCTCTCGGCACGACCCCCCTGGCACGTGGCTTCCTCGTGCCCGAGGCCATGGCGCTGATGGTGGCGGAACGGTTTCCCGCGGGGTTCCGCGTGCACGAAGGCAGCTGGGGCGAACTGGTGGAGGCGCTCAGGGACGGTGTGATCGACATCATCGTCGGCGAGATCCCCGACGACGCAGCGCCGGACCTGGCCACGCACCCGCTTTACGAGGAAGCCCCGGTGGTGGTGGCGGGGCGGCAGCATCCGCTCGCGACGCGGCGCAGTTGCACGCCGCAGATGCTGGCTTCCTACCCCTGGATCATCGCGCCGGAGAACTCGCCGCTGCGTGCCGAATGGGAGCGCCTCTTCGCCGATCGCCGCCCCGAGGCGCCGGTGGAGTGCGGCTCGATCATGATCATCGGCCGCCTGCTGACCGCCAGCGACCTGCTGACGCTCGCCATGCCGGACCAGGTGGCGCTGCAGGTGCGCACCGGCCTGCTCAGCTGCATCGGCGCACCGCTGGCGGGAAGCAGGCCGACGGTCGGCGCCACGATGCGCAAGAGCTGGCGCCTCACGCGGGCCCAGCAGCGGTTCCTCGAACTGCTGACGGTGGCTTCCGCCGGCATTGGCGCCGACGCGAGCCGGCAGTCGCTCATCGAGCCCTACTGGACCTGAAGGCCGCTGCCACCACTGTGGGGCCAGCTCAATTCCGGTTTCTCAATACCGCGGCGGCCTTTCGAATCACGCGCCGGCCGGCACTGCCTAGAATCGGGCGAATCGATGTTCGGTTCAACCACTCACCCTAAAAGGCCATGCTGAATTCCCAAGACAACGAGACGCTCGTTCGCGTCGGCCCCGGTACCGCGATGGGCCAGCTCATGCGGCTGTACTGGATCCCCTTCCTCGCGTCCGCCGATGTCGAGCGCGACGGCCAGCCGCATCGGGTGCGCCTGCTGGGCGAGGACCTGGTCGCGTTCCGCGACAGCGAGGGCCAGGTCGGCCTGGTGGACCAGGCCTGCCCGCACCGCGGCGCGCCCATGGTGTTCGCCCGCAACGAGGAGGGCGGCATCCGCTGCATCTACCACGGCTGGAAGTTCGACGTGACGGGGCAGTGCCAGGAGACCCCGGCGGAACCCCCGGGCAGTGCCATGACCAGCCGCATGACCATCAAGTCCTATCCCGTGCGCGAGCGCAACGGCGTGCTGTGGACCTACATGGGCCCGAAGCGCGAGACGCCGCCGCCGCTGCCTGAGCTCGAATGGAACATGGTGCCCGAGTCGCACTCCGTCGTCACCGTCCGGGTGCAGGAGTGCAACTGGCTGCAGGCACTGGAAGGTGAAATCGACTCCGCGCATGCCGCCATCCTGCATGGCCGCCGCAACGGCAGCACGATCGCGCAGTGGCGGCAGGGCCAGGACCTGTCGCCCAAGTTCGAGGTCCAGCCGCACGATGCCGGCATCAGCATCGCGGCGCGGCGCAAGGACGGCACCGAGCACAACTACGTGCGGGTCAACCAGTTCCTGATGCCGTTCTGGACCTTGGTGCCGCCGCAGATGCAGTACCCCGAGCTGAGCGGCCATGCCTGGGTGCCCATCGACGACCACCACACCCTGGCATTCACGTTCTCGTACACGCCGGACCAGCCCTTCTACGAGAAGTCGCGCAAGCTGTTCAAGGACGGCTACAAGGGCCGCGAGACCGGCCACCATTCGCATGGCGCCTATGAGGCCAGGCCGGTGACGGTGCCTTATCACCGGTACTGGAGCCGGTTCAACCGGGGCAACGCCTACAACTACGACTACCAGACCGGCATGCCCGGCCTGTGGCTGGAGGATGCCGCGTGCCAGTCGGGCGTGGCGACCATCTGCGACCGTTCGCAGGAGCACCTGGGCTCCACCGATGCAGGCATCGTGCGCGTGCGCCGGCTGCTCCTGGAGAGCGCGAAGAAGCTGGCGGAGGGCGCCGAGCCGGTCTCCGCCGCGAAGCCGTCTTCCTTCATGATGCGGGCCATCTCCATCACCATCCCCGCCGGTTCCGACTGGATGGAACTGGGACGCGACTACATGAAGGCGGAGCTCGGCAAGGGCTTCGGGTACACGCCGTGAGCGGTTCTCCGATGCAGGCAGGCGGCCAGGACATGTTGGAGAACCTCGAAGCCGACTTTCCGGAGCACAAGCGACGGGCCTCCGGCGCACCCCATGCGCTGGACGGCATCCGGGTGGTGGACTTCTCGCACTTCATCGCGGGGCCGCTGGCGACCATGATCCTGGCCGACATGGGCGCCGAGGTGATCAAGGTCGAGGCGCCGGTCCGCGGCGACGACGCGCGCCGCTATCCGCCCATGCACCCGCAACTGGACCAGGGCGCACCCTTCGTCTGGAGCAACCGCAACAAGAAGAGCATCGCGCTGGACCTGAAGTCCCCGCAGGGGCTGGCGCTGGCGCGCGACCTCGTCTGCCGCGCCGACGTGCTGGTCGAGAACTTCTCCTCGGGCGTGATGCGTCGCCTGGGGCTGGACCACGAGACCTGCCTTGCCCTGAACCCGCGCCTGGTCTACTGCTCGGTGGCCGCCTACAGCCGCGAAGGCGCCTTCGCCGACCGCTTCGGCTTCGATCCCATCGCGCAGGCCGAAAGCGGCTTCGTTTCCATGAACGGTTATCCCGACCGCGAAGGCGTGCGGGCGCTCTCGCCGGTGATGGACATCAGCACCGCCATGATGGTGGGCAACGCCGTGCTCGGCGCGTTGCTGGCCCGGGAGCGCCTGGGCCGCGGCCAGCGGGTGGAGGTGTCCCTGTTCGACACGGCCGTCCTGATGACGGGCTATGCGACCATGCAGTCGCTGTTCACCGGCAAGGAGCCGCAACGCAGCGGCAACACCGCCCCCGACACCTGCCCCTCGGGCGCCTTCCGCGCCAGCGACCGCACCTTCTACATCAACAGCGGCAACGACAGAATCTTCCAGCGGCTCATGGGGCAGGTGCTGGAACGTCCGGACGTGGCCGCCGATGCGGATTACGCCACGGGTCCCCTGCGCATCCGGCATCGGGAGCGCCTGTTCGCCTTCCTCGACGAAGCGTTCGCGCGGCACGACTGGGCGCACTGGCAGGCTCGCATGCGCGCCGCCGGCGTGCCCTACGGATTGGTGCGCACGGTGGGCGAGGCGATCCGCTCGCCCGAGGCGCGCGACCACGAACTCGTCACCCGCATCCCCCATCCGGTGCTCGGCTGGGTTCCGAACGTGCGCTTGCCGATCCGCTACGCCGCCACGCCCATGGCCGATCCGGTGGCGGCCCCGGCGGTGGGGCAGCATACGCAGGAGGTCCTGCGGGACGCTCTTGGCCTGGACGAACGGCAGATCGCCGAACTGGAGCGCGCCGGTGCCTTCGGTCCTGCAGCCGCAGCCGCAGCCGCAGCCGTGCCGGGCCCGATGGACCGCGACCCGGTGCCCGCATCTTGATTTCAACCCCGCGCGACCGGCAGCAGCGGCGCGCATTCACAACCAGGAGACAACCATGACCCTGCACACCCGTCGCAGCGCACTCAGGATGCTGGCCGCCGGCGGCGCCGCCGCTTCCGTGGGGCTTCCCGCCTTCAGCCAGCAGGGGGAGGCGTTTCCCTCCCGGGTGATCCGCATCGTCGTGCCGTACCCGGCCGGCGGTACCACCGACCAGCTCGCACGGGCGATCGCCCAACCGATGCGCGAGGTGCTGGGCCAGACCGTGATCGTCGAAAACAAGCCTGGAGCCGGCGGCACCATCGGTACCGACTACGTCGCCAAGCAGCCCGCGGACGGCTACACGCTGGTGTTCGGCAACAGCGGCCCGATCGCCACCGCCGGCCTGATGCGCAAGCTGCCCTACGACCCCCAGAAGGACTTCCGGCCGATCTCCGGCGTGATGCGGGTCCCGATGATCCTCGCCGTGCCCGCCGATTCGCCCCACAAGTCCGTGGCCGAATTCGTCGCGTGGGCGCGGTCGCGGGGCGACAAGGTGAATTACGGCTCCACCGGCGTCGGCGGCGCTTCCCACCTCTACAGCGAGTACTTCAACGAGCTGGCCGGCACCCGCTTCCAGCACATCCCTTATACCGGCGCCCCGCCGCTGCTGACCGCTTTCGCCGGGGGCCAGGTGCAGATGGCGTTCTTGACGGGGGTGGATGGCGCTGCCATGGTGCAGGCCGGCAAAGTCCGCTACCTGGCGGTGGCGACGCCCAAGCGGACGCCAGTGGTGCCGGACCTGCCTGCCATCGCCGAGGCCGTGCCCGGATTCCAGGCCGTGGGGTGGTTCGGCGTGCTGGCCCCGGCTGGCGTGCCCGACCCCGTCGCACAGAAGCTTTCCAGCACCATCGCCGCCGTGGTGCGCCGCCCCGAGGTCAGCAAGTTCTTAACCGACCGCAACGTGGAGCCGTGGGGCAGCACGCAGGAAGAGCTGGGCCGCACGATCGAAGGCGAGATCGCCCAGTGGGGGCCGATCGTGAAGAAGTTCAACATCACTGTCTGATGCGGTCCCAACGATGGCCCAGCGCACACTGAAGGGCCGTGTCGCGATCGTCGGCATCGGGGAGACGCACTACTACAAGCACGGCCAGTCTCCCGATGCCGAGTTCAAGCTGGCGCTGCAGGCCGTGCTGCGCGCCTGCGCCGACGCGGGCCTGGATCCACGCCACATCGACGGCTTCGCCTCGTACGGCGACGACCGCAGCGAAGCCACCCGCCTGGCCTCCGCGCTGGGGCTGCCGCGCCTGCGCTCCGCCACCATGCAGTGGGGCGGCGGCGGTGGCGGCTGCTGCGCCGCGGTCGCCAATGGCGCGGCCGCGATTGCGACCGGGCAGGCCGACTGCGTCGTGGTGTTCCGCTCGCTCGCGCAAGGCCAGCACGGCCGCTTCGGGCAGGCCTCGGGCGCGGGCGCGGCGGCAGCCACGATCAGCGGCGAGCGCTCCTACCTGGCGCCCTATGGCGTGATCTCGCCGCCGCAGCGCTTTGCGATGCGCGTGCAGCGCTACATGCACGACCACGGCGTCCGCCAGGAAGCGCTGCGCGCCATCGCGCTGGCCTCCTACCATCACGCGCAGAACAATCCGCGCGCCGTGATGCACGGCAAGCCGCTGGATGCAGCGAAGTACGACGCGTCGCGCTGGATCGTGGAGCCGTTCCACCTGTTCGACTGCTGCATGGAGAACGACGGCGCCGCGGCGCTGATCCTGATGGATGCACAACGCGCTGCCGACTGTGCGCAAAAGCCGGTGTACTTGCTCGGCGCTGCCGCGGGATCCGGCCCCCGGTTTGGCAGCTTCGCACACAACTCAATCGAATACGCATCTGGAAACTTCGGCACGGTCGCGCCTGACCTCTATCGGATGGCCGGCGTTGAGCCGAAGGATGTCGGCGTGGTGCAGGCGTACGATAGCTTTACTGGGGGCGTGTTGATAGCGCTGGCCGAACACGGCTTTTTCCCGCCTGAGGCAGCCAATGATTTTCTCGTGCTGGACAACCTGGTGGCAAAGGGCGGCCGCCTGCCCCTCAACACCAGCGGAGGCAACCTGGCGGAATGCTACGTCCATGGTTTCGAATTGGTGCTGGAAGCGGTGCGGCAGGTGCGCGGAACTTCTAGCAACCAGGCGGCGCGAAACGACGTCGCGCTGGTCGTTGGAGGGCCGATGGTGTCGCCGGTCAGCGACCTTTTGCTCGGTTCGGGAGACGTTCTTTGAGCAGCGCGCCGACATCCGCTCCCTATCTGCCTCCTGGCCTGCAGATGCCGGTTGCCGAAACCGACGGCTTATCCGCGCCGTACTGGGCGGGATTGCAGCAGGAGAAGTTGCTGGTGCAGCGCTGCTCCCGCTGCAAGCGTTGGCAGTTCGGGCCTGAATGGATCTGCCACAAGTGCCACGCATTCGATCCGGACTGGGTCGAGGTGCCGGCCGAGGGACGAATTTACAGCTGGGAGCGTGTGTGGCACCCTGTGCATCCGGCGCTGAAGGGACACTGCCCTTACCTGGCGGTGCTGGTGGAACTGCCCCATGCCGGTGGCCTGCGGATGGTAGGCAACCTGCTGGGCGATCCCCTGCAGGAGGTACGCATCGGGGCCGAAGTTCAGGGCGTGTTCGAGCATCACCCGGAGGCTTCGCAGCCGTACACGCTGCTGCAGTGGCGCTGCCGGTGACGGGGTCGTCTTCGACGGATGAAAGGCAAGCCGATATCGACCTGGTCGTGGTCGGTGCCGGGGCGGGCGGCATGGTGGCCGCGCTGGTGGCGGCGCTCGAAGGCCTGCGCGTCGTGCTGTGCGAGGGCTCACAACAAGTCGGAGGCACGACGGCCACTTCCGCCGGCACGCTCTGGATCCCGGGCAACCGGCACGGGGCGGAGGCGGGCCATGCAGACTCGGTCCAGGCGGCGGCCAGCTACCTGGACGCGCTGATCGGGCCGGACGATGGGCGCCAGCTGCGGCAGGCGTTCCTGGAATCCGGCGACGCGGCCATTGCCTACCTCGAGGAGCGCACCGACGTCGCCTTCGTCAGTGCGGGACAGCATCCGGACTACCTGGCTTTGCCCGGTGCGGCGATCGCTGGCCGGGCGCTGGCGCCGCGCCCCTTCGACGGACGGCTGCTGCGTGGCGCATTCGCGCGGATCCGGCCGCCGATGCCGGAGTTCCTGCTGCTCGGCGGGATGATGGTGGGCAAGGCCGACATCCAGGCACTGGTGCGGCGCTGGCAATCCTGGCCCGCGTTCGTTGCCAGTGCCGGGCTGGTGGCCCGCTACCTTGTCGACCGCATCCGCTATCCCCGCGGCACGCGCCTGGTGATGGGCAATGCGCTGGTCGCCCGCCTGTTCTACAGCCTGCAGCGCGCCGGCGTCGACGTTCGCTTCGGCTGGCGCCTGCGGGAACTGACCGTCGAAGGCGGCAAGGTGCGGGGAGCCACCTTTGCCGTCGATGGCCAGGAGCGGCGCCTCGACAGCCGGGCGGGCGTGGTCCTGGCCACCGGTGGCGTTGGTCACGGCGAGGCCCTGCGCGCCGAACTGGCTCCTGCCGGAATGTCCTTGCCTTCGCTGGCTTGCGATGCAGTCAACGGCGAAGGCATCACCGCGGCGCGATCCGCCGGCGCCGGGTTCGAGCGCTACGCCGCCGGCGACTTCTTCTGGCAGCCGGTGTCGCGCGTGCCACGCCCAGGTGGGCCAGGGCTTTTTCCCCATCTTTTCCTGGACCGCGCCAAGCCGGGCCTGGTTGCCGTGGACGCCCAGGGACGCAGGTTCGCCGACGAAGCGGGTTCGTACCACCACTTCGTGGAGGCGATGGTGCGCCACCTGCAGCGCACCGGCGGCGATGCGGCCTGGCTGGTCTGCGATGCGGCCTTCGTGCACAAGTACGGACTGGGCGTGATCCTGCCGGGGACGCGCCGGCTGGATCGCTGGATCCGCCAAGGCTATGTCTGCGTGGCCGACCGCCTGCCGGCGCTGGCGCAGCGCGCCGGCATCGATCCCGCGGGGCTGCTCGCCACCGTGCAGCGGACCAACGACTATGCTGCAACTGGCCGTGACCCGGACTTCCACAAGGGCGATGCGCCGGTCGACCGGTTCAACGGCGACCCGGCCCACCGACCGAACCCTTGCCTGGGCGAAATCGGCCAACCGCCCTTCGTCGCGTTGCGCATCCTGCCGGCCGACGCGGCTTCGAGTTCGGGGCTGCCGATCGATGCCGATGGCCGGGTGCTGGACCGCGCTGGCCGTGTCGTCGTAGGACTCTATGCCTGCGGCAACGATGCCGCGTCCGTGATGCGGGGCACCTATCCGGGCCCGGGAACGACACTGGGGCCGGCCTTCGTCTTTGCCTGGCGGGCCGCGCTGTTTGCGGCGCGTCGTGCTGCATCGGCGCGTGCGCATCCGATCGAGGAGAAACCGTGATGGAACCGAATGCTTCCCCCGCGCGCCGCGCGGGCCCGCTCGCGGACTTGCGGGTCGTCGAGTTCGCGGGCATCGGACCGGGGCCCTTCGCCTGCATGCTGCTGTCGGACATGGGCGCCGACGTGGTGACGATCGACCGCCCGGGGGCACGCGCCAGTGATCCGCGCAACGTCACGCAGCGGGGACGCACGGTGGTGCAGGCCGACCTCAAGGACGCCGCCTGCATCGAGCAGGTGCTGCAGCTGCTGCAGGCGGCCGACGTCCTGGTGGAAGGCTTCCGCCCGGGCGTCATGGAGCGCCTGGGGC
>CAZTNB010000124.1:0-8909 GCA_964614825.1 uncultured Gammaproteobacteria bacterium
TCGACCGCGGCGAATGGGGCATGACGCCGCAGACGGTCAACGCCTACTACAACCCGCTGCAGAACGAGATCGTGTTCCCGGCCGCGATCATGCAGCCGCCGTTCTTCGACCCGGCCATGGACGACGCGGTCAACTTCGGCGCGATGGGCTCGGTGATCGGCCATGAGCTGATGCACGGCTACGACGACCAGGGCTCGAAGTTCGACGCGCGGGGCAACTACGCGAGCTGGTGGACCGAGGCCGACCGCAAGCAGTTCGAGGACCGCACCGGCAGGCTGGTGCGCCAGTTCGACGCCTACGTCGCGATCGACGACCTGCACGTGGACGGCGAACTCACCCTGGGCGAGAACATCGCCGACCTCGGCGGCCTGCTGGTGGCCTACGATGCGTTCCGGACCACCGCGCAGGCCCGGGAGGGCGCGACGATCGACGGCCTCACGCCGGACCAGCGCTTCTTCCTCGCCTTCGCGCAGAGCTGGCGCCGCAGCTACCGGCCGGAGGCGCTCAGGCTGCAGGTCCACACCGATCCGCACGCGCCGGCCAGGTTCCGCGTGCAGGGCCCGGTGTCGAACATGGATGCGTTCGCCAGCGCGTTCGGCTGCAAGGCCGGCGACGCGATGGTCAATCCGGCGGCCACGCGCGTGGCGATCTGGTAGCGACGCCGCGCGCCCGCGCGGCCCCGGTCGCGGCTGCAGCCGCGACTTGCCTGCCCCTGCACGCGGCGTCCACGGATGTGCAAGCGCGCTTGACCTCCCGTGCACCGCCGCGCGACACGCCTTCGCGCAAGCTCCGGCCACCGGTGCGGATCCCCGCGCCAGAAACCCCGGAGCCTTACCATGACGCTCGTACGCAAGAGCCTGCTGCTGCTGTCCGTTGCACTCGCCGCCATCGCGCTGCCGGCCGCGGCCGACAACCACGGCAAGCCCGACATCGTCGCCGTCGCCAGCGGCAATGCCGACTTCTCGACCCTGGTGGCGGCGATCAAGGCCGCCGACCTGGTCGACGCGCTGTCCGCGGCCGGTCCGTACACCGTGTTCGCGCCGACCAACGCGGCCTTCGCCAAGCTGCCGGCGGGCACGCTCGATTCCCTGCTCAAGCCGGAGAACAAGGCCAAGCTGCAGGCGATCCTCAAGTACCACGTGGTCGCCGGCGACGTGAAGGCGGCGGACGTGGTCAAGCTCAGCTCGGCCGCCACGCTCGAGGGCGACACCGTCGCGATCGCCGTCGCCGGCGGCAAGGTCAAGGTCAACGAGGCCAACGTGACCAGCACCGACATCGGGGCCGGCAACGGCACCATCCACGTCATCGACGCCGTGCTGCTGCCGCCCGCGGGCTGATCCCCGAGCCGCGGCATCCCTCGCGGGGGCGGCACGCGCCGCCCCCGCTTGTGGCGCGATCCCCGCGCGGCTCGCCTAGTCGATGCGGAAGGCCGCGGCCTCGCGCCAAGCCCCGCGCTGCCATGGCCACGCGCGCCGCAGCGCCAGCCGCAGCGACTCGCCGCCCACCAGCGCGCCGTCGCAAACCATCATCCAGTCGGTCACGCCGCGCAGCGGCACCGTGATGCGGTCGCCGCGATGCAGGTCCGGCAGGGTGCGCGCGTCGTTGTCGACCACGCCGCGAAAGCCGCCGTCCACGCGCACCGGCTCGACCAGCCACAGCTGCTCGCCGGCCGGCGTGGGGCCGACGCGGACCTTGACCGCATGGCGCACGCAGCCCGCGCGGCGCGCGTCCAGCGCCTGTTCGAAGCTCCCGAGTCGCGCCCGTGCCGTCGCGGTCGCCGCGGCCAGTTCGTCGTCGCCGGGCGCCGCGTGCGCGATGTCGGGCCTGCCGTCGCGCAGTTCGGGGCCGCTCGCGGGCCCCGTGCAGGCCGCCACGGCGGCGGCGCACAGCGCCGCATGGGCAAGTCGGGTCGTACGCATGCGCGGAACCGGGTGCCGAGGACGGGGGATTGGATGATAATCGCCGCCCGCCCCACCGGACGCCGCCGTGCAGCGCTACGCCCCCGGCCAACGCTGGATCTCCGCCGCCGAGCCCGAACTGGGACTCGGCACGGTGCTGCGCGTGGACGGTCGCAACGTGCAGGTGCTGTTCGCCGCGACGGGCGTGCTGCGCCACTTCGCCGCCGCCAGCGCGCCGCTGGTCCGGGCCGCGTTCCAGGCCGGCGACCGCGTCGCCGCCAACGGCGAGACCCTGACCGTCGAGCGGGTCGAGGAGCGCGAGGGCGTGCTGCACTACCTGGGCGACGGCCGCAGCGTCCCGGAGGGCGCGCTCGACGACGTGCAGAGCATCTCGCGCGCCAATGACCGCCTGGTCAGCGGCCGCGTCGACGACAACGAGCGCTTCGGCCTGCGCCTGGAGGCGCTGGAGCGCCGCGCCGCGGCGCGGCGCGATCCGGGCTACGGCGCCCTGTCGGCGCGCATCGACCTGATCCCGCACCAGCTGCGCGTGGCCGAGATCGCCAGCGAGCGGCGCCCGCCGCGCGTGCTGCTGGCCGACGAGGTGGGGCTGGGCAAGACCATCGAGGCCTGCCTGGTGATCGCGCGCTTGGTCGCCACCGGGCGCGCCGGCCGGGTGCTGGTGCTGGTGCCCGAGGCACTGGTGTACCAGTGGTTCGTCGAGCTGCTGCGCCGCTTCAACCTCGCCTTCGCGATCTTCGACGAGGAGCGCGTCGAGGCGATCGAGCTCGAGGGCGACGGCCGCAATCCGTTCCAGGACGAGCAGCTGGTGATCACCGACACCGCGTTCCTGACCTCGCACATGGAGCGCGCGAAACAGGTGGTGCAGGCCGGCTGGGACCTCCTGGTGGTGGACGAGGCGCACCACCTGGCGTGGTCGCCGGAGGCCGAGTCGCCGGCCTACGTGCTGGTGGAGGCGCTGGCGCGGCGCACGCCCGGCGTGATCCTGCTCACCGCCACGCCCGAACAGCTGGGCCGCAGCGGCCATTTCGCCCGCCTGCGCCTGCTCGATCCCGCGCGCTACCACGACCTCGCCGCCTACCAGCGCGAGGCCGAGGACTACGGCCGCCTGTCGGCCCTGGCCGCCGACCTGGTCGAGGACCGCATGCCGCAGGGCGCCCAGCGCGCACTGCTGGAGGAGCTGCTCGCCGCGGACGCCGACGACGGCGCGGTGGCCCTGCTGGCGCGCGACGACGCGGGGTCGCGCCAGGCCCTGCTGCGCCGGCTGATCGACCGCCATGGCACCGGCCGCGTGATGTTCCGCAACCGGCGCGCGGTGGTGGGCGGCTTTCCGCGCCGCGTGGCCCACCTGGTGACCGTCGACGCCGAGGGCGCCGAGGGCGCGGCCCTGCGCGAGCGCTGGCTGGAGGAGTTCCTTGGCGACGTGGCCGAGCCGCCGACGGCGCCGCCCCTGTCCTACGCCGACGACCCGCGCATCGCCTGGCTCGACGCGCTGCTGCGCGAGCACCCGGGGCAGAAGTTCCTGCTGCTCACGCGCTGCCAGCCCAAGCTGCACGCGATCGAGGAGGCGCTGCGCCTGCGCAGCGGCGTCGCCCTGGCGCGCTTCCACGAGGGCCTGGGCATCGTGCAGCGCGACCGCAACGCCGCGCACTTCGCCGACCCCAACGGCGCGCGCCTGCTGCTGTGCACAGAGATCGGCAGCGAGGGGCGCAATTTCCAGTTCGCCCACCACCTGGTGCTGTGGGACCTGCCGCTGGATCCGGACCTGCTGGAACAGCGCATCGGCCGCCTCGACCGCATCGGCCAGCGCGGCGACGTCCACCTGCACCACTGCGCCGTGGCCGGCAGCGCCCAGCAGGCGCTGGCGCGCTGGTTCGCCGAGGGCCTGCAGGCGCTGCAGACGCCGCCCGAGGACGGGCGCGAGATCCTCAAGCGCTACGGCGAACGCGTGGTGCGGGTCGCGCGCGACTGCGCGCACGGTGCGGCCGACGCGGATGCCGCGCTCGATGCGCTGGTCAACGAGACCCGCGCCACCCACGATGAACTCGCTGCCGCCATCGCGCAGGGCCGCGACCGCCTGCTCGAACTGGCGACCCGCTACGATCCGGGCGCCGACCGCTTGCACGATGCCCTGGCCGCGGCGGACGCCGACGATGCGACCGCCGACTTCACCGTGCGCCTGCTCGAGCACTACGGCGTGACCGTCGACGACCATGGCCGCCACGTGCTGATGCTGGATCCCGAGATGTTGGCAACCGAAGCCCTGCAGGGCTTCGACCAGGGCCCGCGCCAGGCCACGCTGGATCGGGCCACCGCGCTGGCGCGCGAGGACCTGATGTTCCTGCGCATCGACCACCCGGTGGTGGCCGGCGCGCTCGACCTGCTGCTGTCCTCCGAAACCGGCAATGCCGCCTTCCTGATCGACGACACCCTTCCGCCGCGCAGCGCGCTGCTGGAAGCGGTATACGTGCTCGAGTGCGTGGCGCCGGCCCGGCTGGCGGTCGATCGCTGGCTGCCGTCGCTGCCGCTGCGCGTGGTGGTCGATTCGCGCCTGGTCGAGCGCGCGGGCTATGTCGCCGACGCGCGCAGCATCGCGCGCGCACCCGAACGCGGGATCGATCTCGCGCGCGTCCGCAAGGTGCTGGCCGCCCTGGTGCCGCCGATGGTCGGCGCGACCGAACGCGTGGCGCAGGCCCGGGCAGCGCGCGAAGCCGCGCTGGCCACCGATGCGGCGGAGACCCGCCTCGGCGCGGAGATCGGCCGGCTGGAGGCGCTCGCGCGGGTCAATCCCGGCGTGCGTCCCGAGGAGATCGCCGCGGCACGCGCCGAGCTCGAGCAACTGCGCGCGGTATTGCCGTCGGCGCGCGCGCGCATGGATTCGCTGCGCTTCATCGCCAGCCCGGATTTCCTCTCGCTGCGCGGATGAGGGTTGTCACGACGCGACTTAAATCTAAACCGCTGTCCGACTCAACTGCAGACCCGAACATGGGGTATCGAAGTGCTCAGAAATCGGGGCGAAGGCGAACGCCTGCAAGTTCGCGCTTAAGCATCGACGCGAATTGCCCTGGGGCAACCCAAGTGTAGAGACAGAATGCGAACCAAGCGTACTGGAGCCCGCTTGCGAGGCGAGGTCGCCCTGACTGCACAAGTGCGATGCTCGCTATCTGGTAGACCACAAAAATCGCGATCAACAATAGGATTGCGCGCCCGGCGGTTCCGCCGCCGATCCACGATTGCCAACGCCACCATAGTCCTAGCACCAGGCTCTGGTGGGCCTTGACCGCACAAACGAGTTGCTGCGCGCCAACGTCGCTGGGATCCTGGCGCAATGCCCAGATGGCATGCTCTCGCGCACCATCGATATCCCCGTCACGTAGGAGCAATTCCCCCTGGAGCACCAGCGCTTCCTGGCACTCCGGGTCCAGCGCCAGCGCCTGCGCGACCCATTGCCGCGATCGCTCGCGGTCACCGCCATCGAAGTGGAACCGCCCAAGGTCATAATGCGCGCCAGCGTCACCGGGCGCGATATCGATCGCACGCTCAAGCCATTGGAGTGCGGCCTTGCGCTTACCGTCCACCTGCTCGATTCGGGCAAGCAGTCGAAGCACACCCGCGTCCTGTGGGTCCAAAGCAAGCGCACTCTCGGCAAACTGTCGAGCGGACCCAAAATGTCGCTGGGCAAGCGCGACGCTGGCTGCCGCACGCAGCGTCAAGGTGGATTCCGGATCCATCGCAAGTGCGATTCCTGCCTCGTGCTTGGCAGCATGAAGACGCCGGGTCTGAAGCAGTGCCAAGGCAAGCAAACCATGTGCGGGAGCGCAGTCCGGTTCGTCGGAAAGGATTCGCCTGAGTCGCTCGACAGCGAGCGCGCTGTTTCCGTCGCTCAACAGGACTTCAACAGCAACTAGCTCTCGGTTGATCTGATGCTCGTTCATCGCTAACCCGCGAGTGCGCCAATTCCGTAGGATCGAAGCACGCCAACCAATGTAGGCGCTAAAATGATAAGCACGAGCATGAATCCCACGAGCCCGTTGCGCTTCGCGCCGCCAAAGTACTCAAAGAGTTCGATCGACTGGTACTGGCGCATGGAAACCCAATATGCAAAGGCGAGCTTCCAAGTGACCGCGACGACCACGACGTAAGGAGCGACTGCGCTAGGAAACCCGTGATCGAGTTCAGTTATGGATAACAGCGCCACAATAGTTGTTGCGCCGACGTATCCTGCGGCACTGGCCAAAGTCTCCTTCCACCTAGTGGAACTGCCTACAGCAAAGGAGTTCAGTATCAACCAGCCGAATCCAACAAGCCCGCCCGCCATCATGACGGCAAGTAGCGGCCACATTGGATCGACAACCAGGCCCTGAATTGCGCTAGGTCGCGGCTCGTCCGCGATCGCATATCTGGCTGCCATCATCGTGCCGACTGTTCGCGCAGGAACGAAAGGACCTCGTCGTACTGGCCACCTTCATTGGCGTATCGCGCATAGTTTCTGGCAGTCGTCAGCCATTCAAGTGTCGTCGACTTTGATTGGGCCAGCGCTTGCTTCAAAAGGGCGTCGGTCAACGGCACCTCCTCACCTATTGCGATCGAACGTTCGATCGCCTCATCAATGGCCGTCTCCACCAGGTCACGCAGATCCGCGCCAGAGTAGCCGCTGGTTGCTATGGCGATCGATTCAATTTCGAGTTGCCCTGCAACGGGCCGATCTCTCACAAGCTGCCGAAGGATTTCGATTCGCGCGCTCCGGTCAGGTGGAGGTACAAATAGCACGCGGTCGAATCGGCCAGGACGTCTGAATGCCGGGTCAACTGCCCAAGGTACGTTGGTTGCCGCCAGAATCAGGACGTCCTGGTTGTTCTGCGCGAAGCCGTCAAGCTCAGATAGGAATTGGCTGACGAGTTTCGACGACGAAGCGTCACGCGAATTCTGTCGCTTGCCACCCAAGGCCTCCACTTCATCGAAGAACATCACAGATGGTCGGGTGCGACGTGCTTGGTCGAACAGCGCGTGCAGCTTTCGCTCAGATTCTCCGATGTACATGTCGAGCACGTCGGATACGCTTACGTTATGGAATGTCGCTCCACACTCTCCTGCCGTCGCACGGGCCAGCAACGTCTTTCCGCAACCCGGGGGTCCGTAGAGCAAAACTCCTCCACCCGCAGTCTTACGGAATCGGCGAAACAACGACGGCTTCTGGAAAGGAGTGATGATCCTGCGTCGAATCTGATCCTTCACGTGCTCAAGGCCGCCAACGCTCGCGAAAGTGACTCGCGGTAGTTCAGGGTTCTTAAGCCTTTCCAGCGCCACGACGTCCGTATCGTCGTTCGAAACCGAACGCACACGCTCACGGCGCTGGCCCGGATCGAGCCGAACTACGCGACCACTGAGCTCCGCTTCGAGCTGCTTGTCCTCCGCAGCCGGGTTCTCGGCCACAACGCTCCGGTAGAGGTGGCCCGCCTCCACGGGATCTCCTTGGGAAAGCAGGCTCCTCACCTGCTCCATTTGCGAACTGATTGGATTCGCAAGCCCCAGTTCATTGGCTCGATCGAGCGAACCGCAGGACACAAGCGACTTGCCGATTCGCCGCTGCAGGTCTTGGCCGAGTGATGAGGGGACTATGGCTAGTGATTGCAGAACGTCGCATACGCGGTCGGGAAGATTTGCCGCTAGGCCGGCCTCGACATAGGCGCCAATCAACTCCGCATTTGCCGGGTTGCGACGCAACATCGCCTCGATTGGTGCAAGGATTGCGTCGTTCATTGAAGTACCGTGCAACTGTCGCTCTATTGGGAAGCCCGATCAATCTCGCAGTGGCCGCGCTGAACCGCTACGCATATTGTGCAGTGTATCCGACAGATGTCCACTGCTCGCTAGCATATTTGCCGTGGCGATGGCGATGATTTTCGGGCGCTGTCGGCAACGCGGTCATCAAGACTTAGTCAACCTATGGCAGTCGCAGTTCCATGCAGATAGCGTAGCGGCGGATGCCCTCGATCGACCATCCCGGCGGTGACGATGGGTTGCGCCTGCCCGCCGGGCGCATCGCCGCGGCATTGCGAAACGAGGGCTGGTGCGTGGTCGACGCCGCGCTGGCGCCGCCGCTGGTGAAGGCGCTGGCCACCGTCAGCCGCGCGCACGCGCGGGCCGGCGCGTTGCAGGACGCGCGCACCGGCCGGGGCGCCGCGGCCGCGCGCGACGGGGGCGTGCGCGGCGATCGCATCCACTGGCTCGCGGCCGACACGGCCGACGCCGCCGAGGCGACCCTGCTGGCCGCGCTGGAGGCGCTGCGCGCCGAGCTCAATGCTCGGCTCTACCTCGGCCTGGTGGAAGTCGAGGCCCACCACGCCTGCTACGCGCCGGGCGCGCGCTATGGCCCCCATCGCGACCGCTTCCGCGACGACGACTCGCGCGTGCTGTCGATCGTGGCGTACCTCAACGCCGACTGGCGCGCCACCGACGGCGGCGCGCTGCGCCTCTACCTCGACCCGGCGCGCGAGCGTTTCGAGGACATCCTGCCGCTGGGCGGCAGGCTGGTGGCGTTCCTGTCGGCCGAATTCGAGCACGAGGTGCTGCCGGCCACGCGCGAGCGGCTGAGCATCGCGGCGTGGCTGCGGCGCCGGCCGCTGCCGCGCTGACCGCGCCCGGGCACCGGTTCACCGTGCACGCGCCGCCTTCGGCGCCCGCTTCGGCGACGGCGCCAGCGCCGGCGGCCCCCACAACACCTCGTCGAGGTCGCGGCGCCAGCCGTGGCGCGCGAGATCGACCCGCCCGCGCACCACGGCGATGCCCTCGCGCGCCAGCAGCGCGCGCTGGCGCTCGTGCGACGCCGAGCCCTGCGGGAAGGCGAGCACGCCGCCGGCGCGCATCACCCGGTGCCACGGCAGCGGCGGCGTGCCGGGCGCGGTGCGCAGCGCCCGGCCCACCAGCCGCGCGCGCCCCGGCAGCCCCGCGATCGACGCCACCTGGCCATAGCTCGCGACCTTGCCGCGCGGG
>CAZTNB010000125.1:0-8908 GCA_964614825.1 uncultured Gammaproteobacteria bacterium
CCCGGCTACGGCATGGCCGTGGCCCAGGCCCAGCACAAGATCTGGGAACTGACCAAGCAGCTCATCGCCCGCGACAAGACCGTCAAGTTCGCCATCCACCCGGTAGCCGGCCGCATGCCCGGCCACATGAACGTGCTGCTCGCCGAAGCCGGCGTGACCTACGACCTCATCGCCGACATGGACGACGTCAACCCAGAATTCGCCACCTGCGACGTCGCCATCGTGATCGGCGCCAACGACGTGGTGAACCCGGTAGCCAAGACCGACAAGTCCAGCCCGATCTACGGCATGCCCATCCTCGACGTGGTCAACGCCCGCCAGGTGATCGTGATCAAGCGCGGCAAGGGCACGGGCTTCGCGGGGATCGAGAATGCGTTGTTCTATGCGGACAACTGCAAGATGCTGTACGCCGATGGCGCCGAGGCGGCGAACAAGTTGATCGCCGAGCTCAAGGCGATCGACTCGGGGGGCGGTCACTGACCGAACAGAGGCGGTGGTAGCGGCATGCTGGAGTCGCCCATGAAGCGCTGGGTCATCGGCATGATCGTGCTCTCGGGCCTGGCCGGGTCCTCAGCGCTGGCCCACATCACCCTCGTGTACCCCCGAGCCGCGGCCCGGAACCACTTTTCCGATCGGTAGTCCATGCGGGTACAACCCGGACCCAGGGCGCAGCACTGCCCGGATGCTGCTGCCCGGCTCCATGGTCGAGGTGCGTTGGACGGAATGGATAAACCATCCTGGCCATTTCCGGATCAGTTTCGACGCGGATGGCCAGGACGATTTCGTCGATCCGTTCGCGTACGACAGCTTCTACGTCGCACCTTCGGTGCTGCTAGACAACATCCCGGACGTGGTCGGCGCGACGCAGTATTCGGCAACCATCGTGCTGCCGAACATCGAATGCGGGAACTGCACCTTGCAACTGATGCAGGTGCGGTACGACGCCCCGCCATTCACCAGCGGCGGGGATTCGAACGACATCCATCGGGCCTGTGCCGACCTCACGCTTTCTCCCGCCGCCGCATTCGTGTTCCAGAACGGCTTCGAGGGCTAGGGTTCGGTGACATCCGGGCGTGGCACCCGGAGGCCATCGAAACAGGGGTCCCGAAACAGGGGTCAGAGTACGGTTTCTCACCCACACCCAGAGTCCGGTTTCGCCCCGCCGTGTTCCTAGAGCAACGCCATTCCCGCAAGCCGGGCGGCATCGCGATCGAAGGTCAGGATGCGTTCGCAGCCGGCCGCTGCTGCGCAACGCGCGATCAGGGCGTCGGCGAAGTCCGCGCGCGATTCGCGGTATACGCGGACCGCATGCCAGGCCACCTCGGCCTGTTCAACTCGCAGTTCCCGCGTCCGTAAAAGCAGTTCCAGCGCGGCAGCGATCCGGGCACGCTGGATGTCGTAGCTGCTTTCCAGTACCCAGACCAGTTCGACCAGCACCACCAGGGTGATGAACCCTGGCTCGTCGGCGCTGCAGCGCTCGATCAGGCGACTCGCCTTCGCCGCCTGGGCCGCGTCGTCCTGCATCAGGTAGCGGACCAGGACGTTGGTGTCGAGTCCGATCATCGCAACTTGGCTGCGCGCGCCCGGATCGTGGCGTTCATCGCCCGGACGGAGACCGGCTTGGGTGGCTTGCCGAACAGGCCCTTGAGGGCCGTGACCGGCCGGGTCGCGGCGATGAACTCGAAGCGACCCGGCGCGACTTCGATGAACTCCACGCGGTCGCCCGTATCCACGCGCATCGCGGCGCGAACCGCGGCGGGAATCGTGATCTGGCCCTTGCTGCTGATGGTCGCGCGGCTCATGGCAATTCTCCAAATCCTTACTTCATGGTAAGGCAAGCACCCCTGGTCGGTCCACAAGGGTCAGGATTCCGTTCAGGCGCCACCCGTGGCCTTGGACGCTTTGGAGCCATCGTCGCGCGCTCACACCTTGGCCGCTTTCCACCCTCCGCGGCTGAAGTACCAAAGCGTGAACAGGCCGACCGAAGTCTCCGACACGAACACGCCCCAAAACACCCCCGAATGCTCCCAGCCGAGCTTGACCGCCAGCACCCAGCACAGCGGAATCTGGATCAGCCAGAAGAACACCACATTGATCCACGTCGGCGTGACCGTGTCGCCGGCGCCGTTGAAGGCCTGGACCGAGACCATCCACCAGCCGTAGACGAACAGCGAGTAGGACAGGATCCGCAGCCATTCCGCGCCGATGGCGATCACGGCGGGTTCCGCGGTGAAGATGCCCATGAGCGACTCGGGCAGGGCGAAGAAGAGCACCGAGATCGCGACCAGGTACACCATGTTGTAGGCGCCGATGCGCCACACGGAGGCTTCGGCGCGGTCGGGTTGCTGCGCGCCGAGGTTCTGGCCCACCAGCGTGGCGGCGGCGTTCGACATGCCCCACGCCGGCATCATCGTGAACATCATGATGCGGATCGCGATGGTGGCGCCGGCCACCGCTTCGCTGCCGATCGCGGCGAGGATGCGCATCAGGAAGATCCACGAGGTCATCGCCACGATCATCTGGCCGATGCCGCCCAGTGAGGTGCGCACGATGTTCCACACGATCGCGGCGTGCCAGCCAATGTGGTTGCGCAGCACGTTGAGGTGCTGGCCGCCGCGGAACAGGATCCAGAGCTGCATCAGCACGCCGCTGCCGCGGCCGATGGTGGTGGCGATCGCCGCGCCCTCGATGCCGAAGGCCGGGATCGGGCCGAAGCCGAAGATCAGGATCGGGTCGAGCACGATGTTGATGCCGTTGGCGACCCACAGCACGCGCATCGCGGCGGCGGCGTCGCCGGCACCGCGGAAGACCGCGTTGATCGTGAACAGCAGCATGATCACGGCGTTGCTGCCCAGCGCCCACTGCATGTACGGATAGCCGTGCTCCAGCGTCCACGCGTCCGCGCCCATCAGGCGCAGCAGGTCCTGCGCGTACACGATGCCCGCCACCGAGAACGGCACCGACACGATGAGCGCGATCCAGATCGCCTGCACCGTGCTCACCGCCGCCTCGTCGTGCTGGCCCTCGCCCACGCGCCGCGCCACCACGGCGGTCACCGCCATCGCCAGGCCCATGGCGATCGAATACACCAGGAACAGCATCGTCTCGGTCAGTCCCACCGTCGCGACCGCGGAGGAGCCGAGCTTGGCCACGAAGTAGATGTCGACCACCGCGAAGGTCGACTCCAGCACCAGCTCCAGCACCATCGGCACGGCCAGGAGGAACACGGCCCGGCGCAGCGGGATCTTCGTGTAGTCGGCGCCGGTGCCGCGGATGGCGTCGCGCAGCTCGGCCCAGGTGGAGCGGGGGCCGGGGGCTGGCGGGGTAGCCGTGGGGGGTGTGGCGGATTGCGGCGCGGCGGTCGTCATGCGAACGGAGATTGAAGAAGGCCCGAAACCGGGGTCAGAGTACAGTTACTGACTCGTCGGTTGGAGAAACTGTACTCTGACCCCGGTTTCTTGAAGTCCGTCGATGGAGGATGAGCATGTTGCAGCGTCTCGTCGTCTGGCTGTTCGCATGCAGCGGGATGGTCTGGACTCCCGGCGTCCACGCGCAGGAGCGGATGACGGAGCGCACGTTCCGGCTCGCCGACGGCGGCGCGTCGCCCCCTGCCACGCTCGCGCGGATGAAATGGCTGCAAGGCCGCTGGACCGGCGAGGCGCTGGGTGGTGAGGTCGAGGAAGTCTGGGGCCCGGCGCATGGCGGCGCGATGCTGGGAACCTTCCGGCTGGTTCGCGACGGCAAGCCGGTGTTCTACGAGTTCATGACCCTGGTCGAGGAAGAGGGCAGCCTGGTAATGCGCCTCAAGCACTTCAATCCCGACCTGACCGGATGGGAGGAAAAGGACCAGTCGGAGGAGTTCCGCCTGGTCGCGATCGAGGATGACGCCGTGCATTTCGAGGGCTTGTCGATGCACGGCGACGGCGACCTGGTCACCATGCACCTCGCGATCGAGCACAAGGACGGCACGCTGGAAGAGGCGACCTTCCGCTACGAGCGTAGCGAAGCCGCACCCGATTGAGGACAGCAACCGGGGCAGCATGGCGCGACATGGGGATGGAGCACGTGACGGCGTGCACAACGGGTTCAATCCCTGCCAGGCCTTGCTAAGACGCCTGGCGAGCCGCGATCCAGTCCTGCACCTTGGCCTCGAGCACCTGCAAGGGGATCCCGCCGTCCTCGAGCACGACCTGGTGGAAGGCGCCGATGTCGAAGCGTTCGCCCAGCGCCTTCTCGGCAACGCCGCGCAGCCGCTGGATCTCCAGCATCCCGATCTTGTAGCCCAGCGCCTGGCCCGGCCACACCACGTAGCGTTCGACCTCGGCCTCGGCTTCCTTCGGATGGCCGCCCTCGGTGGCGACCACGTAGTCGATCGCCTGCTCGCGGCTCCAGCGCTTGGCATGCATGCCGGTGTCGACCACCAGCCGCACGGCGCGATGCAGTTCGTCCTGCAGGCGGCCGAGGTCGCCCCAGGGATCGTCGGCGTACATGCCCATCTCGTGCGCCAGCGCCTCGGCGTACAGCGCCCAGCCTTCGCCGAAGGCGTTGGAGAACATCAGGCTGGCCAGCACCGGCGCCTCGGGCGACATGCCGAGCGCGTTCTGCAGGTGATGGCCGGGATTGGCTTCGTGGTAGCTCAGGGTCTTGAGCTTGAACGAGGGCCAGATCGCGGTGTCGCGCAGGTTGATCCAGTAGGTGCCCGGGCGCGAGCCGTCCAGCGCCGGCGGATCGTAGTAGCCGCCCGACGAACTGCCCTCGGCCTGCGGCGGGATCTGCCGCACCACCACCGGTTGCGGCGGCAGCTTGGCGAACCACTTCGGCAGCAACTGGTTGATCTTGTCCACCTCGGTGTTGACGAAGGCGAGGAGCTGCGCCTTGCCCTCGGCGTCGTTGGCGTAGGCGAAGCGCGGCTCGCGGGCGAGCTTGGCCATGCGCTCGCCGACGCTGCCGTCGACGTAACCTTCGCGCTTGAGGATCGCGTCCATCTCGCCGGTGATGCGCGCGACTTCGGCCAGGCCGATGTCGTGGATTTCCTGCGGCGTGCGCGTGGTGTCGGTCATGTGCAGGATCATGGCCTGGTACAGGGCTTCGCCCTGCGGCAGGCGCCAGATGCCGGCGTCGTGCGTGGCCTCGGCGCGCAGCGCCTGCAGTTTCGCCGCGAGGCGCTGGTTGGCGGGCAGCACGCTGTCCTTGACCAGCGTGGCGGCGCGCGCGGCCCACTGATCCGGCGCGTCGAGGCCGGCTTCGCGGGCCTTGGCGGCGAGGCCGGTGGCCAGCGGATGCGCGGCGGGATCGCCGGCGCTGCGTTCGGCGATGGTGGCCAGCGCCTTGTCGATTATGAAGTCGGGCGGCACCACGCCGAGGCCGCGGTCGTGCTCGATGGTTTCGATGGCCTGGTCGACGGCGGCGCCGTAGGCCCCGAGCCGCGCGAGGTAGTTCTCGGCGTCGGCGGCGTTGCGGATCGCGTGCTGGCCCTCGAGCAGCTTCGGGATCGCATCCTGCGGACCGGAGAGCTGGGTCACGGGGTAGGGCACGAACCACATGCCCCAGTCGCTGAGCATCGCGCCGTACTCGACCACGTTGGTCGGCGCGAGCGCGCTCTGCACCTGGGTCTTGAGCAGCGCGTGGACGGTGCGGTCGCGCGGGCTGGCGGCGGCGAGGTCGACGGTGTCGAGCTTCGCGAGCAGGGCGCGGAAGGCGGCGCGACGGGCGGCTTCGCTGGCGGGCGAGCGGGCGGTCAGCTTGGCGCCGAAGCCCGCGCCGGCCATGTCCTCGCTGGCGCCGTAGTAGCTGGCCCACTCCGGCAGCTGGGTGTAGTAGGTGCGGGTGATCTCGGCCTCGACCTCGGCCAGCGTGGGCGCGGCGACGGTTGGCGGCGTGGCCGCCGGGGTCGCGGCTGGCTGGGGATCTGCGCAGGCGAAGAGGGCCGTCGTGACCAGCAGCAAGGCGATGCGCGAGCGTGGCATTGGCGATTTCCGGGCTGGTGGCTGGAGCGAGAGACTAACGCCTTTGCCGGCACGGTGCTGGCAGGCGGTCGCGGTCGGCGGGCGCACGCTCAGAACTGCTTGCTGGCGATCTTGTCGTGCGTTTCGCCGACCAGCATCAGCGCTGCCGAGCCGTAGTACTTGTGGTATTCGGCGACCATCTCGCCCTTGACGATCACGGGATCCGTGGCGACGATCTTGCGCGCTTCGTCGATGTCGTCGGTGGCCAGGATGAACAGGCCGCGCCATCCGTCGGCGCCATCGAAGGGGCCAGCGAGCGCCAGCTTGCCCTCGGACGCCAGCCGATTCATGTTGGCGAAGTGGCCACTGAACATTGCGTCCCGCTCGGGGCCGTCCGCGACCCGCGTGGGCCCCGTCTTCAGCACCACGAGGATGTAGCGGCGCATCCCGTACTCGTCGGCGCCCACCTTGCGCGCGAGTGCCGCGTCGAAGTCCGGCGGCGCCGCTTCGGCAACCTCCCGTGCGCTCGCGCCAGCGACCAGGATCAATGCACAGATGCATGCGGCCAGCCTGATCACCTTGTACATGCTGCCTCCGGATCGGTAGCGCGGTCATGGTCGTGCGCCGCTGGGGTTCCGCCACCGGACGACCCGGGATTGCGGCGCCGCCCGCACTCTAGCGAAGGCCCTGCCTCCTTGGCAGTTGCGCGGTGGTACTACTGTTCCGGCTTCCTGGGCAGCACTTGGAACCGCGCCGAGGTTCGGAGCGCGCCATGAAACGACTGGCTCGCCTCGTGGCCCACTTCCTGCTGGCGCTGGTGGTCCTTGCGGTGGGCGTGCTGGGCCTCGCCCGGTGGCGCAGCGAGGTGGCGCTGGCCCGCGTCCATGCGCTGGCCGAAGTGAGACTGGAGGTCAGCGGCGATCCCGCGCAGGCTGAGCGCGGCCGGCATCGTGCGGTCACGCCGCCAAGTAGGGGCCAGGGTGAGTTCGCGATTCAATCGCCAAATTCACCCTGGCCCCTTGTTCCCCTTTTCTTTGGTTCGAGGCCCCGTGAGCGGCTTCAGCGCTTGCCTGCCGGCGCGAGCCACGCGCGCCGCAGGTCGGCGCTGACCGCGAGCACGTGCTGGTCGAGGAATGCGGCATTGAGCAGACCGTCGTAGATCGTGTCCTTCACCACGGCCTGGACCTTCACCGGGCCGTATCCCGCGATCGGCAGCACCACGTCGATGGTCTCGTCGGGCCCGGGCGTCGCGTCGATGCCCAGCGCGGGCAGCGCGTGCGGGCTGAGGATCACCGGGCCGGCATTGCCCGAGTCGACTTCCAGCCAAAGCGCGCCGGGGGTCGCGTCCACGCGCATGAACAGGTCGATGCTGCCGCCTCCGCCCTGGCGCGCGCTGCGCACGCCGATCTCCTTCATCGCGGCGGTGCGCAGGGCGAGCGAGGCCTCGTTCTCGATGATGAGTTCGTTGCGCGACAGGTCCAGCGTCCATGCCCGTCCCTCGAAGGTCTGGATGGCGATGATGCCGCCCAGTTCGGGCACGCCCTTGGGGAGCAGGGCCATCAGGTCGAACACCGCGGATTCGACGCGGGCCTCGTAGCCGCCGAGATTGAACGTGGTCGCGCCGCAGCGGGGCAGGTCGAGCCGTTCGCCGGAATGCCGGAAGCCCGTGACCCTGCCGAATGGCTTGCAGCCGACTTCGGCGGCCAATCGGGGCGTGAGCAGCGTGGCGCCGCCGGCCGTATCGAACAGGAACGCATGCTGCGCGCCGCCGACCTCGACTTCGACGCTTCGCAGCGTTCCCAGGTAGGGTTCAAGCGGCACGCGGTAGGGTCCCGGTTCGGCCGGGCGAGGCGGCGTCGCGCAGGCGGCGAGCGTCAGCGCGAACGCGATGGCGAAGCGGCGGCGATTGGCGATGGGCATCAGGGATCCGGTTCGTGGTTGCCAGCGCTTGGATGCATCGGCGCCCCGGATGGTTAGCCGAGTGCGCCGGACGTGAACGCCAGAGTGAACTGGCGTGTCGAACGCCGATTCACTCTGGGATCCATGTTCCTGCATTCGCTTCTGGCCCTGCTGCCGCACTGGCCCGTGGCCATGCCCCGAAGTAGGATTCCGGCCGACGTTCCGGCTGGGGAGTCCGCCATGAGACGCCTCATTCGCATCGTGGCGTATGGCCTCGTGACCCTGGTGGTACTCGCGATCGGCGTGCTGGGCATCGCCTGGTGGCGCACCGATGTGGCGCTGGCTCGCGTCTACACGCTGGCCGACGTGAAGCTCGACGTCAGCGGCGATCCGGCGCAGGTCGAGCGCGGTCGCCATCTCGCGGTCACGCGCGGCTGCACCGACTGCCATGGCGAAGATCTGGCGGGTGCGATCGTGGTGGATGCCGGCCCGGTAGGACTGTTCGTTTCCGCGAACCTGACGCCGGCCGGTGCGGGCAAGGGCATGGACGCCAATCTGTTCGAGCATGCGGTGCGCCACGGCGTGGGACGCGACGGGCGGCCGCTGCGCTTCATGCCGGCGACCGACTTCGCCGGCATGGGCGATGACGACATCGCGGCGTTGTATGCCTACGTGCGTACGGTGCCGCCGGTGTCGAGGCAACTGCCGGAGACCCGGATCGGGCCGCTCGGCCGCGTGCTCTACCTTTTCGACCGTATCCCCGTTCTGCTCACGGCCGAGTTGGTCGACCACGCCGCCGCCAGTGCGCCGCGCGCGGCGCCGGTCGCGGACGCGACGGCCGAGTACGGTCGTTACCTGGCACTGGGCTGCACCGGATGCCATGGCGAGCGCCTTGCCGGCGGCAGGATCCCGGGCGTGCCGCCCGAGGTTCCACCCGCGGCCAACCTCACCCCGGACCCGACCGGCATTGGCGCGTGGACCGAGGCCGACTTCGTGCGCGCGATCCGCGAGGGCAAGCGCCCCGACGGCAGCGACATCGATCCCTTCATGCCGTGGAAGTCGCT
>CAZTNB010000126.1:0-8820 GCA_964614825.1 uncultured Gammaproteobacteria bacterium
GGGCCAGCTTCACGCCGCCCGACAGCTTCTTCACGATCTTGGTCTGCGCCGCGCCGCCCACGCGCGACACCGAGATGCCGGCGTTCACCGCCGGGCGGATGCCGGCGTTGAACAGGTCGGTCTCGAGGAAGATCTGGCCGTCGGTGATCGAGATCACGTTGGTCGGCACGAAGGCCGAGACGTCGCCGGCCTGGGTCTCGATGATCGGCAGCGCGGTGAGCGAGCCGGTCCGGCCCTTGACCTTGCCGCCGGTGAACTTCTCGACGTACTCCTCGTTGACGCGCGCGGCGCGCTCGAGCAGGCGGCTGTGCAGGTAGAACACGTCGCCCGGGTAGGCCTCGCGGCCCGGCGGACGGCGCAGCAGCAGCGAGATCTGGCGGTAGGCCACGGCCTGCTTGGACAGGTCGTCGTAGATGATCAGCGCGTCTTCGCCGATGTCGCGGAAGTACTCGCCCATGGTGCAGCCCGAGTAGGCCGCGATGTACTGCATGGCGGCCGAGTCGGAGGCGGCGGCCGCCACCACGATGGTGTTGGCCAGGGCGCCGTGCTGCTCGAGCTTGCGCACCACGTTGGAGATCGAGGAAGCCTTCTGGCCGATCGCGACGTAGACGCAGCGGATGCCCGAGTTCTTCTGGTTGATGATGGTGTCGATCGCCAGCGCGGTCTTGCCGGTCTGGCGGTCGCCGATGATCAGCTCGCGCTGGCCGCGGCCGATCGGGATCATGGCGTCGACCGACTTGTAGCCGGTCTGCACCGGCTGCGACACCGACTTGCGCCAGATCACGCCCGGCGCGACCTTCTCGATCGGCGAGCTGGCCTTGGCGTTGAGCGGGCCCTTGCCGTCGATCGGGTTGCCCAGCGCATCGACCACGCGGCCGAGGAGCTCGGGACCGGTCGGCACCTCGAGGATGCGCCCGGTGGTCTTGACCGCGTCGCCCTCGCGCAGGTGCTCGTATTCGCCCAGCACCACCGCGCCGACCGAGTCGCGCTCGAGGTTGAGCGCCAGCGCGAAGGTGTTGCCCGGCAGCTCGATCATCTCGCCCGACATCACGTCGGCGAGGCCGTGGATGCGCACGATGCCGTCGGCCACCGAGACGATGGTGCCTTCGTTGCGCGCCTCGGCGGAGATCTTGACCTTTTCGATGCGGCTCTTGATCAGGTCGCTGATTTCGGAGGGATTGAGCGTCGTAGCCATGAGGTTTTTCCCGTCGTGGGCGGACCGGCGGCCCGCCCTTTGAGTATTCGTCTACTGCGTCAGCGCACGTTCCAGGCGCGCCAGGCGCCCGCGTACCGAGCCGTCGATCACCACGTCGCCGGCGTCGATCACCGCACCGCCGATGAGGCGGGTGTCGATCTCGCTGTGCAGCTCGATGTCGCGGCCGAAGCGCTTCTTCAACGCGGCCTTGAGGCCCTCGGCCTGGGCGGCCTCCAGCGGCACCGCGGCGCGCACCCGCACGCGCAGCACCTGCTCGTGTTCGCGGCGTTGCTGGCCGTAGAGCTCGGCGATTTCCGCCAGCAGGCGCAGGCGGCCGTTCGCCGACAACTCGCCGAGGAAGCCGGCGTAGGCCGAACCGGCAGGCTCGCCCTCGGGCAGCAGCAGGCCGATCTTGCCGGCCTCGTCCAGGCGCGGGTCGCCGAGCAGGTTGGCGACGCGCGGGTCCGCGGCCACGGCGGCCGAGAAGGCGAGCTTGTCGCCCCACGCCGGCAGGGCGCCGGCGCCGCGCGCCAGCTCGAACGCGGCGCGCGCGTAGGGCCGGGCGAGGGTGAGGTTCTCGCTCATGGCGCTCAGATCTCGCGCGCGAGCTGGTCGAGCAGTTCGCGGTGGCTGCTGGCGTCGATCTCGCGGCCGAGGATGCGCTCCGCGCCCGCGATGGCCAGCGCCGCCACCTGCTGGCGCAGCACCTCGCGCGCCTTGTGCGAGAGGTTGGCGATCTCGGCCTCGGCCTGCGCCTTGACCCGCGCGGCCTCGACCTGCGCGTCGGCGCGCGCCTTGTCGACGATGGCGGCCGCCTGCTTGTCGGCGCGATCGCGCACCTGCGCCGCCTCGGCGCCGGCCTTCTTGAGCTCGACCGCGACGCGCGCGTCGGCGTCGGCCAGCTCGGCACGCGCCTTGTCGGCCGCGGCCAGGCCGTCGGCGATCTTCTTCTGCCGCTCCTCGATGGCGTTGAGCAGCGGCGGCCAGATGAACTTGACCGTGAACCAGATGAGGATCGCGAACGAGATCATCTGGCCGAACAGGGTTGCGTTGAGTTCCATGATGCGACCTCTGGGGACCGCTGGCGCGGCGGCGACGGCGAACTCCTCGCCGTCGCTACGCCTGCGACGCGGCCCTGGCGGCTACGGGTCCCGTTGCGCCTGCCGCGCTGCCGCGGCCGGCTCAACTGCGGCGCGCGACTCCGCGCGCGCCGCGCAGGATGCGATTACTTCAACGCGGCCAGCAGCGGATTGGCGAACGCGAAGAACATCGCGATGGCCACGCCGATCAGGAACGCCGCGTCGATCAGGCCGGCGAGCAGGAACATGCGGCCCTGCAGCATCGGCACCAGCTCCGGCTGGCGCGCGGCGGACTCGAGGAACTTCGAGCCCATGACGCCGATGCCGATGCAGGCGCCGAGCGCGCCCAGACCGATGATGATGCCGAGGCCCATGGCGGTGAAGGCCTGCACGTTGGCGATGAATTCCATGTGTTTCTCCTCGAAGCGACGGTAAGCGGTGGTAAGGGAAATATGGGGTCGAAGCGGTCGTTTTCAGCGCTGCGCGCGCTCAGTGCGATTCGTGCGCCATGGAGATGTAGACCACGGTCAGCACCATGAATATGAAGGCCTGCAGGCCGATGATCAGGATGTGGAAGATCGCCCAGCCGGTGTTGATCAGCACGCCCGGCACGAAGCCCAGCGCGGTGACCATCAGGCCCGCGATCAGCATGAACACCAGCTCGCCGGCGTACATGTTGCCGAACAGTCGCATCGCCAGCGAGACCGGCTTGGACAGGTATTCGACCAGGTTGAGGAAGAAGTTCGGCAGCGCCAGCGCGATCTTGCCGACCGCGCCCTCGGCGTGGAACGGCGCGCTGAAGATCTCCTTGGTGAAACCCCAGCCGCCCTTGACCTTCACCGAGTAGTAGAGGATCAGCATGAAGACGGTGATCGACAGCGCGAAGGTGGTGTTGACGTCGGCGGTGGGCACCATGCGCCAGTAGGTGTGGTGCGCGACCTCGGCGCCGGCGACGGTCTTCACCCCGAAGCCGACCAGGTCCAGCGGCAGCAGGTCCATCGCGTTCATCGCGAAGACCCACAGGAAGATGGTCAGCGCCAGCGGCGCCAGGAAGCGGCGGTCGCCGTGGAACACGTCCTTGACCTGGCCGTCGACGAACTCGAGCACCAGTTCGACGAAGGCCTGGCCCTTCGAGGGCACGCCGGCGGTCGCCTTGCGCGCCTTGGACCAGAACCACAGCAGCACCAGCGCGCCCAGCACGGCGCTGACGATCAGCGAGTCCCAGTGCACGTTCCAGAACGCGCCCTCGCCCACCGAACCCGTGTTGTGGGTCAGGTGGTGGGTGATGTACTCGGTCAGTCCGCCGGATTTGGCTTCCGCACTCACGCCCTGCGCTCCGTCATTGCCCTGGCCACTCCGCCCACCACCTGCGCCACCAGGGCCGCGCCGAAACCCGTGACCACGGGCAGCGCAGGCCATGCGAGGCGCCCCAACAGGACGTAGAGGCCGCCGATCATCACCAGCCACTTGAGCGCCGTGCCCGCGACGAGTCGCGCCAGCACGGTGCCCGCCGTGGCACCGTTGCCACCCAGGGTGCGCAGCGCGAACAGCGCGCCCGCCACCGTGGCCACTCCACCACCCGCCAGCGCCGCCAACGCGTCGCGCGGACTGCCCGCCAGCCAGCCCAGGCCCACCAGCACCGAGGCGGTGGCCTGCGACAGCAACACCCAGGCGGCAAGTTGACGCCCGCTGGAAGGATGGTTCTGCACGCGGGGCTCGCAGGGGGACGCGGGCGTACCCGGGAAGGTCGCCAGCAGCCCCGAAGGGAACGGGCCGGCAAAGCCTCGGAATTTTAACGGGCGGCTCTGTTGCGGCGCAAGGCGAAAGAACGCAACGAAGGGTCGCGGCGGCCTCGCCCCGTGGCGACCCCGCGGGCCCGTACCCTTGCCGGTCAAGGGCTTGGCGGGAGCGCCGTGGGCGCCGACCTGCCGGTCAGGGCAGGACCACGGCGTAGCGGCACAGGTGCGCCCACATCTCCGGGAACTGGGCCGGATCGTAGGTGTGGCCGGCGCCGAACTCGACGTAGTTGAGCTCCCCGGCGGTCCAGCCGGCGCCCAGCAGGCGGGCGCGATCGGCCGCCACCTGCGGATGGAGCGGGTCGGCGGTGCCGATGTGGATGTCCACCGGCACCTTGCGCGCCACCGCCGGCAGGTAGGTGGCGCAGGCCGGGGTGAAGGTGTCCGGCGGCACGCTGCAGGCGTAGCGCGACAAGGAGCCGGCGCTGACCGCATAGGCCGCGAACAGGTCCGGATTGTCCAGCGCCAGGGCATGGCCGAAGTGGCCGCCGGCGGAGAATCCCCACAGGTACAGGCGCCCGCGCTCGGCGTGCCATTGGCCCTGCAGGTCGCCCAGGATCGCGTCGAGCATGGCGAAATCAGCCGCCACGCCCCAGCCGCCCTGGCTGCCATTGGAGGCCGGGGCGGCGACCACGAAACCCGCGGCGGTGGCGGTCGCGGCCCAGGCATCGCGCGTGGCCTGGGCCGCCGCCGGCGCGTTGCCCGGGCCCGCGGCGCCATGCAGGGCCAGCACGGCCGGCCAGCGCCGCGCGCCCGGAAAGCCCGCGGGCGCGTGCACGTAGTAGGTGCGCAGGCCGTATCCGGGCACGTCGATGGTGCGACTCGTGCTGAATGCCGCCGGCGCGGCGTCCGGCTGCTCGAAGCCGCTGGCCATGGTCACGTCGGTGGCGCAGCTCGCCGGCGGCAACGGCAGGGTCTGCGCCGCCTGCGCCGCGCCCGCCGCGCACAGCGCCGCGGCCAGCAGGCGCCGGCGCGCGTGCAGGCGCCTGGACGGCGATCGGTGGGCCACGCGGCGATTCTAGCCGCCGCGCGGCGCCGCTTGGTTTGCCAGCGCCGACCGCCCGTCGCCATAATTCCACGCTCCGAGCGCAACAATGCCCGATCCTGGAGTGCACGCGGCATGAGTGAGGCGAAGGAACCGTACCTCACGGTCGCGGCCGGACAACCCGTGTTCCGCGAAGGCGATGCCGGCACCGAGATGTACATCATCGAGTCCGGCACGGTGGACATCCTGCGCGCGCGCAGCGGCGCCGAGCCGCTGGCCAGCCTCGAGGCCGGCGACTTCTTCGGCGAGATGGCGATCCTCGAGGACCAGCCGCGCTTCGCCAGCGCGGTGGCCCGGTCCGAGGCGCGGCTGCTGCGCATCGACCGCGCGCACTTCAACGACGTGCTGTCGCAGAACGTCGAGGTCGCCATCCGCATCATGCGCAAGCTGGCCGCGCGCGTGCGCCGCAGCGAGCAGCGCGCCAACGACGCCCAGGCCGCGCTCGACGAGTTCCGCCAGAAGCTGTCGAGCCGTGGCGCCGGAGCGGCGCCGGCTGCCGCTTCGCCCGCCCCCAGGGCCGCCGCACCGGCCCCGGCCCCGGCACCGGCACCCGCTCCGGCACCCGCCCCGGCCCCGGCGGCACCCCCGGTCCCCGACGCGGTCCTGGACCTGCGCCATGCGGGCTCCGGCCAGACCTTCGCGCTCTCGGGCAAGGACGAGTTCCTGGTCGGCCGCCCCGACCCGGTGACCGGCATCAACCCCGAACTCAACCTGGGCGCGCTCGACAACGGGCGCAGCCTGTCGCGCCGGCATGCCAAGCTGCTGTGGCAGGGCGGGCAGTGGTACCTGCGCGAGGACGTGGGCACCACCAACGGCACCTTCGTCAACGGCACCCGGATCGTCACCGGGGTGCCGGTCGCCTTGAAGATCGGTGACAAACTGCGCTTCGGCTCGATCGAGCTCGAGGTCGTCGGCTGAACCGCAAGGAGGAACCGTGAAAGAGGAACTGTCGAAGATCGAGGTCGGCTGCGTCGACCAGCTCAAGCAGCTCAAGGACGAGCAGGACGTGCTGGAAGGCCGCATCAAGGCCATGGACGACATGAAGTCCAGCGTGGCCGAGGCGGTGTACCTGCGCGTGCGCTCCGATTACGTGGCCAAGCGCGACGCGCTCGAGGCCCAGGCCAAGCCGCTGCGCGCCGAGACCCGCGAGCAGTACGCCAAGCTGGCCGCGCTGATGGAGTCGCTCGAGGCCGAACTGGAGCGGATCACGCTCGACGGCCAGGAGGTCGAGCTGCGGCACCAACTCGGCGAGTACGACAAGAAGGAATACGACAAGCGCACCAAGGCGATCGAGGCCGCCACCGCCGAAAAGGCCGAGTGGCGCAAGGCCGCGGACGAGCTCAAGGTGCGCTTCCTCGGCGCGGTGCGCTCGGAGCAGGAACTGCTGGGCGTGGCGCCGCCCGCGGCGGCCAGCTACGTCACCGGCGAGTCGGCCGCGCCGGCCCGGCGTCCGGACATCACCAACGAATTCGCCGCGCCCGACTTCGGCAAGACCCCGGCACCGGCGCCCGCGCCGGCACCGGCGGCGATGCCAGCCGGCGGCACCATGGTGATGCCGGCGATCAACATCCCGCCGCCGCCGTCCATCGCCGCCGGCAGCACGGTGGTGATGGGCGCGCCGCGCCCGGCCATGCCGGCCAGCCCGGTGTCCGACTCCACGGTGATGTTCAAGCCGGCGCGGCTGGTGCCGCAGAACCCGGAAGCCGGCAAGGCGACCTATACCCTGGGGCTCAAGGCGCTGGCGGTGGGCAGCGACGCCGGCAGCGACATCCGCATCGGCGGTCCCGGCGTCGATCCGCGCCACGCGCAGATCACGCCCACGCCGGCCGGCTACGTGATCAAGGACTTCGACACCAAGCACGGCACCCGCGTCAATGCCGAGAAGGTGCGCGAGCGCCTGCTTGCCAACGAGGACATCGTGCAGGTCGGCGCCGCACGCTTCGTGTTCCGCGCCAGCTGAGGCAAGCGTGGAGATCCGCCAGGAAACCCGTGGCGCGGTCGTGCTGCTGACGCCGGTCGGCCGGCTCGACAACGACTCCTCGACCGACCTCGAGCTGGCGCTGGCCGACCTCGCCGCCGCCGGCGCGCGCCACTTCGTGGTGGACCTGAGCCAGATCGGCTACGTCAGCAGCGCCGGCCTGCGCGTGCTCACCGTGGCGGCGAAGAAAGCCGAGGCCGACAAGGGCAGCATGCGCCTCGCGGGCCTCAACCCGCAGGTGCGCCAGACCTTCGACCTGGCCGGCTTCAGCAAGCTGTTCCAGATCTTCCCCACGGCGGCCGCGGCGCTGGATCGGCACCCCAACGCCAACGAGGCCGCGCCGTCGCCGGCCCTGGCCAACCTCGCCGCCAGGCTCATGGGCGCCAGCGGAGAGGGCAAGGGCGGCGCGGCCGGCAGCAGCAAGGTGGCGAGCGCGGCGGCCAACCTGCTGGGCGCGAAATCGGCGCCGGCACCGGGTGCGAAAAAGCCGCCCAAGGCGGGGCCCAGCGACAGCACCATGATGCTGAAGTCGATCTCGCTGCCGGGCGGCAGCGGCGTGGCGCCGGCGCCGCCGGCGCCGGAAAAGCCGAAGAAGCCGGGCTTTTTCGCCCGCTTGTTCGGACGCAAGGGCTGACCAGCGGCGCGCAGTCGGCGCGCCTGCCGCAGGGGATCCCCGGTGGGAGCGGCCCGAGCCGCGACTGCGGGGTCCTCGCGATCGCGGCTCGAGCCGCTCCCACGAGCCGATGCGCTAGTCCCCGCCGCCGGGGGAGGCGCCGTCGGTGCCGGGCTCGTCGCCGAGCGAATCGCCGGCGGCCTCCGCGTCGTCCAGCAATCCCGGATCGGGCAGCCCCGGTGCCTCGGGCTCGGCGGCGCGCGGCGGGGTGACGTCGCGCGCCGGCGTGACCATGCGCTTGGCCGCCTGCAGGGCGTCGTCGCGCGCGCTGGCGTCGACCACCAGCGCGTTCTTCTCTTCCGGCGACAGGGTGGCCCAGTGCCGGCCCTGCTCCGCGCCGGCCAGCGCATAGAGCAGGTTGAGGCTGGGCCGGAAGCCGGCGCGCTTGACCTTCATGAACACGCCGACCGCGCCCAGGGCCTTGAGGTCCTCGAGCGTGCGCACGCCGACCTGGCGCAGCCACGCCGCGCTCTTGGGTCCGATGTTCTGCAGCTTCTCGCTCATCGATGGGCCTTGGCAGGATGCGGGTGCGCGGCTCGATGCCCGAGGCAGCCGGACGCGCCGCGACCGGCGCGCGCCTGATCGGCGGTCGCGAGTCGCGGCTGGAGCCACTCCCGCGAAGTCGTCGGCTTCATGCGTGCAGCGACTCGAGGAAGATCCGCACCAGCGCCTCCATGCCGACGCGATCCTCGTCGTCGAAGCGCGCCAGCTCGGGGCTGTCCACGTCCCACACGCCGATCAGCGCGCCGCCGGCGTCGAACATCGGCACCACGAGTTCCGAACGCGAGGCCGAATCGCAGGGAATGTGCCCGGGGAAGGCATCGACGTCGCGCACCAGCTGGGTCGCGCGCGTGGCCGCGGCGGTGCCGCACACGCCCTTGCCGAGCGCGATGCGCACGCAGGCCGGCTTGCCCTGGAACGGTCCGACCACGAGCTCGCGCCCGTCCCAGAAATAGAATCCGCACCAATTGAGCCCCGGCAGCGCGTGGAACACCAGCGCGGCGAAGTTGGCCGCGTTGGCGGTGCGGTCGCGCTCGCCCTGCAGCAGCGCGCG
>CAZTNB010000127.1:0-8730 GCA_964614825.1 uncultured Gammaproteobacteria bacterium
CACAGCTGCGGCAGGCGCTCGCGCAGCGCGTGCAGGGCCTGGCCGCGGTGGCTGAGCCGGTTCTTGAGCGTGGGGCCCATCTCCGCCGCGCTGGAACCGCGCGCCGGATCGTAGAACACCGGGTCATAGCCGAAGCCGCCGCTGCCGCGCGGTGCCTCGAGGATGCGGCCGTGCCAGGTGCCCTCGACGATCAGCGGCGCGGGATCCCGCGGCGAGCGCAGGACCACGATCACGCTGTAGAAGCGCGCGCTGCGCCGCTCCGCGGGCACGCCCTCGAGTTCGCGCAGCAGCTTGTCGATGTTGCGCGCCGAGTCGTGCAGCACGCCGGCGTAGTGCGCGCTGATCAGGCCCGGCGCGCCGCCGAGCGCGTCGACGATCAGCCCGGAGTCGTCGGCCAGCGCCGGCAGGCCGGTGAGCCGCGCGGCCTGGTGGGCCTTGAGCAGGGCGTTCTCGATGAAGGTGGTGCCGGTCTCGTCGGCGTCGGCGATGCCGAGCTCGCGCTGCGACACCAGCTCGATGCCGGTGTCGCCGAGCACCTCGCGGATCTCGGCCAGCTTGCCGGGGTTGCCGGTGGCGATGACGAGGCGTTGCATGAGTGTCTCCTGCGCATTCCGGATGGACGACCGCAACGCTGTAGGAGCGCATCTCATGCGCGACCGCGGCCTGCAAGTCCGCGGTCGCGCATGAGATGCGCTCCTACAGGGATTCGCTGCGGGTGAGGCCCATCGCGCGCAGAGCGCGCTCCTGCAAGGCCGGCTTCGTAGGAGCGCGCTCTGCGCGCGATAGACGCTAGGCCCTGGCCGCGAATCCCGATTCAAGGCGCCGCGGCCAGCGCCGTGCGCTGCGCGACCACCAGTTCGCCGATGCCCTTGCGCGCCAGCGCGACCATCGCCGCCAGCTCGTCGTCGCGGAAGGCATGGCCCTCGGCGGTGCCCTGCAGTTCGATGAAGCCGTAGCCGTCGTTCATGACCACGTTCATGTCGGTCTCGCAGCTGGAGTCCTCGGCATAGTCGAGGTCCAGTACCGGCGTGCCCTGCCAGATGCCCACCGATACCGCGGCGACCGCGCCATGGATCGGGTCGGGCAGGTTCGGCACCTTGCGGCGCAGGACGCGCACCGCGTCGACCAGCGCCACGTAGGCGCCGGTGATGGCCGCGGTGCGGGTGCCGCCATCGGCCTGCAGCACGTCGCAATCGAGCGTGATGGTGCGCTCGCCCAGCGCCTTGCGGTCGACCACCGCGCGCAGCGCGCGGCCGATCAGGCGCTGGATCTCGAGCGTGCGCCCGCCCTGCTTGCCGCTGGCCGCCTCGCGGTTGTGGCGATCGTGGGTCGCGCGCGGCAGCATGCCGTACTCGGCGGTGACCCAGCCCTCGCCCTTGCCGCGCAGGAAGGGCGGCACGCGCTCCTCCAGGCTCGCGGTGCACAGCACGCGGGTGTCGCCGAACGCCACCAGCACCGAGCCCTCGGCGTGGCGGGTGTAGCCGCGCGTGAGGCTGACCGGACGCAGCGCATCGGGCGCGCGACCGCTGGGGCGCAGGAAGCTCATCGGGGATCCGGTTTGGGGCGGGAGGGCCCGCGAGTTTACCATCCGTCCCTTCGACCCACGGGAACGCCGATGATCCGCAGCATGACCGCCTACGCCGCGCACGAAGCCCCCACCGCGTGGGGACGCGTGGTGTGGGAGATCCGCTCGGTCAACCACCGGTACCTCGAGCTGGGCCTGCGCCTGCCCGAGGAGTTCCGCACGCTCGAGCCGCGCCTGCGCGAGCGCACCGCGGCGCGCATCACGCGCGGCAAGGTCGACGTGAGCCTCAAGCTGCGCGATCCGGTGCAGGGCGCCAGCGGCCTGCGCCTGAACGAGCCGCTGGCGCGCGAGCTGGCGCGCCTGTCGCGCGAGCTGGGCGCGATCGCGCCCGACCTCGCGCCCGGGAGCCGGCTGGAGGCGCTGGCGCGCCCCGGCATGATCGTCGAGCCCGACACCGACGAGCAGGCGCTCAACGACGCCGCCATCGCCGCCTTCGAGCACGCCCTCGACGATTTCGTCGGCGCGCGCGAGCGCGAGGGCCAGCGCCTGCGCGCGGTGCTGCTCGAGCGCCTCGCCGCGATCGACGCCATCGTCGCGCAGGTGCGGCTGTGGCTGCCCGACATCCGCGCCGCGATGCGCGCGCGGCTCGAGGCCAGGCTGGCCGACCTCAAGCAGCCGCTCGATCCCGGCCGCCTCGAGCAGGAGGTGTTCCTGGGCCTCGGCAAGCTCGACGTGGACGAGGAGCTCGATCGCCTCGCCGGCCACCTGGCCGAGGCGCGGCGCATCCTCGACCGGCCCGAGCCGGCGGGCCGGCGCCTGGATTTCCTGCTGCAGGAATTCAACCGCGAGGCCAACACGCTCGGCTCGAAATCCGTGGATGCGCGCACCACCCAGGCCAGCGTCGAGCTCAAGGTGCTGATCGAGCAGGTGCGCGAGCAGGTGCAGAACCTCGAGTGAGCCGCGGCGCCCCGGGCGTGCCGCGTGGGAGCGGCTTCAGCCGCGGTTTCCGCAGCCCCTCCGGATCGCGGCCGAAGCCGCTCCCACGAGGGCACGTCCGGGGACCTGCGCATTTCCCGGTCGTTCGCCGCTAACCTTCGCCCATGACCGGCAGCCTGTTCGTCATCGCCGCCCCGTCCGGATCGGGCAAGACCTCGCTGGTCAAGGCCCTGCTCGCGCGCGAGACCGGCATCCAGCTGTCGGTGTCCTACACCTCGCGCGCGCCGCGCCCGGGCGAGGTCGATGGCGTGCACTACCACTTCGTCAGCCGCGCCGAATTCGAGGCCATGGTGGCGCGCGGCGAGTTCTTCGAGCATTTCATCGTCCACGGCGACCTCAAGGGCACCGCGCGCCAGGCCGTCCTGCCGATCCTCGCCGCCGGCCGCGACGTGCTGCTCGAGATCGACTGGCAGGGCGCGCGCAAGGTGCGCGAGCAGGTGCCGGACTGCGTTTCCGTGTTCATCCTGCCGCCGTCGCGCGCCGAACTGGAGCGGCGCCTGCGCCACCGCGCGCAGGACGACGAGGCCACCATCCAGCGCCGCCTCGCGGATTCGCGCACCGAGATCCCGCACTGGACCGAGTTCGACCACGTGGTGGTGAACGATCGTTTCGAGGACGCGCTCGAGGACCTGGTGGCCATCGTCCGCGCGCGCCGCTCGCGGCGCGAACTGCGCGGGCCGGCCGTCGAGGCGCTGGTGCGCGAACTGCTGGCCTGATCCTTCCCCCGCCCCCATGAGGTGGCGTCATCCCGGCGCAAGCCGGGACCCAGTAGCGGGGCGTAGGGTGTTGCCCGGCGCAAATTCGGACTGAATCGCTACTGGGTCCCGGCTTGCGCCGGGATGACGCCATCCGGCGGGTACGCGCCAGGCTCCCAAAGGCCGCGCCGGCCACGGGCTTTCCGCTGCGCGGTGCGTCCCCACGGCGGCGTTTGCGCAGCGCAGCACGGCGCTGGTACCATGACCGACCGGGTTTTCCCTGATTCATCAAGGTTTTGCGAGGATTCCATGGCACGTATCACGGTCGAAGACTGCCTCGAGGTCGTCAATAACCGCTTCGAGCTGGTGCTGATGGCCACCAAGCGGGCACGGCAGCTGGCCAACGGCGCCGAACCGCTGGTGGAAAGCACCAACGACAAGCCCACGGTGCTGTCGCTGCGCGAGATCGCCGACCGCAAGGTCACGCCGGAGCTGCTGGCGGAGATCGAGCGCCAGGAGCGCGAGAAGGCCGAGCGCGAGGCGCTGGAGTGGGCCGCGGCGGAAGTGGTCGACGACGACCTGTCCAAGGGCGGCGACGACGCCTGAGGTCGCGCTGCACAGGGATCCACAGAGTTCCATGCCCGATGCCTGTACCCGACACGATCCGCACCCTGCCGCCACGCGGCGGGGCCGGCTCGCGTCCGCGGTAGCGGGGGGCAAGCGCGCGACCGGCGTCGCGCGACAGCGAAGCGGTCGCGGCTGAGCCGGCGCGGCGCGCGATGAACGCGGTGGGCGCAACGCTCGCTTCCGCATCGGACGAACTGCCGAGCTGGCTGCTCGCGCTCGAGGACAAGCTCAGGCAGTACCTGGCGCCCGACAGCGTGCTGCGCGTGCGCGAGGCCTATCGCATGGGCGCCCGCGCCCACGAGGGCCAGACCCGCAAGAGCGGCGAGCCCTACATCACCCATCCGGTCGCGGTGGCCGGCATCCTCGCCGACCTGCGCCTCGATGCCGAGGCGGTGATCGCCGCGATCCTGCACGACACCATCGAGGACACGCCGGTCAAGCGCGCCGACATCGCCGGCGCCTTCGGCGAGGAAGTGGCGGAACTGGTCGACGGCGTCACCAAGCTCGACCGCGTGCAGTTCCGCTCGACCCAGGAAGCCAACGCCGAGAGCTTCCGCAAGATGCTGCTGGCGATGGCGCGCGACCTGCGCGTGATCCTGATCAAGCTGGCCGACCGCCTGCACAACATGCGCACCCTGCAGTCGATGGCCGCCGACTCGCGGCGCCGCATCGCGCGCGAGACGCTGGAGATCTACGCGCCGATCGCGCAGCGGCTGGGCATGAACCGCTTCAAGGCCGAGCTGCAGGACCTCGCCTTCCGCGCCCTGCATCCCATGCGCTACCGCGTGCTGGAGCAGCGCCTGCGCCAGACCTACGGCACCCGCCGCGACAGCGTTTCGCGGGTCGAGGTGCAGATCGCGGCGCGGCTGGAGCAGGCCGGGATCCACGCCCGCCTGGTGAGCCGGGTGAAGTCGCCCTACAGCATCTATTCGAAGATGCGCTCCGAGCACAAGTCGCTGACCCAGGTGCTGGACGTGTACGGCCTGCGCGTGGTGGTCCACGACGTGATGCAGTGCTACGTCGCGCTGGGACTGGTGCACGCGCTGTACAAGCCGCTGGACGCGCGCTTCAAGGACTTCGTCGCGATTCCCAAGGCCAACGGCTACCAGTCGCTGCACACCACGCTGTTCGGGCCCAACGGCACGCCGATCGAGGTGCAGATCCGCACCGAGGAGATGGACCTGCTGGCCGAGAAGGGCGTGGCCGCCCACTGGGCCTACAAGACCGAGGCGCTGCCGGCCAACGCCGCGCAGGCGCGCGCGCGCGAGTGGCTCACCAACCTGGTGTCGGCGCAGTCGAGCGCCGACTCGGCGCTGGAGTTCGTCGAGAACGTCAAGGTCGACCTGTTCCCCGACGAGGTCTACCTGTTCACGCCCAAGGGCGACATCCTGGCCCTGCCGCGCAACGCCACGGCGCTGGACTTCGCCTACGCGGTGCACACCGACGTGGGCGACCATGCGGTGGCGGCGCGGGTCGATCGCAAGCTGGTGCCGTTGCGGTCGCGGTTGCAGAGCGGACAGAGCGTGGAGGTGATTACGGCCCCTTCGGCGTCACCTTCTCCGAATTGGCTCGAATTCGTGGTCAGCGCCAAGGCGCGCACGGCGATCCGCCATTTCCTCAAGCGCCTGCAGCACGAGGACGCGATCGAGCTCGGCCACCGCATGCTCGACCGCGCGCTCGACGAGCTGCAGTCCTCGCTCGACTCGATCGCGCCCGAGGCGCTGGACGCGTACCTGGCCGAGCATCGGCTGCGCCGCCTCGAGGACCTGCTGGCCGACATCGCGCTGGGCAACCGCATGCCGGCGCAGGTGGCGCAGCAGCTCGCCACCGGGCGCGCGGTGCTCGAACTCGGGCACACGCCGCGCAGCGGCGAGAAGATCCTCATCACCGGCGCCGAGCGCGGCGTGCTCACCTTCGGCGCCTGCTGCCACCCGATCCCCGGCGACGAGATCATGGGCTTCCTGTCCGCCGGCAAGGGCGTGGTGGTGCACCGCGCCGATTGCCGCAACGTGAGCGAGTTCCGCAAGACGCCGGACCGCTGCGTGGCGATCGCCTGGGACCGCCACGTGCAGGGCGAGTTCAAGACCCTGCTCAAGGTGATCGTCGACAACCGCCCCGGCGTGCTGGCGACCATCGCCGCGGCCATCGCCGAGGCCGGCTCCAACATCGAGAACGTCGAGTACCAGGAGCGCGACGGCAGCTCCGCCACCCTGCAGTTCACGCTCGAAGTGCGCGACCGCAAGCACCTCGCCCAGGTCATGCGCCGCGTGCGCCGCGCCGGGGTGGTCCACGCGGTGCACCGCGCCGTCACCTAGCCGCCAACGGCGCCGGGCGCCGTGCCTCGACGCCGATCCGCGCGCCGGCGCTTGCAGCGCCGTGCGGCGTTCGCAATCGCAGGGGAAAGCGCGCAGACTGTCGCGGCAGGGGGCTGCACGCCGTTGCCAGCGCGGAGGTTCGCGATGGGCCTGCACGACCGGTTCCCGCGGCGCGGTTGCGTCGTGCTGCTGCTGGCACTGCCCCTCGCGTGCCACGCGCAGGACGAGCTGTACGTGAGCAACTCGAACAGCAACGCGATCACGGTGTATGCGCGCACGGCGAGCGGCAACACCGCGCCCATCCGCGTGCTGCAGGGCGCGGCGACCGGGCTTTCGAGCCCGAGCGGCATCGCCGTCGACCTGATCAACGACGAACTGGTCGTCGCCAACAAGACGGTGCCGTACTCGGTGACGATCTACCCGCGCACCGCGAGCGGCAACACGGCGCCGCTGCGTACCATCACCGGCAACCTCACGACGCTCGACGATCCGCGCGGGGTCGCCGTGGACTCGCTGCACGGCGAGTTCTCGGTGGCGAACCGCGCCGGCTTCTCGGTCACGACCTGGGCACGCACCGCGAATGGCAATGTCGCGCCGTTGCGCGCGCTGCGCACGCCGATGGCGTTCAGCAATCCCTGGGGCGTGCTGGTCGATGTCGTGCACGACGAGATCGCGGTCGCGAACAACGGCAATTTCATTTCCGTGTTCCCGCGCCTCGGCGACGGCATGGTGCCGCCGTCGCGCACGTTCTCGGGATCGAACACCGGCTTCAACGGCGGACCGATCGGCATCGCGCTCGACCTGGCGAACGACGAGTACGTCGTGACGACGCCGTTCTTCGAGGCGCAGTTCCAGCCGGCATTGCTGTGGTTTCCGCGCCTGCCGGGCGGCAACGTCGCGCCGAACCGCGCGATCGGCGGCGCCCCGGCGACGACGCAGCTGGCGCAGCCCAATGGCGTCGTCGTCGACGCGAACGGCGCCGAGATCGTGACCGCCAACTCGTTGGGCAATTCCGTGACGGTGCACAGCCGCTTCCTCACGGGCGTCGCGCCGCCACTGCGCGTGCTGGTCGGCGCCGCGACGCAGCTCAACAATCCGCAGTTCGTGTTCGTCACGCGTTCGCTGTTCGCCGACGGATTCGAATAGCGGCGTCGTGGTCCGGCTGGATGGCCGGAACCGGCGCAAACACCCATCGACAGCCCGTCGGGCGGGCAGGCCTTCGTCGCGCAGGCGCGGGAATCCGCGGGGCGAGCGGCTCAGGGCGCGTCGTCGGCGTCGCCCGCGGGCGTGCCGGCCGTGGCGCGCTGCACGCGATCGCGGATCGCGTTCCAGGCCGCGTCGGCGGGCGGCGCCTCGATGAGGATGCGGTCGGCGCCTTCGGCGTCGAGCTGGCGCAGTGCGGCATAGAGATGGCGCGCGTAGGCCTCCGGATCGGCCGGCAGCGCAAGTCCCTCGCCGCCGGCGGGCAGGGTGCCGATCGCGAGCAGTTGCGCGTGCTCGTCCTCGCGCCGGCTGCGGTCGGCGCGCACGATCAGCTGCGCGCGCGCCACCAGTTCGGCCGGCGCGCGCGGCGCGTAATGCGAGCGCAGCGCCCCCGGCACGCGCGGGCTGGCCGGCGCGGCGCCGCTCGCGACCGCACCGCCCAGCGCGGCGCCGATCGCCTCGAGGCCGACCTGCCCCGGGCGCAGGACCCGCGGCAACCCGCTGCTCACGTCCACGATGGTCGATTCGATCCCGACCGCGCACGGGCCGCCGTCGAGCACGAGCGGAACGTCGGCGCCGAACTCCTCGCGCACGTGCTGCGCCGTGGTCGGGCTGACGTGCCCGTAGCGGTTGGCCGAGGGCGCCGCCAGCCCGCCGCCGAACTCGCGCAGCACCGCCAGCGCGAGCGGATGCGCCGGCACGCGGATGCCCACCGTATCCTGGCCGCCCGTGACCTGGTCCGGGACGCGCGGATCGCGCCGCAGGATCAGGGTCAGCGGACCTGGCCAGAAGCGCGTCGCGAGCGCGCGCGCGGCGGCGGGAACCTCGCGCGCCCACTGTTCCAGCTGCGCCACGTCGGCCAGGTGCACGATCACCGGATGATCGAGCGGGCGGCCCTTGAGCGCGTAGATCCGCTGCAGGGCGGCGGGGTTGGCGGCGTCGCCGGCAAGGCCGTAGACGGTCTCGGTCGGCAGTCCGATGACCTCGCCGCGGCGCAGCGCGGCGACGGCGGCGTGGAGGTCGGCGCTGGCGTGGCGATCCATGCGGCAATGGTAGCCGCGCCGCAGCAGCGCGTCGTGATCGATCGCCGCCGGTCCGGCGGCGCGGTGCGTGACCCGCGCCCGGAGGCCCGGACGGTCCGGCGCGGCGTGGGCAGGGCACGAGTGCGCCCGCACCGCCTGCTCGGGACGTCCCGCCGGTGGCGCCGGATCGCGCGACGACTTGACCGCGATCAAGGCGGGCGCGGGGCGCGCCCGGCACTGTCGCGCCATGCCCAGTCCCCGCACCTCCCGGCGGCGGCGCGACGCCGCGTCATCCGACTTCCTCGCGCCCTGGTTCCTCGGCGCCGCGGCCGAGAACGAGGCCACGC
>CAZTNB010000128.1:0-2085 GCA_964614825.1 uncultured Gammaproteobacteria bacterium
CGCGCCTTGGCGGCCGAGCGCGCCGCCGACGCCGGCAGCGACAGGTGGTAGCGCTGCACCATGCGCGCGATCGAGGCTTCGATCAGGCGCTCCAGCGCCGCGAGGTCGATGTCGGACAGCGAGCGGATGTAGAGGCAGGACTTGCCGGTCTTGCACGGGCCCAGCGCGCGCACCAGTTCGCCCTGCTCGTCGAAGCCGGACATGATGTAGAGCACCAGTTCCTTGGCCCGCGGCGAGAACCCCACCAGCGGCCAGTCGCCGCTGCGCCCGCTGGAGTACTCGTAGGTGTAGGTGCCGAAGCCGACGATGCTGCCGCCCCACATGCGCGCGTCCGCGCCGGTGAGCCGGCGCATCATCGCCGAGACCTTGCGCGCGTCCTCGCGCCGGCGCGCGTCGGGCACCCGCTCGATGAACGCCGAAACGCTGGCGGCCGTCTGCTGCGTCTTGGGGTCGGCCATGGGAATCTCCGTTTCCCGATCTTGGTGCCGCCCGCGCGATCCTGTCAAAGGGCGCCGGCCTTCACTCCCCGCGCAGGACCTGGTCGGGGCTGATGCGCAGCACGCGCCGCGCCGGCAGCCACGTGGCCAGCATGCCGACCGCGACCAGCAGCGCAACGGTGGCGCCCAGCGACAGCGCGAGGCTGGCGCCGGGCCCGCCCAGCAGGGCCTGCAGCGCGCGCGCCAGCACGGCGGCAAGCGCGAGGCCCAGCAGCACGCCCGCCGCGCACAGGCGCAGGCCATCGCCCAGCACGCGTTCGACCATGGCCCGCGGCGACGCGCCCAGCGCCATGCGCAACGCCAGCTCCGGCGTGCGCTGCGTGACCAGGTAGGCGACCACGCCGGCGATGCCCAGCGCGGCCAGCAGCAGGCCGGCGCCGGCGAAGCCCAGCACCAGCCCGGTCTGCAGGCGCGGCGTGGCGATGTTCGCGCTCACCGCCTCCGACAGCACCCGCAGGTCGTACAGCGCTTGCTCCGGGAACGCGCCCGCGGCCGCCGCGCGCACGACCGGCGCCAGCGCCATGGGATCGGAATGGGCGCGCACCACCACGCTCATGGTCGGCCACAGCCACCAGGTAGTGGGGAAATACATGGTCGGGGTGGGCGCATCGGCCACGCCGCGCTGGCGCACGTCGCCGACGATGCCCACCACCTCGTGGGTTTGGCCGTTGCCGATCCGGACCTGGCGGCCGATGCCGTCGGCGGGCTGCGGCCACAGCGTGCGCGCCAGTCCTTCGCCCAGCAAGACCGATGAGCGCGGCTCGTCGTGCGCGGCGAACGCGCGTCCGGCGAGCAGCGGAATTCCCATCGCCTGCAGGTAACCGGGACTGATGACGCGCCAGGAAGCGTTGGCGCCGCCCCTGCCGGCGTCCTCCCCGGCGCGCTGGATGTGCATCTGGGTGTCGATTTCGCCCTGCGGGATCTCGTTGACCAGGCCCGCCGCGGCGACGCCGGGCAGGGCATCGAGGGACTCCAGCAGGGCCTGGTAGGCCTGCCGTTGCGGCAGCAAGGTGGCGTCGTCGTTGGCCTCCGGCAATGCGATGCGGGCGGTCAGCACCCGCGCCGGGTCGAAGCCCAGTGGCAGGCGCTGCAGGTGCAGCCACTGCTGCAGGAGTTGCGCCGCGCCGATCGCAAGCAGCGTGGTGAGCGCGAACTGCGCCACCACCAGCACGCGGCGCACCGTGGCGCGACGCACGTCGGTGCCGCCGCGGCCACGCTGCAGCGCCACGGTGGCATCCCCGCGCGCCGCCAGCAGCGCCGGCAGCAGGCCGAAGCCCGACGCGACCAGCGCGCTGGCGCCAAGCGCCATGCCGGCCACGGCGGGATGCAGTGCAAGTCCGGCGAGGCGCGGCGTCGAGGCGGGCAATACCGCGGCCATGAGCTGCAGCGCGCCGTGAGCCAGGAGCAGCCCCAGTGCGCCGCCGATCGCGATCAGGAGCAGGCTCTCGGCACCCATCTCGCCCACCAGCCGCGCGCGACTCGCGCCGAGCGCCTGGCGCACGCCCAGTTCGCGCACGCGGGTGGCGGCCCGCGCCAGCTGCAGGTTGGCGACGTTGCTGCATGCGACCAGCAGGATCACCGCCACCGC
>CAZTNB010000128.1:2185-8724 GCA_964614825.1 uncultured Gammaproteobacteria bacterium
GCCTGGCTGAAGCCGACGTCCTGCGGCGCCACCGCGACGATCTCGCGCTCGATGCCATCGGCGCGCAGGTGCCGTCCGAGGATGCCGGGATCGGCGCCGTACCGTCGCCGCCACAGGCCCTCGCTGATGATCGCCACCGCACCGTCGCGCTCCTCGCTGGCGTGGAAGGCGCGACCCTGCAGCAGCGGCAGGCCGAGCAGCGACCACAGGTTGGCCGATGCCTGCATCGCGGACACCCGTTCCGGCGCGCCATCGCCGGCCAGGTTCGCGCTGGACTCGCGCAACCCCGCCAGCGCCGCGAAGCCGCTGTCGGCCTCGCGCCAGGACTCGAAGTTGGGGACCGACACCGAGAAGTCGGGCAGGCCGCGCGCGTCGTTGCGCTCGGCCACGCGCACGATCTCTTCCGGCGCCTGGAACGGCAGCGGTGCCAGCAGCACCGCGTGGACCACGCTCCAGATCGCGGTCACGGCGCCGATGCCCATGGCCAGGGTGAGCACCACCGCCACCGAGTAGCCCCGGTGCTGCGGTCGGCCGAGGGTGCGCAACACCGTGAACCACGAGCTGCCGGGCATCGTCTGCGGCCTTCTGCGCGAGTATCCACCCCGGCCCCTCGCAAGTGGCGTGCCAATCCCGCCGCCGAGCGCAGCGCCGCGCGCAAGCCGCGCGGTTGTGCGGTTTGCAGCTACCGCCGCGGCGCAGCGGGGCGCCCGCCTTGCGCGCCCTGTCCGAAAGCGGACACCGGCTGTGCGGAAGCGGCAGCGGCGCCGCGGGTGGGCCTACGCCGGGTCGAGCCGCCGCTGCGTGCGCCGCGGCGGTGCTTCGCCGCGTGCGAGCCGCGTGCACCAGAGGCGCTCGGCGCAAGCCAGCAGCGACTGCGCGCTGAACTCGCCGGCGCTGGCGCGGGCGAATCCGACCAGATGGAAGATCTCGCCGCTGAGGGTCAGGGGCTCCAGTTCCGCCCACGCAAGCTCGTCCTCGCCGGTGCGGATGACGCGGATGAGGGCCAGCGCGCGCTCGCGCCCGGCCTCGCCGGTGAAGGCGTTGCGGGGCCGCTGCTGCCGCAGCGCGGCTTCGGCGATCGCCAGGTTGATCTCGAGCCGGGTGCGGGCGTCGTCCAGCGACGACGGCGAACCCGGCGGACAGGGGACTGCGGAAGCGGGCACGGCACGACACTCCAGGCATGGGGCCGGCGCGCGCCCGGGACGACGGGCCGCTGGGGCCCGTGCGGGATCGGCGCATGCCGGGGTGGACGCGGGCGGGAAATCCGCGCCGGCGCACAGGCGCGGGCGACGGTCGCCCGCTGCGCGCAGCCCCGGCGCCCGCAGGCGCCATGGGCTCGGTTGCTTCCCTCCGCGCTGCGCGAAGGAAGTGTCAGCGCTTGAAAGTTGTTTGCACGGCGACGTCGATGCGTGGGCGCCCGACTACGACCGTTCGTCGGCGGTTTGGCCCGGTGCCGCAGGCGCCGCGGCCCTGGCGCGCAACTGCTGCCGCAGGCGCGAATCCAGCTGCGCACCCTGGGCTTCGAGCAGTTCCAGCGCCCGCGCGTACTGCGCCCGGGCCCGCTCCAGCCGACCGTTGCGCGACAGGTGCTCGGCCCAGGCCAGGTGGTTGCGCCACGCGGCGCTCCAGGCGCCAGCGCCCGCTTCGGCCGCCGTGCGCGCAGCGGTCTCGAAGCGGCGCTCGGCGCCATCGGACTCGCCGGCGAGCGACAATGCGGCTCCCGCGAGGGTTTCGAGCCGGACCTGCAGCACCCCCGACACGGCCAACGCATGCGACGCGACTAGGGCCTCCGCCTCGGCGACCCGATGCGCCGCAGCGGGCCCATCGCCGAGCAGCGCGGCGATGTGGGCGCCGACGACCAACAGGCCGAGCCGCTCCAGCGGCGGCGCGTCGGCCGGCGCCAGGCGCTGGACCTCGCGCCATTCCTGCTCCGCGCGCGCATCGCCGCTGGCCTCGACGCGCGCGTAGGCCGCGTTGCGCAGGGCGATCAGCGTGCGGCGATCGCCCGCGCCGAACTGCGCGCTGGCCATCACATGCGCCTGCTCGATCAGCGGCAGCCCCAGTTCCGCGGCGCCGATGTCGCGCAACTGGACGCCGCGGTTGTGCACCAGCGCCGCGAACGCCGGCGAATCCTCGTCGCCCAGCTCGCGATAGATCGATTCGGCGATCCCCAGCGCGGCAACCGCTTCGCCCATGCTGTTGGCCGACGCCAGGATGCTGCCCAGGTTGTTGTAGATGCGCGCGCGGCGACTGCTGCTGCCCGGGTGGACGCGATCGGCGAGGGCGGCCGCTTCCTGCATGTAGCGGACCGCATCGTCGTGCAGGCCGAGTTGCATCGCGGTGTGGCCCATCATGTCGACCAGGACGAGGCGATCGATCGGCGCCGGCGCGACGATGGCGTAATGCCGCTGCGCGGCTTCGAGGAGGTCGAGCCGCGCGCGCGGGTCGGTGGTCACGGTGGACTGCGCCAGCAGGAGCTCGGCGCGCCGATCGGCGCGCCGCACCAAGGCAGGCGCGGCCAGCGTCGCCGCGAGCCGCGCGCGAGCCTCCTCGCCGCGCCCGACGTTGCTCATCGCATACGCCCATCCGCCCAGGCTCGCGGCCAGCAGCGCTTCGCGCTGCGACGGCGCGGCATTCCCGACCGCGGCCAACGCGGCGTCGAAGTGCTCGATCGCGCGCTGCGCTTCGCCTTCGGAATTGGCGAGCATCCCCTGGCGGATGCGCACGCTGGCCATCAACGCGGGATCGTCGGTGCGCCGGGCGCTTGCGAGCGCCATGTCGAGCAGTTGCGCCGCGCGCGCGTGCTGGCCGATCGAAGTGTCCATGTGCCCGAGCAGGGTCGCCATCTCGGCCAGCAGTTCCGGATCGTCCGGCGGCGAGTCCTGCAGGGTGGCGATGCCACGCGCGATCACGGTCGACACCGGCGGATCGACCACGTCCGAGCGCTCGCGGTCGCCCGCGGTCACCATCGAGAACAGGAACTCGCGCGCCGCCTCGGCGCGCGCCGCCTGGCGCAACGCCTCCTCGGCCTGGCGCGCCGCGCGTTGCGCCTGCCACAGCGCGAGGCCGAGGCCGGCCAGCAGCGCGAGCGCGACGCTGGCACTGGCAAGCGCAAGGCCACGGCGCCGGAGCAGGAAGGCGCGCAGGCGATAGCCCGCGCTGTCGGGCGTGGCCTTCACGGGACGTTGCGCGAGCAGGCGCTCGAGGTCCTCGCCCAGCGCGCGCGCGTCGGGATAGCGCCGCGCCGGGTCCTCGCGCAACGCCATGGCGACGATGTTGTGGAAGTCCTGCGGCGGCCCCGCCTGGTCGCGGCACAGTTCGCGCAGGATCACGCCCAGCGCATACACGTCGGTGGCGGTGGTGACGGCGCCGCCGGCCAGCTGCTCCGGCGCCGCGTAGCCCGGCGTCAGCGCGCGCAGGCCGGTGCGCGTGTCCTCGCGTTCCTCGTCCAGCAGCCGCGCGATGCCGAAGTCGAGCAGCACCGGCACGCCCTTCGCCGTAACCATGATGTTGGCGGGCTTGAGGTCGCGGTGCACCAGCAGGTTGCGATGCGCGTGCGCGACCGCCTCGCAGACCTGCGCCAGCAGTCGCACCCGGGCGCGCCAGTCCAGCCCGGCCTGTACGCAGTACCGCGCCAGCGTCGTGCCCTCGACCAGCGCCATGGCGAGGTACGGCGTTCCGTCCTCGGCGAAGCCGCCGTCGATCAAGGCGGCGATATGCGGGTGGCGCAGCCGCGCCAGCGCGCGCCGCTCGCGCTCGAACCGCGCGCTGCCTTCGGCGCCCAGCACGGCGAGTCCGAGGAGCTTGACCGCCGCAAGCTGTTCGAAGTCGAGCCCGAGCCGGCGCGCCCGGTACACCACCGACATACCGCCACGTCCGATCTCCTCGATCAGCTCCCATTCGCCGACACGCCGCCCGGCGAGGCCGTTGCGCGGCGACGATGCCGGCGGCGCCACTGGCGCGAGGCCATCGAGCGCGGGCAGCGAGAGCTCGCCGCCGCGGCTGTGCTCGATCAGGCGCTCGAGCGCCGCGCGCACCGGGGCCGGCGGCGCCTGCCGCGCCAGCCAGTCCTCGCGCTGCGCGGGCTCCAGGTCCAGCCAGGCGCCGAACAGGCGGTCGGCCTCGCGCCAGCGCCGCAGCTCCTCAGGGTCCATCGGCGGCCATCCGCACGCGCAGCAGGGCGCGCGCACGCTCCCAGTCGCGCGCCGCCGTGCGCAGGGAGACGCCCTGCAGCTCGGCGATGTGCGGCAGCGACAACCCGGAAAAATAGCGCAGCTCCACCAGTTCGGCGAGGCCCGGATCGATGCGTTCGAGATCGGCGAGCGCGCGCTCGAGGTCGCCCATGGTCTCGCCGCCACTGCTGCCCTCGATGCCCTCCAGGGTCACGCGCTCGAAGCCGGCACCGCGCTTCGCGGCGCCGGCTCCGCGATGGCGATCGAGCAGGATCTGGCGCATTGCGCGCGCGGCGCAGGCGAAGAAGTGCTTGCGGTTCTCGAGCGAGAGCTGCTCGGCCCCGACCAGCTTGAGGTAGGCCTCGTGTACCAGGCCCGTCGCACTCAGGGTCCCGTCGGGCCCCAGCGCCGCCACGCGCGCGACCGCGATGCGCTTGAGGTCGCCGTACAGGCGCTCGAACACCGCCGCGAGGTCGGGCTTGTCGCGGCCCGCCTGGGCGGCCAGCAGTTCGGTGATTTCCGGCATGGCGGTCCGTCCTCGCGCCAAGGGCACAGCTTATCAGCCGGCCGTGCGGGAGCCGGTCTGGCACGGTTCGACCCGTGCTTGCGTATGTGGGGTGCAGGGGTGGATCCGGACCCACGCAGGGGAGTCGCCGGCATGCGAATCAACACGGGACCTCGTCGGGGATGGTGGGCGGCCAGCGTCCTCGCCGCTTTGCCCTGCCTGGCCCTCGGCGCGGTGCCGATCGCGCCGGGCGGCGCGGGCGCGGCGGCGGCCGCCGCGCGCTGCCCGGTCTTCCAGTGGCGCGCAGACGGTGCGGTGGCGGTGGAGCTCGAGGTGTACCGCCTGCAGGAAGATGCCGGGCTGGTCGGGCCGGTACTGCGTACCACCGTGGCAGCGCCAGCGTCGGCATGGACGCCAGGCGGCGGGCAGTGCCTTGCCGGCGGCCGCCATGCCTGGAGCGTGCGCTCGCTGCCCGACGGCGCGTGGTCGGCACCACGACTGTTCGAGGTGGCGGGCGTGCCGAGCGATGCCGAGCTCGCTGCCGCCGTCGAGGTCATCGAGCGATACCTGTCCGGGCGCGGCGCAGCCGATACCGACGCGGCCACGCCGGCACCGGCGCGTTCCAAGGGCGGGACGGACGTGACCGCCGTGCAGGGCGTGGTCCCGGATCCCAGTGGCAGCACCCGCGGCGTGCATGGCACTGTGGCCTCGCCGGCCGGCGTGGGCGTGCTGGCCGAGAACACCCACCCCTCCGGCTTCGACCTGCAACTGGGTGGCCCGGTGCCGGCGCGACTGAGCGAGCGCGAATGGCGCCTCGATTCGCCGACGCCGCAGAGCCTGAACTTCAGCAACCCTTCGGGGCCGCTCACCCTGCAGGTGCAGGGCAGCACGGTGGTCACCAGCGCGACCGACCAGAACACCACGTACGCGGCGGGCAACCAACTGGCGCTGGCGGGAACGACCTTCAACGTGGTCGAGGGTCCCGGCTCGGGGCTGGACGCCGATACGCTCGACGGCTCGAGCTCGGCGGCGTTTGCGCCGGCGGCACACAACCATTTCGGGCAGACCTGGACCGGCGGCGGAACACTCGGATTGGCGGTGGAGAGCACCACGGGAGTCGGACTGGAAGGGCGATCGACCCTGGCATCCGGCGCGATCGGCTTCGGCGTCAGGGGCTTCTCGAGTACGCCCACCGGCGCCGGCATCGTCGGCTCCGCCACCGCAGCCACGGGCACCGCGCGCGGCGTGCTCGGCGTCTCCTTCGCGGACGCCGGCGTCGGCGGGATGTTCGCCAACCTCGGAGGCGGTCCGCTGCTCGCCGCGGGCAGCTCGAGCACGCTGTCCCTGGCCAACGCGAGCTTCGTGGTCGGGAACAATGGCGAGGTGAGGGCGACCTCGTTCGAGGGCGACGGGCGCGCCCTGAGCGGCGTCGAACCGAGCCTGTTCCGCAACTTCGGCGGCAACGGCAGCAACGGCGCGCTGACGGTGACGACCACGGCCAGCGTCGGAGTGCGCCGCCAGTACACGACGTTGACCATCAATGCCGGCGCGACCTTGAACGTGCCGACCTTCAGCGATGGTCGCGCACTCATCGCCGTGCAAGGTCGTTGCACGATCCGCGGCACGATCAACGCCCGCGGTGCCGGTGCCTATACCGGCGTGGTCAACCTGGCTGGCTCGACGCCCGGCGTCGCCGGACGCAACGCCTTCCTGAAGCAAAGCCGGTCGGCGCTACCCAACTGCGTTTCCGGCGCAGGTGGCGCCGGAGGATCGGTCCCCGGATATGCGGGCGGTGATGGCGGGGGGGCGGAGTCCGATGGCGGCCGCGGGTCGCTGTCCGAACCGGGCGGCGCGTCGGAATC
>CAZTNB010000129.1:0-8307 GCA_964614825.1 uncultured Gammaproteobacteria bacterium
CCCGGCGACGGCGAGTCGCGCATCGGCCGCTTCTCCACCGGCCCCGGCGGCAAGGGCTTCAACCAGGCGGTGGCCTGCCAGCGCCAGGGCGTGGCCACCCTGTTCCTCGGCGCCATCGGCCGCGATGCGCTGGGCGCGACGGCCAGGGCCTACGCCGCCGACAGCGGCCTCGCCGCGATCTGGGAGGAGCGCGACGACGCCTCCACCGCCGCCTCGAGCATCCTGGTCGACGCGCGCGGGCAGAACCGCATCGTGGTCGCGCTGGGCGCCAACGAGAAGCTGTCGGTGGCCTTCGTGGCCGCGCACCGCCAGGCGATCCACGACGCCCGCGTGCTGGTATGCCAACTCGAGAGCGACCTGTCGTCGACGCGCGAGGCGCTGGCCAGCGCGCGCCGGCATGGCACCCTCACGCTGCTCAACCCGGCGCCGATCAACGCCGGCGTGTCGGCGGAACTGCTGGCGCTGGCCGACATCCTCACGCCCAACGAGACCGAGTTCGCCTTCCTGCTGCGCGAACGCTACGGCCAGGCCGTGGCGCCGAGGTACTGGGAACTCGCCGACGCGCAACTGCACGCGCTGTGCCGCGCCACCGGCATCCCGACCGTGGTGATCACGCTGGGCGACAAGGGCTGCTTCGTGTCGCACGCCGACGCGGCGACCCGCGGCGACGCCGAGTCGTACTACCGCCTGCCCGCCGAGCCGGCGCGCTGCGTGGACACCACCGGCGCGGGCGATGCCTACTCCGGCGGCCTCGCCGCGGGCCTGGTGCATTTCGCCGGGCAGCCGTTCCGCCGCGCGGCGACGCACGCCAACCGGGTGGCGGCGCTCGCGGTCGAGCAGCCCGGCACCGCGCCGGCGATGCCCACGCGCGAGGCGGTGCGCGCGCGCTTCGGCGCCTGAGCCCGCTGCGCGCGGCCTAGTCGACGCGCGGACGGCCACCCCGCGCCACCCACGCATCGAGTTCGCGCACGAGGCGGTCCCGCGGGCCGCGCGCCGCCGCCAGGGCGGCCTGTGCCGCGCGGTACTGGGCCCGGCCCGCGCTGGACTCGCCGGCCGCGACGCGGCAGGCGCCACCCATGGCGCGCGACTCCACCGTGGGCACGGCGTCGGCGCCCAGCGCGGCCTCGCGGATCTCCAGCGCTTGCGCCAGTTGCGCCGCCGGCGCGGCACCGGGCGCCGCGCGGCAGGCCACGTAGCCGTTCCAGGTCAGGGTCTCGGCCAGTGCCGGATGGGTGGGCGGCAGCCGGGACTGCCGGATCGCCAGCGCGCGGCCCAGCAGCGCCGCGGCCTCGCCCGGGTCGCCGCGCCAGTAGCGCACGCGGCCGAGGTTGGTCAGGGCATAGGCCACTTGCGGGTGCGAGTCGTCGCCCTGCGCCTGCAGGATCGCCAGCGCCTCGCGGAACGCCGCCTCGGCGCCGGCGAGGTCGTCGGCCTCCTCGGCCAGCACGCCGAGGTTGTTGAGGTTGCCGGCCACGCGCGCATGGCGCGGGCCGTAGGCGGCGCGATTGATCGCCAGCGCGCGCTCGAACAGCGCGCGCGCCTCGAGCGGGTCGCGCTGGCGCTGGCGCACCAACGCGAGGTTGTTGAGGGTCTTGCCCAGCACCGGGCTGTCACGCGGCAGCACGCGTTCGTAGATCGCCAGCGCCTCGCGTAACGCCGGCTCGGCACCTTCGTCGTCGCCGCGGTCGTAGCGGCAGGCGCCGAGGTTGCTGAGCGAATCGGCGGTGTGCCGGTGGCGGTCGCCGAGCACGCGGCGGCGCAGCGCCAGCGCCTCGGCGAACAGCGGCTCGGCCTGCGCGTAGCGGCCGCGCGCGTGCTCGAGCGCGCCATAGGCATCGATCGCGCGCGCCAGCTCCGGCAGGTCCGCGGGCTCGGCCGCGCGGCGCAGGTCGAGCGCGCGCCGGTACCAGGGCTCGGCCTCGTCCAGCCGCCCCGCGACCCAGTACCAGGAGCCCAGGCGCAGCGCGGCATCGGCCACGCGGCCGTCGTCGGGCGGCAGGCGCGCGACGCGGATCGCCTGCGCTTCCTCGAACAGCGGCAGCGCGGCCTCGCGCTGGCCCAGCGACTGCAGCACCACCGCGAGGCGCTCGGCCACCTCGGCCACGCCGAGCGCGTCGCCGCGCCGGCGCTGCAGCGCCAGCGCCTGCTCCAGCTCGACGCGCGCCTGCTGGTGCTGGCCGCGCAGTTCCAGCGTGTGGCCGAGGTCGGACAGGGTATCGGCCGCGAGGGCGTCGGAGCCGGCTTCGGGCAGCAGCGTGCGCGCCTCGGCCAGCAGTTCGGCCGCGGCATCGTAGGCGCCGGCATTGCGGTGGACCTCGGCCAGCGCGTCGAGCAGGGTGACGCGCACGCGCGGTGGCAGGTCGTCGCGCCGCTCGAGCTGGGCGCGTCCGCGCTCGAGGATCTCGCGCGCGCTCACTTCGCGGCCCTGCGCCTGGGTCGGGTCGGCGAGGGCGAAGAGCTCGGCCAGGAAGCCGGCGGTGCGGGTGGCGCGGTCGCGCTCGAGCTCGGTCTGCGCCAGCGCGGCGCGGGTGCGCGCGCTCTCCTGCGCCAGGCGCCACGCGAATACGCCGGCCATGGCGCAGAACAGCAGCGCCGCGGCGACCCAGGGCCAGCGCCGGCGCACGAACTTGCGCAGGCGATAGGCCGCGCTGTCGGGTCGCGCCTGCACCGGCCGGTGCGCGAGCAGCGCGCGCAGGTCGGCGGCGAGCGCCGCGGCCGAGGGATAGCGCGCCGCCGGCTCGGCCTTGAGCGCGCGGCGCACGATCCAGTCGAGCTCGGCCGGCAGCCGCTCGCGCGGCCATTGCGGCCGGTCCTGCATCCGCGCGCGCGCGCGCCGCGCCGCGGTGCGCAGGGACGGAGGGTCGGCGGCGCGGATGCGCTCGGCCACCGCCTCGGGCGAGAGATCCTCGGTCGCGTACGGCGCGGCGCCGGCCGCCAGCTCGTACAGCAGCACGCCCAGCGAGTAGACGTCGCTGGCCACGCCGATCGGCGCGCCGGCCAGCTGTTCGGGGCTGGCGTAGCGCGGCGTCAGCAGGCGCGGGCCGAAGGCCTCGGTCTGCGCGCCGGCGCCGGCGCCGCTGCCCAGCAGCTTGGCGATGCCGAAATCGACCAGGTGCGGCACGCCGGACTCGTCCACCAGCACGTTGCTGGGCTTGAGGTCGCGGTGCACGACCAGGTGCCGGTGCGCGTAGTCGACCGCGTCGCAGACCGCGGCCACCAGTCGCAGGCGCTCGCGCAGCGGCAGGCGCCGCCGTGCGCACCAGCGATCGATCGGCGCGCCGTCGACGAACTCCATCACCAGCCACGGCAGGCCGTCGTCGGAGCTGCCGCCGTCGAGCAGGCGCGCGATGTGCGGATGCTCCAGCGCGGCCATGATCTGGCGCTCGCGCTCGAAGCGACCGACGAAGGCCGGATGCGCCAGCGCCGGGGACAGGCGCTTGAGCGCGGCGCGCTGGGCGTAGCGGCCGTCGGCGCGCTCGACCTCGAACACGCGGCCCATGCCGCCGGCGCCGACCTCGCGCAGCAGGCGCCAGGGGCCGAGGCAATCGCCGACGCCCACCGCGTCGCGCAGCGGCGGTGCCGGCGGCGGCCGATCCAGCGGGCTGCTGCCAGCGTCATGCGCCTGCAGCAGGCTGGCGACCTCGTCGTGCAACGCCGCATCGCCGGCCGCGGCCTCGCGCAGCCAGTCCGCGCGCGCGGCGCCGGGGCGCTCGAGCGCGTCATGGAACAGCGACCACACCTGCTGCCAGCGTTCGGAGGCCATCGGCACGACCCGGTCGCAGGCGCCGACGATACCGCAGCCCGCCTTTGCTAGGCTTGTGGCCATGAGCGAGCCGCGCGCCGACGTGACCGCGTTGCTCTCCGCGCTGGACGGCGGCGACGCCGACGCGGCCAGCGCCCTGTTCCCGCTGGTCTACGCCGAACTGCGCGAGATCGCCCGCGGCCGCCTCGCCTCGGAGCGCCCCAACCACACGCTCACGCCCACCGCGCTGGTGCACGAGGCCTACCTGCGGCTGGTGGGCGCCGCCACGCCGCGCTACGCCGGCACGCGGCACTTCCTCGCCATCGCCGCGATCGCGATGCGCCGCATCCTGATCGACCACGCCCGCGGCGCCCTGCGCGAGAAGCGCGGCGGCGGCCGCCTCGCGGTGACGCTTCCCGACGACGTGCCCGGCGAGGCGCTGGACCCGGCCGAGCTGCTCAACCTCGACGCGGCGCTGGAGCGCCTCGCGGCCGTCGACGCCGAGATGGCCCAGGTGGTGGAGCTGCGCTACTTCGGCGGGCTCACGGTGGAGGAGACCGCCGCCGCCATGGCGCTCTCGCCGCGCAGCGTCAACCGCCACTGGACCTCGGCCCGGGCCTGGTTGCGGCGCGAACTGGGCGGCTGAGGCGGCGTTCGTTCGCCGGCGCCGGCGGCGTTGGGTGGCGGTGATGCCGGCCCTCGCCACCACCATCGCCCTCGAAGCCCGCTGCCGCCCGCGCGGCTGCCGCGGCATCCACGCGGCCGCCGTCACGCCGCGACCACGCCCGCCAGCCCGCATAATCGGCTTCCCGCCGGCGAAGCCCGCGACCTTGCCCGCCACCAGCCGCCTCGAATCGACCGCCACCCTGCTGCGCCGCGTGCGCGACGGCGACCTCACGGCGCGCGAGCGCCTGTGCGCGCTGTACCTGCCGGTGCTGCGGCGCTGGGCCCACGGGCAGATGCCGCACAACGCCCGCGACCTGGTCGATACCCACGACCTGGTGCAGATCACGCTGATGCGCGTGCTCGACCGCGTGGCGCAGTTCGAGCCGCGCCACGAGGGCGCCTTCCTGTGCTACCTGCGCGAGGCGCTGCTGTCCTCGATCCGCGACGAGATCCGGCGCTCGGTGCGGCGCGGCGGCGGCAAGCGCGTGGAGCTGGACGAGACGCTGCCGCTGCCGGCGATCGCCGAAGCGGTCGGCGCCGACACGCTGGCCGAATACGAGCGCGCGCTGGCGCTGCTCGAGCCCGGCGAGCGCGAGGCGGTGCTGCTGCGGATCGAGTTCGGGTTGTCGTTCGCGGAGATCGCCGAGGCGCTGGAGAAGCCTTCGGCCGACGCCGCCCGCATGGCGGTCAAGCGCGCGCTGGTGGCGCTGGCCGGAAAACTGGCGTGAGCGACGCGCGCCGCGACCTCTGGCTCGACGCGCTGCTCGACGGCCAGTCGCTGCCCGACGAGGCGCGCCGCGACGCGGACCTCGCCAAGCTCGAACGCCTGCGCGGGGCCTTCGCCGCCCTGCAGTGGGAAACCCGCGACCGCGCGACAACGTCGACGCAGGCGCCGCTGTTCCGCTGGGACCACCTCGAGGTGTGCGAGCGCCTCGGCGAGGGCGGCTTCGGCGAGGTCTACCGGGCCTGGGACACGGTGCTCGAGCGTGAGGTCGCGCTCAAGCTGCGCCGCCGCGACGACGCCTTTGCGCCGGCCGCGGGCCGCGCCTTCATCGAGGAGGCGCGGCGGCTGGCGCGGGTGCGCCACCCGCACGTGCTCGCCGTGCATGGCGCGGGCGTGCACGACGGCCGCGCGGGCCTGTGGACCGACCTGATCGAGGGCCGCACGCTCAAGGCCGAGATCGACGCCACCGGGCCGATGGGCGCCGAGGGCCTGGTCGAACTGCTCGACACCCTGGCCGATGCGCTGATGGCGGTGCACGCCGCGGGCCTGGTGCACGGCGACCTCAAGCCGGCCAACGTGATGCGCGAGCGCGCCGGCGCCCTGGTGCTGATGGACTTCGGCGCCGGCGGCCACCTCGACGACGGCGGTACCTGGCTGGGCACCGGCTCGCCGCATGCGATGGCGCCCGAACAGGCCCGCGGCGAGCGCGTGGGCCCGGCCGCCGACCTCTATGCGCTGGGCGCGGTCGCGTACCACGCCGCCACCGGCGCGCACCAGGCCGACGCGCCGCGGGCGCTGCGCGCGCGCCGCGACCTGCCGGCCGCGCTGGTGGCGACGATCGAGGCCCTCTGCGACCCGGATCCGGCGCGGCGTCCCGCCGCCGCCGAGCTGCGCGCGCGCTGCGCGCAATGGCGGGTGGCGCCGGAACGGCGCCGGCGGCAGCGGCTGCGCGCGACCGCGATGGCGGCGCTCGCGCTCGCCGCGATCGCCTCGGTGGCGGGCTACTGGCAGGCGAGCCGCGCGCGTCGCGACGCCGAGGCCGAACGCGACCGCGCCACCGCGATCAACGCCACCCTGGGCGAACTGATCGGCGACGCCGCCCCGGGCGGGCTGGGCCCGCAGGCCACGCTGGGCGCGCTGCTCGATCGCGCGCCGGAACTGGTGTCGAGGCGGCTGGCGCAGCGTCCCGCGGAACGCGCGGAACTGCTCAGCCTGCTGGCGCGCGTGCAGGGCGAGCTGTTCGTCAACGACAAGGCCGCCGCGCTGTCGCGGGCGGCGATGGAGGCCTCGCGCAGCCTCGATCCGCACGGCGCGACCACCCTGCGCCTCGAAAGCGAGGCGTTGTTCTACGCCGCGCAGGCCGGCAACGCGCAGGCCGTGCTGGCCGACATGCGCGAGCTCGGCGCCCGCGCGGCGCGGCATCCCGGCCTCGATCCCGCGGTGCGCGCGCGCCTGGAGCTGGACCGCGCCGAGATCGAGCTCATGTCGCTGCGCACGCACCACGACGAGGCCCTGCGCCGCGCGGCCGTGGCGCGGCTGGAGCGCGTGGTGGCCGACGCCGCGCTGCTCGAGCCGCTGGACCGCGTGCGCGCGCTGACGCGGCTCGCCACCGTGATGATGGAGATGCGCGAGAGCCAGCGCGGCGAGGAGCTGTCGACCGCCGCCGTGGCGCTGGCCGAGCGCGAGTTCGGCGTCGAGCACGGCCGCACCGCCTGGGCGCGCCTGCTGCTGGCCTGGTCGCAGATGGGCAACGGCCACGACGCCCAGGCGGCGGCGCTGATGCAGGCCGATATCGCCCGCTATCGCGACAAGCTGGGCCCGGACAGCCGCGTGGTCATCGACGAGCGCATCGCGCTGGCCAACGCGCTGGTGGCGCTCGGGCGCCCCGAGGAGGCGATCGCGATGGGTCGCGCGGCGCGCGCCGATGCGCTGCGCGTGATCGGCCGCGGCGACCGCAGCACGCTCGACGCGGGCCTCATCACCGCCAACGCGCTGGGCCAGCTGGGCCGGGTGGCCGAGCGCGCGTCCCTGATGCAGGAGCTCTACGACGAGGCGGTGGCCAGCGGCCTGCGCGACTCGCGCTACGCCTTGATGCTGCAGCGCGACCTCGCCGACTCGGTGCGCCTGGCCGGCGACCCCGCGCGCGGCCGGGCCGTGGCGGCAGACTGCGCGAGCCGCGGCGCCCCGCTGATCGGCGGCGGGCACTACATCGTCGCGGCCTGCCGCGAACTCGCCGCCGGCCGGCCAATGCCGGCCGACTGAACGGTCCGGTCCACGCGACGCCGGGCCCGCACGATACGGCCTGGAAGACCGGATCGGGGCCCGGTCGGTGCCGGTTGGCGCGATTGCCCGCCGTTCGGCGCATTGATCCCGGACGCCCAAGGGGGGATCCGCCATGCCGTACTTGCGCCTTGACCGGTCCGCGACCCGGACCCTGCACACGCCGGCCGCCGCGTTGTTGCTGGGCCTGGTGGCCACCGTCGCCGCGGCACAAGGCGGCCCGCCGCGGGAACCCCGCGTGCCCGGTGGCGATCCGGACTTCGCGGCGCCGCTGCGGGTCGTCGGCAGCAAGGACATCGAGGCCGCGCCCGGCGTGAGCCCGGGCGACATCCTCGAACTGCGCGTCGGGCCCGGGCCCGACAACACCTCGTTCACCGCGGTGGCGGCGGTGCGCAGCCTCAGTCCCAACCTCACCCTGGTGCTGATCAACGGGCGTCGTGCGACCGGCCCGGCGCCGGTGGGCGGCCTGGAAATCGACGCGATCCCGATCCGCGCGCTCGAGAACATCCAGGCCTTCTCGGTCGGCGGCGGCTGCAAGGCCGGCAACAGCACCGTGTATCCCTTCGTGCGCAACCAGTCCAACAACTTCCGTCCCTACGCCCTTTGGGCCACCAACGGGGTGCCGACGATCGCCCCGCTCAACATCGCCGGGACCGACCAGATCCACTCGATCGAATGCGCCAGCGGCCCCGGCTCGCAGGACGTGTACTACCTCGCGGCCAACGCCACCCAGTCGCGCGCCGAGGTCTGGAAGGGCACGGGAACGGCGCAGCCGACGCCCTTCTTCGTCAACCTGCCGCAGCTGCTGTCGCCCTTCAACGGCGGCATCCGCCCGCTCATGGCGTCGATCGAGGGCAGCTTCTTCGGCAGCGTCATCGCGATCCAGTACCAGCGC
>CAZTNB010000130.1:0-8286 GCA_964614825.1 uncultured Gammaproteobacteria bacterium
TGGGCGAGGTCACGCGCGGGCTCGAGGTGATCGAGTTCGCCTGCGGCATCCCGCAGCTGCTCAAGGGCGAGCACACCGAGAACGTGGGCGGCCAGATCGATGCCTGGTCGATGCGCCAGCCGCTGGGCGTGGTCGCCGGCATCACGCCGTTCAACTTCCCGGCGATGGTGCCGATGTGGATGTTCCCGATCGCGATCGCCTGCGGCAACTGCTTCGTGCTCAAGCCCTCGGAGCGCGACCCCTCGGCCTCGCTGCTGCTGGCCGACTGGCTCGCCGAGGCGGGACTGCCCGACGGCGTGTTCAACGTGGTGCACGGCGACAAGGTGGCCGTGGACGCGATCCTCGAGCACCCCGGCATCGCGGCCGTGAGCTTCGTCGGCTCGACCGCGATCGCGCGCTACATCTACGAGACCGGCTGCCGCCACGGCAAGCGGGTGCAGGCACTGGGCGGGGCGAAGAACCACATGGTGGTGATGCCCGATGCCGACCTCGACCAGGCCGCCGATGCCCTGATGGGCGCGGGCTACGGCTCGGCAGGCGAGCGCTGCATGGCGATCTCGGTGGCGGTGGCGGTGGGCGATGCCACCGCCGACGCGCTGGTGCAGCGCCTCGCGCCGCGCGTGCGGGCGCTGAGGATCGGCGCCGGCGATGCGCCCGGCGTGGACATGGGGCCGCTGGTGACGGCGGCGCATCGCGAGCGGGTGCGTGGCTACGTCGACCTGGGGGTGGGCGAGGGCGCGCAGCTGGTGGTCGATGGCCGCGGGCACGTGGTGCCGGGCTGCGAGGACGGCTTCTTCCTCGGCGGCTGCCTGTTCGACCGGGTCGAGCCCGGCATGCGCATCTACCGCGAGGAGATCTTCGGGCCGGTGCTGTCGATCGTGCGCGCGCGCGACTACGAGCAGGCGCTGGCGCTGGTCAACGCGCACGAGTACGGCAACGGCGTGGCGCTGTTCACCCGCGACGGCGACGCCGCGCGCGACTTCGTCAGCCGGGTCCAGGTCGGCATGGTCGGGGTCAACGTGCCGATACCGGTGCCGGCGGCCTTCCACAGCTTCGGCGGCTGGAAGGCCTCGCTGTTCGGCGACCACCACGTGTATGGTCCCGAGGGCGTGCGCTTCTACACCAGGCTCAAGGCGGTGACCACGCGCTGGCCGACCAGCATCCGCGCCGGCGCGCAATACATCATGCCCACGGGGGGCTGAGGCAGGAATGAGTCGCAAGCCCATCGGCGACATCGCGCCCGGTCGCCTCGGCGCCGAGGTCCTCGCGCGCAACTTCGACGACGTGGCGCCGCCGCTCGGGCGCCCGCAGGCGCTGCTGGAGGCGCAGCGCTGCTACTACTGCTACGACGCGCCCTGCACCACGGCCTGCCCGACCGGGATCGACATCCCGAGCTTCATCCGCCGCATCACCACCGGCAACCTGCGCGGCGCCGCGACCGACATCCTGTCCGCCAATGTCCTCGGCGGCAGTTGCGCGCGCGTGTGCCCCACGGAAGTGCTGTGCGAGGGCGCCTGCGTGCGCAACCGCGACGGTGACCGGCCGGTGGAGATCGGCGCGCTGCAGCGCCATGCCACCGACTGGGTCTACGACGAGGGCGTGCAGCTGTTCGAGCGCGCGCCGGGCAGCGGTCGCCAGGTCGCGGTGGTCGGCGCGGGGCCGGCGGGCCTGTCCTGCGCGCACGCGCTGGCGCGGCGCGGCCATCGGGTCACCGTGTTCGAGTCGCGCCCGCGTCCCGGCGGCCTCAACGAGTACGGCATCGCCGCGTACAAGGTCCCCGGCTTCGCCCAGCGCGAGGTGCAGTGGCTGCTGTCGATCGGCGGCATCGAACTGCGGCATGGGCGCACGCTGGGCCGGGACCTGCGGCTGGTCGCGCTGCGCCGCGAGTACGACGCGGTGTTCCTCGGCGTGGGCCTGGGCGGCGTGAACGCCCTGGGCCTCGATGGCGAGCAGCTCGCCGGGGTGCGAAACGCGGTCGACTTCATCGCCGAGCTGCGCCAGTGCCCGGACCTGCGCCAGCTGCCGGTAGGGCGCCGCGTGGTCGTGATCGGCGGCGGCAACACCGCGATCGATGCCGCGGTGCAGTCGCGCCGCCTGGGCGCCGAATCGGTGACGCTGGTCTACCGGCGCGGACCCGGGTCGATGGGCGCGACCGCGCACGAGCAGGACTTCGCCCGGACCGAGGGCGTGTCCATCGTGTGCTGGGCGCGGCCGCAGCGCTTCCTCTCCCGCGAGGGCGCGCTCGCGGGCGTCGAGTTCGAGTACACGACACTGGATGCGCAGGGCAGGCTGGGCGGCAGCGGCGAGCGTTTCACCCTGGAGGCCGACTGGGCGCTCAAGGCCATCGGCCAGGTGCTGGTGCCGGACCCGCTGCGCGACGAGGCGCACGAGTCGCTGGCCTTGCGCGAGGGTCGCATCGTGGTGGACGAGCACCATGCAACGTCGGTGCCGGGCGTCTGGGCCGGCGGCGACTGCGTCGGCGGCAGGCTCGACCTCACCGTGCAGGCGGTCGAGGACGGCAAGCGCGCCGCCCTCGCCATCGATGCCGCGCTGTCGGCGCGCACCACCTGAAGGAGATCGCGATGGCCGACCTGGCATGCAGCTTCGCCGGCGTGCGTTCGCCGAATCCCTTCTGGCTCGCGTCCGCGCCACCGACCGACAAGGCCTACAACGTCAACCGCGCCTTCGAGGCGGGGTGGGGCGGGGTGGTGTGGAAGACGCTGGGCAACGATCCGCCGATCGTCAATGTCAGCTCGCGCTATGGCGCGGTGCAGCTCAAGGGCCAGCGCATCGCCGGTTTCAACAACATCGAACTCATCACCGACCGGCCGCTGGCGGTCAACCTCGCCGAGATCCGCCAGGTCAAGCGCGACTGGCCCGATCGCGCCATGGTGGTCTCGCTGATGGTGCCCTGCGACGAGGAGTCCTGGCGCAGCATCCTGGTCCAGGTCGAGGACACCGGCGCCGACGCGGTGGAGCTCAATTTCGGCTGCCCGCACGGCATGTCCGAGCGCGGCATGGGCGCGGCCGTGGGGCAGGTGCCCGAGTACGTGGAAATGGTGGCGCGCTGGGTCAAGCAGCACTCGAAGCTGCCGTGCATCGTCAAGCTCACGCCCAACATCACCGACGTGCGGACCTCGGCCCGCGCCGCGTTCCGCGGCGGGGCCGATGCCGTGTCGCTGATCAACACCATCAATTCGATCGTGTCGGTGGACCTCGACCTGATGGCGCCGACGCCGACGGTGGACGGCAAGGGCACGCACGGCGGCTATTGCGGGCCGGCGGTGAAGCCCATTGCGCTCAACATGGTGGCCGAGATCGCGCGCGACCCCGAGACGCGCGGCAAGCCGATCTCCGGCATCGGCGGCATCGGCAGCTGGCGCGACGCGGCGGAGTTCATGGTGCTGGGATCGGGCACGGTGCAGGTCTGCACGGCGGCGATGCACTACGGCTTCCGCATCGTCGACGACATGATCGCGGGGCTTTCGCAATGGATGGACGCCAAGGGCTACGCGCGGCTGGACGATTTCGTCGGCAAGGCGGTGCCCAACGTCACCGACTGGCAGTTCCTCAACCTCAGGTACGACATCAAGGCGCGCATCGACCAGGACCTGTGCATCCGCTGCGGCCTGTGCCACATCGCCTGCGAGGACGCCGCGCACCAGGCGATCCGCAAGGAGAAGGACGGCAAGCGCCACTTCGAAGTGGTCGACAGCGAGTGCGTGGGCTGCAACCTGTGCATGCACGTGTGCCCGGTCGAGGGCTGCATCACGATGCAGCGCGTGGACGACGGCGGTTTCCAGGACTGGACCACGCATCCGAACAACCCCCTGCGCAAGGTCGAGGCATGAGCGCGGCGCACGTGCCCGGCGCGTCCCCCGACCTGGTCAACGAGGACCTGCTGCCGACCACGGCCGCGCAGCGGACCTGGGACTGGAAGGCGATCGCCGCGCTCTGGGTGGGCATGGTGGTCTGCGTGCCGGCCTACATGCTCGCGGCGGGACTCGTCAGCGAAGGCATGTCCTGGCGCGAGGCGGTGCTCACCATCTTCCTCGCCAACCTGATCGTGCTGGCGCCGATGCTGCTGGTCGGCCACGCGGGCGCGAAGCACGGCATCCCGTTCCCGGTCCTGCTGCGGGCCTCGTTCGGCACCCAGGGCGCGAAGCTGCCGGCGCTGCTGCGCGGACTGGTGGCCTGCGGCTGGTTCGGCATCCAGACCTGGGTCGGCGGCGCGGCGATCTACACCATCGTCAACGTGGTCACGGGCAACGGCATCGTCGGCGAGCGCCTGCCGCTGCTCGGGATCGACCTCGGCCAGACCCTGTGTTTCCTCGCCTTCTGGCTGCTGCACGTGGTGTTCATCCGCTACGGCACCGAATCGATCCGCTGGCTGGAGCTGTGGGCGGCGCCGCTGCTGATCGTGATGTGCCTCGCACTGCTCGGCTGGGCGTACGTGCGCGCCGGGGGCTTCGGGCCGATGCTGTCGGCGCCATCGCAATTCGCGCCGGGCGGCGCGCGCGAGGGCCAGTTCGCCAGCGTGTTCTGGCCCTCGCTCACCGCCATGGTCGGCTTCTGGGCCACGCTGGCGCTCAACATCCCCGACTTCACCCGCTTCGCGCGCAGCCAGCGCGACCAGGTGCTGGGGCAGGTGCTGGGCCTGCCGCTGCCGATGGCGCTGCTCGCCTTCATCGGCGTCGCGGTCACCTCGGCCACGGTGCTGATCTACGGCGAGGCGATCTGGGACCCGGTGGCGCTGACCGGGCGCATGGGCGGCTTCGGCGTGGTGGTCGCGCTGCTCGCGTTGCTGCTGGCGACGCTGACCACCAACCTCGCCGCCAACGTGGTCGCGCCGGCGAACGGCTTCTCGAACCTCGCGCCGCAGCGGATCTCGTTCCGCATGGGCGGCTACATCACCGCGGGCATCGGCATCGCGATCTTCCCGTGGAAGCTGCTGGAGACCACCGGCGCCTACATCTACACCTGGCTGATCGGCTATTCGGCGCTGCTGGGCCCGATCGCGGGCATCATGCTGGCCGACTACTACCTGGTCCGGCGGACCGAACTCGACCGCGACGCGCTGTTCCGCCACGACGGCGCCTACGCCTACCGCGGCGGCTGGAACCCGGCGGCGCTGGTCGCGCTGGTGCTGGGCGTCGCGCCCAACCTGCCGGGTTTCCTCGAGGCGGCGGGATTCGTCGCGGCCGTGCCGCCGGTCTTCAAGACGATCTACACCTATGCGTGGTTCGCGGGGCTGGCGGTGGCGGGTGCGGCGTACCTGCTGCTGATGCGGCTCGGCCAGGCCCGCGCGCGGAGCGCATGAGCATGAAACCGATCCTGATCCGGGGCGGCACCGTGGTCGATGCCGAATGCGCCTACCGCGCCGACGTGCTGTGCCGTGGCGGCGTGGTCGCCGCGATCGGCACGGACCTGGATGCGCCGGCCGGCACCGACGTGATCGACGCCGGCGACCGCCTGGTCATTCCCGGCGGCATCGACCCGCACACCCACATGCAACTGCCCTTCATGGGCACGGTCGCCAGCGACGATTTCTACAGCGGCACCGCGGCCGGGCTGGCCGGCGGCACCACCAGCATCATCGATTTCGTCATCCCCAACCCGCGGCAGTCCCTGCTGGAGGCCTTCCACACCTGGCGCGGCTGGGCCGAAAAGGCCGCCGGGGACTATGCCTTCCACGTCGCCGTGACCTGGTGGGACGAGAGCGTGCACCGCGACATGGGCACGCTGGCGCGCGAGCACGGCGTGTCCAGCTTCAAGCACTTCATGGCCTACAAGAACGCCATCATGTGCGACGACGAGGCCCTGGTGAACAGCTTCAGCCGCTGCATCGAGCTGGGCGCGCTGCCGACCGTGCACGCCGAGAACGGCGAGCTGGTGTTCCAGTTGCAGCGCAAGCTGCTCGCGCAGGGCATCACCGGGCCGGAAGGGCATCCGCTGTCGCGGCCGCCGGCGGTCGAGGGCGAGGCCGCGAACCGCGCGATCCGCATCGCCGAGGTGCTGGGCACGCCGATCTACATCGTCCACGTCTCCTGCGAGGATTCGCTCGCGGCGATCGCGCGGGCGCGGGGCGAGGGCCAGCGCGTGTTCGGCGAGGTGCTGGCCGGGCACCTGCTGGTCGACGAATCGGTCTACCGCGATCCCGATTTCACCCGTGCCGCCGCGCACGTGATGAGCCCGCCGTTCCGAGACAGGTCGCACCAGGAGGCGCTGTGGCAGGGCCTGCAGGCCGGCCACCTGCACACTACGGCCACCGACCATTGCTGTTTCTGCGCCCCGCAGAAGGCGGCCGGCAAGGACGATTTCACCAGGATCCCCAACGGCTGCGGCGGCATCGAGGACCGCATGTCGCTGCTGTGGCACTACGGCGTCGGCACGGGACGCCTCACGCCCAGCGAGTTCGTGCGCGTGACCAGCACCAACGCCGCGCAGATCTTCGGCCTGTATCCGCGCAAGGGCGCCGTGCGCGTGGGTTCCGACGCCGACCTCGTGGTGTGGGATCCGCAGGCCTCGCGCATGATATCGGCGCGGACCCACCACCAGAACGTGGACTACAACATCTTCGAGGGCCGCACCGTCCGCGGCGTGGCGACCCACACCCTGAGCCGCGGCGCGCTGGCCTGGGTGGAGGGCGAACTGCGCGCGGTGCGCGGCGCCGGGCGGTACCTGCCGCGTGCCACCCATGCGCCGTATGTCGAGGCCAACGCGCTGCGCGCGGTCCCGTTGCAGCCGGTGCGGCGTTGACCACGCCGGGCGTCGCCGCGGACGCGCTCGCCGCGATCGAGTCGGTCCACCCCCTGCTGGTGACGCCGCGCCTGGCCTTGCGGCGCTTCCGCGCGGACGACCTCGAGTTCCTGTGCCGGCTCAACGCCGATCCGGAGGTGACGCGCCACACCGGCGGAACCAAGGACCGGGCGCAGTCGGAACAGATGCTGCGGGTGCGCATCATCGACTACTACGCGGCCAACCCCGGCCTCGGCATCTGGGCCACGATCGAGCGCGGCACCGGGCACTGCGTGGGCCTGCACCTGCTCAACCATATCCAGGGCGAGACGCTGATACAGGTCGGCTACCAGCTGATGCCGGATGCGTGGGGCAAGGGCTACGCGACGGAGATGGCGGTCGCGGTGGTGCGCTATGCCTTCAAGGTCATGGCGCTGCCGCGCATCGTGGCGATCACGGACTTGCCCAATGTCGCCTCCCAGCGCGTGCTGCTGAAGGCCGGACTGCGTCGCAACGGCGAGCGCGCGTTCGCGCATCCGGCCTATGCCGCGCAGGGGCCGCTGGCGTGGTTCGAGCGCGATGCCGGCGACTGGCTGGCCGAGTTCGACGCCACCGCCTGACGGAACAGGGCCCATGCGGGGGCTCATGGATCGGCTGCGCGCCTCAGCGCGGAGGGCGAGGGCCCTTGCGGTGCGGCTTGGGGCCGGTCGGGCGCGCGTAGGCGTTCTTGTGCGCGGGTCTTGCGTCGCGGTCGGCGTCCCGCGCGGGGGCGATGCGCAGGCGCTGGCCGGCGACCCAGACCTTGTGCAGGTGGTCCAGGCTCTCCTGCGGCAGGTCGCGCGGCAGGTCGACCAGGCTGTAGTGCTCGTGGATGTCGATGCGGCCGATGTGCTGGCTGTCGAGCGCGGCTTCGTTGGCGATGGCGCCGACCAGGTTGCCGGGCTTGACGCCGTGCGAGTGGCCGACTTCGACCCGGTAGGTCTGCATGCCGGCGTCGGCGGCGCGCGGTCGCTTGGGGCGGGTGGGTCGTTCTTCACCCGGCGCGTAGTCGTCACTGGGTCCCGACTTGCGTCGGGATGACGGCGGGGGTGGTGTGCGTCCGGGCCGGGCATGGGCGGAATCGCTCGGCTTGTCGTATCCGGACTTGCCGCGCGCCGATCTGTCGTACGCGGGCTTTTCGTAGGCCGGCTTGCGCGGCGGCGGTTCCAGCAACAGCGGCTTGTTGCCGTGGGCGATGCGGGCGAGCGCGGCGGCGATCTCGAGCGCCGGGACGTCGTGCTCGCGCTCGTAGGCCTCGACCAGGCGCTGGAACGATTCCAGCTCGCCGGCGGCGCGGGTGTCGCTGATGCGCTGCATGAACTTCGCCACCCGGCGGTCGTTGACCGCTTCCACGCTGGGCAGCTCCATGCGCTCGATCGGCTGGCGCGTGGCCTTCTCGATCACGCGCAGCATCTGCTGCTCGCGCGGGGTGACGAACAGGATCGCCTCGCCGCTGCGCCCGGCGCGGCCGGTGCGCCCGATGCGATGCACGTAGCTTTCCGTGTCACA
>CAZTNB010000131.1:0-3552 GCA_964614825.1 uncultured Gammaproteobacteria bacterium
CTCATCGCCGGCTCGCCGCCGGCCACCTGCGCCGTGGCGCCGGCGTCGCGCGCCGCGTGCCGGATCAGGGCCGGATAGCGCTCGTACGGCTGGTGCGCCGAGAGCATGTCGTTGTAGGCCGTGACGATGCCGAGGTTCGGCACCTGCCCGGCGCGCATCGCGGCCTTGTCCGGCGGGTCGCAGGCGGCGAAGCCGTGCGCGAGGTTGCCGCAGGACACGCGGCGCCGGCGCGCGCCGTCGCTGCGCGCGGCGTCGATGCGCGCGAGGTAGCGGCCGCGCGACTCGCGGCTGCGCTCGACCAGGCGCCCGGTGACCGTTGCTAGCGTGCGATGCAGAGGCATGGCTTCCTCACTGTCGATTCCTGACCGCATGCGGCCCGCACCCGCCCTGCACGAGCCGCTCCCGCGGGGGCGCCTGCCCGTGCCGCGAGGCGCCGGCCCTCATGGACACCAGTACAGCTGCGGCGTCACCGGCGCGGCGCGCACCACGGCGGCTACCGGCAGCGGCGTCGGCGTCGGTGCCATCGCCTGCTCGAACAGCGCGCGCTTGGCCTCGCCCTCGATGTGCACGTAGAGCGCGCGGGTCGCGGTCAGCGCCGGCAGGGTGAGCGTGATCCGGGCCTCGTCGGCGGCCGGCGCGCGCAGCGGCAGCACCCGCGCCTTGCCGCGCGGATCCAGCGCCTCGCCCAGGCGGTCGCCGCCGGGGAACAGCGAGGCGACATGGCCGTCGGTGCCCATGCCCAGCACCAGCGCGTCGAAGGGCAGCGGCAGCGCGTCGATGCGCGCGGCGACCGCGCCGAGGCCGGACTGGGGATCGGCCGCCTCGGCGTACAGCGGCACGAAGCGCGCCGCGGCCGCGCCCTCGCGCAGCAGCAGTTCGCGCACCAGGCGCTCGTTGGAGCGCTCGTGCGCGGGCGGGACCCAGCGCTCGTCGGTCAGCGTGACGGTGACGCGCGACCAGTCCAGCGCCTGCCCGGCCAGCGCGCGCAGGAAGCGTCGCGGCGTGTTGCCGCCCGAGACCGCGAGCAGCGCCGCGCCGCGCACGTGCAGGCCGGCGCGCAGGCGCTCGGCCACCGCGCGCGCCAGCGCCTCGGCCAGCGCCTCGCCGTCGGCATGGCGTTGTTCGGTCCAGCGGGCGGGCGCGGCGGCGGGCATGGCGACGCTCAACGCGCGTCTTCGTGCCAGGTGCGGCCGTCGCGCTCGATCAGCGCCACCGCCGCGCTCGGGCCCCAGCTGCCGGCGGTGTAGGGCTTGGGCGGATCCTCCAGGCCCTTCCAAGCGGCCAGGATCGGATCGATCCAGGCCCACGCGGCCTCGACCTCGTCGCGGCGCATGAACAGCATCGGATTGCCGCGCACCACGTCCATCAGCAGGCGCTCGTAGGCGTCGGCGTGGCGGCCGCCGAAGGCCTCGGCGAAGCTCATGTCCAGCGGCACGTGGCGCAGGCGCAGGCCACCGGGGCCCGGCACCTTGTTCATCAGCCACAACTTGACGCCTTCGTCGGGCTGCAGGCGCATCACCAGGCGATTGGGCGCGATCGGGCCCGCGCCGTCGCCGAAGATCGAATGCGGGATGGCGCGGAAGGTCACCACGATCTCGGACACGCGCTCGGCCAGGCGCTTGCCGGTGCGCAGGTAGAACGGCACGCCGGACCAGCGCCAGTTGCCGACCTCGGCCTTGAGCGCGACGAAGGTGTCGGTGCGCGAATCGGGCTTGCCCAGCTCCTCCAGGTATCCGGGTACCGCGCGGCCGTCGGTGGCGCCGGCACGATACTGGCCGCGCACCGTGGTCTGGGCGGCGTTGGCGCGGTCGATCGGGCGCAGCGCGCGCAGCACCTTGAGCTTCTCGTCGCGGATGGCGTCGGCGGAAAAGGCCGAGGGCGGCTCCATCGCCACCAGGCACAGCAGCTGCAGCAGGTGGTTCTGCACCATGTCGCGCAGGGCGCCGGCGGTGTCGTAGTAGGGCCCGCGCCGCTCCACGCCGATGGTCTCGGCCACGGTGATCTGCACGTGGTCGATGTGCTCGGCCTTCCACAGCGGCTCGAACAGCGCGTTGGCGAAGCGCAGCGCGGTGAGGTTCTGCACCGTCTCCTTGCCGAGGTAGTGGTCGATGCGGAAGGTCTGGCCTTCCTCGAAGGCGCGACCCACGGCGTCGTTGATCGCCGCCGCGCTGCGCGCGTCCTTGCCGATCGGCTTCTCGATCACCACGCGCACGCGGCCGTGGTTGAGGCCCTGCTCCCTGAGCCGCTCGCAGATGCCGGCGAAGAGGTCGGGGCCGGTCGCGAGGTAGAACACGCGCACGCGCTCGCCGCTGTCGCGCAGCAGCGCCGCCAGTTCCGGCCAGCCCTCGGCGCGGGTGGCGTCGAGCGCGCGATAGCCCACCAGGCGCACGAACTCGTCGGCCGCCAGCTTCGATTCCGCCGACCAGCCGGCGTCCTTCTCGATCGCCGGGCGGATGCGGGCGCGGTACTCCTCGTCGGACAAGGCGTCGCGGGCGACGCTGATCACGCGGCTGCCGGCCGGGATCTGGCCATCGGCGTAGCGGTGGAACAGCGCCGGCAGCAACTTGCGCAGGGCAAGGTCGCCGGTGCCACCGAAGATCACGAGGTCGAAGGGCTCGACCGGGGCGGCGTGGGTACTCACCGGGTTACCTGCCAAGGGTGGCGCGGGGGGAGGAGTCCATGGGCGGAGACAATACCAGTACCGTACCAGCGGACGCCAGCGGCTCAACGCCGATGCAATCGTATGCGTAACGGCGGTGCATGATTGCCCAACTGGTATGGTATTGGTATCGTCGCTGGGTGCAACGCGCCCTGCTCAACGAGTATCGCCGCCTCGGCCGCAGCGGTCACGGCCCGCGCCCGCTGGCCTACGTGCGCCTGCGCCAGGCCCTGCGCGGCACCATCGAATCCGGCGCGGTGGGGCCGGGGCAGGCGCTGCCGGGCGAGCGCGAGCTGGCCAAGTGGCTGGCGCTGTCGCGCGTCACCGTGCGCAAGGCGATCTCGGGGCTGGTCGGCGAGGGCCTGCTCACCCAGCGCCACGGCGCCGGCACCTTCGTCGCCGACCGCATCGTGCGCTCCTTCTCCAAGCTCACCAGCTTCACCGACGACCTGCGCGCGCGCGGGCTCAAGCCGCGCTCGGTGTTCCTCGCGCGCGAGATCGGCGAGGTGACGCCGGCCGAGGCGATGGCGCTCAACCTCTCGCCCGGCGCGCGCGTGGTGCGCCTCGACCGCGTGCGCTATGCCGGCGAGGAGCCGCTGGCGGTGGAGCGCTGCGTGATCCCGCAGTCGATCCTGCCCGACCCCCAAGTGGTCGAGAACTCGCTCTACGAAGCGCTGGAACCGCTGGGCTGCCGCCCGCGCCGCGCGTTGCAGCGCCTGCGCGCCATCGCGCTCGACCCCGAGCAGGCCCGCACGCTGGACCTGCCGCCCGGCAGCCCGGGCCTCCTCATCGAGCGCCGCGCCTTCCTCGACGACGGCCGCGTGGTCGAGTTCACCATCTCCTACTACCGCGGCGACGCCTACGACTTCGTGGCCGAGTTGCAGAGCGAGTAG
>CAZTNB010000131.1:3652-8106 GCA_964614825.1 uncultured Gammaproteobacteria bacterium
AGGGCGAGGCCCTTGAGCACGTTGAGCGCCTCGTTGAGCGCGTAGTCGTCGTCCAGCGCCGCGTCGCGCGCGCCGGTCTGCGCGCCGACGATCTCGAGGTCGCCCTCGAGGTGGCCGGGCAGGTTGCGCTCGCTGGTCAGCGGCGTGGCCGGGCGGTCCGGCGCGGTGAGCTGCAGGTCGGCCAGTTCGATGTCGGGCGCGATGCCGCTGGCCTGGATCGAGACCCCGCTCGGGGTGTAGTAGCGCGCGGTGGTGAGCTTGACCGCGCCCACCGGCTCCAGCGGCAGCACGGTCTGCACCGAGCCCTTGCCGAAGGTGCGCGAGCCCAGCACCAGCGCGCGATGGTTGTCCTTGAGCGCGCCGGCCACGATCTCCGCCGCCGAGGCGGTGCCGCCGTCGACCAGCACCACCACCGGCGCGCCACCGGTGAGGTCGCCCTCGGTCGCGGACAGGCGCATGTCGGCGTCGGCCAGGCGGCCCTTGGTGCTGACGATCACGCCGCTGTCGAGGAAGGCGTCGCTGACCTCGACGGCGGCGTTGAGCAGGCCGCCCGGGTTGCTGCGCAGGTCGAGCACGGTGCCGCGGATGCGGCCCGAGCCGGCCAGCTGGCGCAGCTTGCGCCGCAGCTCGGCGCCGGTTTCCTGCTGGAACTGGCTGATGCGCACGTAGGCGTAGCCGGGCTCGAGCGTGCGCACGCGCACGCTGGCGACCTTGATCCGCTCGCGGCGCAGGGTCAGCTCCAGCGGCACGTCCAGGCCCTCGCGCGCCACGCTCAGCGTGATCTCGCTGCCGGCCTTGCCGCGCAGGCGCTCGACCGCGCGATCGCCCTCGTCGGCCCCGATCAGCTCGCCGTCGATGCGCAGGATGACGTCGCCGGGCCGGATCCCGGCGCGCTGCGCCGGGGTGTCGTCGATCGGCGCGATCACGCGCAGCACGCCGTCGATGAACAGCACCTCGACGCCGAGGCCGGCGTACTCGCCGGTGGTCTGCTCGTCGAGCTCGCCCAGGCCGCGCGTGTCGAGGAACTCGGAGTGCGGATCGAGCCCGGCCAGCAGGCCGCGGATCGCCGACTGCATCAGCGTGTGGTCGTCGACCGGCTCGACATAGGCGTCCTGCACGGCGCGGAACACGGCCGTGAAGGTGCGGATGTCCTCGAGCGGGATCTCGGGCGGGCGCGGGGCGCCAACAACCGGCGCGGGGGCGGCTTCTTCGGCCTTGGCGGGCTCCTCGGCCCGGGCGGGCCCGAGGGCCACGCCCAGCAGCATGAGGGCGGACAGGAACGGGGTTCGCATCGTTCAAGTATAGAACCGCCGCCTTGGCCGGCCGTGAACGGGCCCACAACACGCGGCGCGCCGGCTCGGGGACCGCGTCGGTTGGCGCCAGGCCGGCGCCCCTCCGGCGACGCTAGCGGCGCGCCACCAGCCAGCGCGCGGGGTCGACCGGCCGGCCGTCGTGGCGCAACTCGAAGTACAGCCCGGCGCGCGACTGGCCGCCGCTGGCGCCGGCGGTGCCCAGCACATCGCCGGCGTCGACCCAGTCGCCGACCTCGCGGCGCAGGGACTCGTGGTGCGCATACAGGCTCATCCAGCCGTCGCCGTGGTCGACGATCACCAGAAGGCCGTAGCCGCGCAGCCAGTCGGCATAGGCCACGCGGCCGTGGGCGATGGCGCGCACCTCGGCGCCACTGCGCGCGCCGATCAGCACGCCGCTGCTGCGGCGGCCGTCGGGGCCGGCGCTGCCGAAAGCATCGAGGATGCGGCCGGCGGTGGGCCACGGCAGGCGGCCGCGGCGCGAATCCAGCGGCTCGGCGCCGGCCAGGGTGCGCGGCACGTCGGCGATGGCGTCGCGCAGGCGCTCGATCAGGGCCTGCACGTCGCGTTCGTCCTTGCCTAGCGCGGCGAGGCGCGTGGCCTGGTCGCCGAGCGCGGCGTCGAGCGCGGCGATGGCGGCCTCGCGCTGGCTGCGGCCGGCGGCCAGCGCCGCGAGTTCGCCCTCGCGCGCGCCGCGGTCGGCGGCCAGGGCCGCGCGCGCGGCTTCCAGCGCGCGGCGCGCCTCGGCCAACGCCACCAGGTCGGCGGCCAGCGCCCGGATGCGCTCGGTGCGGTCGCGCTGCAGGTAGCGGTGGTAGGCCAGCAGGCGCCCGACCTCGGCCATGTCCTCCGGCGCGAACCACAGGCGCAGCTCGGCGTGCCGGCCGAGGGCGAAGGCCGAGCGCAGCAGCGCCGCCACCGCCTCGCGCTGCGTCTCCAGGCGCGCCTGCAGGGCAGATTCCTGCGCCACCAGGGCGTCGATCCCGAGCTGGCGCGCGGCCATGCGCGCGTCGAGGTCGCGCAGCTCGCGGTCGACCCGCGCCACTTCCAGTTCCGCCGTGCGCAGGTCGCCGACCAGCTGCGCGCGCGCGCCCTCGGTGGCCTCGCGCTCGGCGGCCACCTTGCGCATGGCGTCGCGCACGGCGGTGAGCTGCTGCTTGGCCTGCGCCTCGGCGGCGACGCGGGCTTCGGGCGTCAGCGCTTCGGCCGGGGCTTGCGCCGCTGCGTCGGGCGGGGGTGCCTGGGCCGGCGTCGCGCTGGCGCAGGCGAGCGCGAGCAGTCCGGCGGCGAGGAGCGCGGGAGGCCGCGGTCGCCCACGGCGTGGGCTCCTGCCGCAGGTCGCGGCCGCTGGCCACTGGCCCTGCCTCAAGCGAATTCGACCAGCGAGTGTCCCGTCATCTCGGCCGGTTGCGGCAGGCCCATCAGCGCCAGCACGGTCGGCGCGAGGTCCTTGAGCGCGCCGTCGTCGCGCAGGCGCGCCGGGCGGCCGAGGTACACCAGCGGCACCGGGCCCAGCGTGTGCGCCGTGTGCGGCTGGCCGGTCACGGGATCGCGCATCAGCTCGAGGTTGCCGTGGTCGGCGCTCAGCAGCATCTCGCCGCCCGCCTCGCGCAGCGCCGCCACGATGCGGCCGATGGCCTGGTCCAGCGCCTGCGCCGCCGCCAGCGCGGCGCCGAAGATGCCGGTGTGCCCGACCATGTCGGCGTTGGCGAGGTTGCACACGATCAGGTCGTGGCGGCGCGCGCGGATCGCCGCGCAGAGCTTCTCGGTGACCTCCGGGCAGCTCATCTCCGGCTGCAGGTCGTAGGTCGCGACCTTGGGGCTGGGGACCAGGATGCGCTCCTCGCCCGGAAACGGCTCCTCGCGCCCGCCGTTGAGGAAGAAGGTGACGTGGGCGTACTTCTCGGTCTCGGCGATGCGCAGCTGCGCGCGGCCCTGCGCGGCGAGGTACTCCGGCAGCGTGTTGGCCATCGACTGCGGCGGGAAGGCGACCGCGGTGACCGGCAGGTCGGCGGCGTACTCGGTCAGGGTGACGTAGGCCGAGAGCCCGAGCGCGCGGCGCGCGAAGGCGGGGAAATCCGCGCGCACGAACGCGGCGCTGAGCTGGCGCGCGCGGTCGGCGCGGAAGTTCATGAACACCACCGCGTCGCCGGGGTGCATCGGCGCGTGGCCCGCGATCACCGTGGGCTTGGCGAACTCGTCGTTCTCGCCGCGCGCGTAGGCGGCCTCGAGCGCGGCGACCGGGTCGGCGGCGTGGAACTCCGCGTGGGCGTCGGCGATGGCGCGGTACGCGGCCTCGACCCGCTCCCAGCGCTGGTCGCGGTCCATCGCGTAGTAGCGGCCGATCACCGTCGCCACGTGCGCGTTGCCCAGTTGCGCGCACCTGGCCTGCAGCCGGCGCAACGACGCGTCGGCCGAGCGCGGCGGGGTGTCGCGGCCGTCGAGGTAGGCGTGCACGGCCACGCGCTCGACGCCGCGCGCCTTGGCCAGCTCGAGCATGGCGAGGATGTGGTCTTCCTGGCTGTGCACGCCGCCGGGCGACAGCAGTCCGAACACGTGCAGGGTGGCCTTCGCCGCGCGCGCCGCCTCGCAGGCGCGCAGCAGCGCCGGATTGGCGGCGAAGCTGCCGTCGGCGATGGCCTGGTCGATGCGCGTGAGGTCCTGGTACACCACGCGCCCGGCGCCGATGTTCATGTGCCCGACCTCGGAATTGCCCATCTGGTCGGACGGCAGGCCCACGTGCAGGCCGTGCGTCTGCACCAGCGTGTGCGGGCACTCGGCGAGCAGGCGGCGCCAGTTCGGCAGCTGCGCCTGGGCGATGGCGTTGTCGGCCACCTCGTCGCGGTGGCCCCAGCCATCGAGGATGAGCAGCAGGACGGGCTTGGGCGTGGGGGTCGTCATCGGCATCCCGGGTGGTTGCCGGCGATTGTATACACGCACCCCGCGACCTCATTCCCGCGCAGGCGGGACGAGAATGCCGAAGTGGACTCCCGCTTGCGGGGACCGGCGTCGAGGCGGGGCGGGCGCCTCTGTCCGGCCCCTAGGCCGGAAGTCACGTTAAACGCCGGCGCTGGCAGGCGCATCCTAGCCGCGCAACCCAACCTGCGGGGAACCCCATGCGCATCCACAGCATCCGTTTCGCGA
>CAZTNB010000132.1:0-8026 GCA_964614825.1 uncultured Gammaproteobacteria bacterium
TCTGCCCGTCGTGCATGTACAGCACCGCATAGGGCGCGGCGGCCGGGTAGTCGGCGGGAACCCAGATGTCGAGCGCGCGGCGCGGCACGTGGGCCGAGGGGAACGAGTCCACGTGGACGATCTTGCCGCTGCCGACCTTGGGGATCGGGCCATCGACCGGGGTCACGGCGAGGGTGGTGGCGAACAGCGCCCGCAGCAGCGCAATGGCGGTATTCATGGGTGATCTCCTGCGCACGGATTCCAGCCAGGGGTCGCCCCCTGCGGGAGCGTCTCCAGCCGCGGCCCGCGACCAACCATAGGCGCGGGTGCCGCTAAGATCGCACGCACCCGAGGGCGCCGCGCATCGCCATGTTCAACCCGAATCCGGTCGTCCAGGCGCTGCCGATCGCGCCGGGACACGAGGCCTACGTCATCGACGACGCGCTGCGCGACCCCGAGGCCTGGGTGGAACGCGCCGCGCGGCACGTGGACGCCTTCGAGGAGGCGCCGCACAACGCCTTCCCCGGCCCCGAGCTGCGCATGCCCGACCCGGTCGCGGTGCTGCTCGACGCCTACTTCGGCGAGCACGTGCGCGCCCGCCTCGGCGCGCGGCGCACGCTGCGCGCGTACTGCCGCCTGTCGATCGTCACGCGCAAGCCGGAGGAACTCGAGCCGCGGCAGTGGATCTGCCACCGCGACCGCTTCGACGTGCCGCCGGAGCAGTGCGTGGCGGCCTCGGTGCTGTACCTGTTCCGCGATCCGGCATTGGGCGGCACCAGCTTCTTCATGCCCCGGCGCCCGGCCGCCGAGGTCGACCTGATGGTGCACGAGTCGGGTTTCCTCGGCCGCGAGGCCTTCGCGCGCAAGTACGGCGTGCATCCGGGCTACCTCACGCAGTCCAACCACTGGTTCGAGAAGACGGCGACGGTGCCGCCGCGCTGGAACCGCCTCATCTTCTACCCGGGCGACCTGTTCCATTGCAGCGACATCCCGTCCCCCGAGCGCCTCGATCGCGACCCGCGCCGCGGCCGGCTGACGCTCAACGGCTTCTTCACCTGCCGGCGCCGGCTGGCCTGAACGACGATCCCGCGCCGGCGCCTCGTGGCCCGTGCGCATGCCCGGAACCCGGCCTGCGCGGCAGTGCAGCATCGAGCCCCGGGCGCGGTCCACGCCGGCCTCCGCCCGCGGTCGCCGGCCCACGATCCACGGGCCCGTCGCGACGCGCCCGGATGACACCAATAGCGGACCCCGACCCGGGCTTTGCATGAATACGTATGCAAGGCAGCGTGGGCAGGAATGGCTGGGGATACCATCCTTGCGCGTTCCGGTGCCGTTCATTCGACCGGACGAGCCGGGTCTCGCCGCGCGCCGCCTGACAGGCGCCTGGGGCCATCACCGAAAGCCGTAACGGATTGGGGGAGGGCAGATGTTGAAACTCAAGCGCAACCTGCTGAGCGTCGCGCTGGCGTCGGCGACCATGATGCTCGCGACCGGCGCCCAGGCGCAGGCTGGCGAGGACGAAGCCAAGGCGAAGGAGCAGGCGAAGGAGCAGGCCGGGGAATCGGCCGAGGCCAAGGCCCTGGCCGACGCGCCGGTGCTCGCGCAGTCGACCGCCACGATCCCGCCCGAGTCGTCCGACGAGGCCGCCATCGACGCGGCCTCGGAAAAGGCCAAGGAGCTTGCGGCGGTGCAGGTCACCGGCTTCCGCGCCGGCGTCGAGACCTCGATCGAGGTCAAGCGCGACTCCAACCAGATCGTCGAGGTCGTCTCCTCCGAGGACATCGGCAAGCTGCCTGACATCTCGATCGCCGACTCGATCACGCGCCTGCCCGGCCTCGCCGGCCAGCGCGTCGCCGGCCGCACCTCTACCATCAGCATCCGCGGTCTTTCGGGCGATTACGGCACCACGCTGCTCAACGGCCGCGAGCAGGTCAGCGTCGGCGACAACCGCGGCGTCGAGTTCGACCAGTTCCCCTCCGAACTGATCAACCAGGTGGTGGTCTACAAGACCGCCGACGCCTCGCTGGTCGGCCAGGGCCTGTCGGGCACCATCGACCTGCGCACGATCCGCCCGCTGTCCTTCGACGAGCGCGCGATCTCGCTCAACGCCCGTTACGAGGAGAACTCGCTCGGCGAGATCAACTCCGACTCGAACGACAGCGGCAGCCGCCTGAGCGCCTTCTACGTCGACCAGTTCATGGACGACCGGCTCGGCATCGCGCTGGGCTACGCGCGCCTCGACTCGCCCGGCCAGGCCGAGCGCTACGAGGCCTGGGGTTTCCCCGACAACATCGGCGGCGCACCGGGCGCCTACACCCTGGGCGGCGCCAAGATCCAGGGCTCGTCGACCGACAACGTCCGCCAGGGCTACATGGGCGTGCTCGAGTTCAACGTCAACGACAGCTACTCGACCATGCTGGACGTGTACTACTCGAAGTTCGACAAGGCCGAGACCACGCGCTTCCTCGAGACCGGCCTGGGCTGGTCCGGCGCGACCCTCTCCAATGCCGTGGTCGAGGACGGTGTCACCACCAGCGGCACCTTCACCGGCATCCGCCCGGTGCTGCGCAACGACCTCAACGAGGGCGACGACAAGCTGTTCGCGATCGGCTGGAACAACGAGTTCCGCTTCGCCGACACCTGGGTCGCGCGGGCCGACATCAGCTACTCGAGCGCGGACCGCGAGGAGAGCATCCTCGAGACCTACTCGGGCACGCGCGCCGGCGTCACCGACACCGTCGATTTCGTGCTCCATCCGGACGGCCGGCCGGACTTCAACTTCGGCCTCGACTACACCGACCCCAACCTGATCGTGCTCACCGATCCGGGTGGCTGGGGCCAGGAGGGCTACGTCAAGTATCCGGAGATCAACGACGACCTGAGTTCCTACCGCCTCGACTTCGAGAAGAGCTTCGTCGACGGCGCGATGTCCAACTGGTTCAGCAGCTTCGAGTTCGGCATCAACTATGCCGACCGCGAGAAGCAGCGCTCGGTGCCGGAGTACTTCCTCGACGTCATCACCAATGAAACCGAGGTGGCCGCGGAGTACCTCATCAGCCCGGTCGACCTCAGCTTCTCCGGCCTGCCGGGCACGCTGAGCTACGAGATCAACCCGGTGGTGAACCAGTACTTCACCCTGCGCCAGAATGCCGCCAACGCCGACATCCTCAACAAGCAGTGGACCGTCGACGAGGAACTGCTAACCGGCTACGCCCAGTTCAACGTCATGACCGACCTGGGCTCGGTGCCGGTGCGCGGCAACCTCGGCGTGCAGGTGATCAGCACCGACCAGAACTCCGACGGTTTCTCGGTGATTCAGGGCAACGCCGCCGCCCCGGTGCCGGTCTCGGGCGGCGACAGCTACACCGACGTGCTGCCCAGCCTCAACCTGACCTTCGAACTTCCGTCGGACAACAAGATCCGGACGGGCATCGGCCGCCAGAGCGCGCGGCCGCGCATCGACCAGATGCGCGCCAACAACAACACCAGCCTCGAGTTCAGCGGCGTCAACCAGGGCCTGTGGACCCGCAGCGGCGGCAATCCGGAGCTGCGCCCCTGGGAGGCCAATGCCTACGACGTGTCGTGGGAGAAGTACTTCTACGAGAACCGCGGCTACGTCAGCCTGGCGTATTTCTACAAGGACCTGCGCACCTACGTGTACGACCAGCAGGGCACCTTCGACGCATCCGACCTGGCGCCGCCGCCGGGCTACACCGGGCCGACGCCGGATCCGGTGGGCGTGTACAACCGCCCGGCCAACGGCGAGGGCGGCAACGTCAAGGGCTGGGAGTTCGCGGTCTCGGTGCCCTTCGACCTCTTCGCCGACTGGCTGGAAGGTTTCGGCTTCATCGGCAACTACTCCGACACCAGCAGCTCGATCAAGCGCCTGGGACCCGACGGTCCCGACGAACCGATCGCGGGCCTGTCGGAAGAGGTCTACAACCTGACGTTCTACTACGAGGCCCACGGCTTCCTGGCCCGCATCAGCCAGCGTTCGCGTTCGGAGTTCCTCGGCGAGATCCAGGGCTTCGGCGCCGACCGCGCCCTGGTCTACATCGACGGCGAGGACGTGGTCGATGCGCAGCTGGGCTACACCTTCCAGAGCGGCGCACTGGACGGCGTCTCCCTGCTGTTCCAGGTCAACAACCTGACCGACGAGCCGTACCGCCAGTTCTTCAACAACAACGGGCTCACCCAGCGCTACGAGGAATACGGCCGCCAGTACCTGTTCGGCGTGACCTACAAGTTCTGAGCTGCCCTTCCGGCGCCCTGCCGTCGGACGACCCTTGCCGGCCCCCACGCCGGCAAGGGTTTTTCTTTTCCAGCACGGGAAATCGACGCCCTCGATCCTGCCCCCGCCCTGTGGGAGCGGCGTCAGCGGCGACATGCGCGATGGATTGCCACATTCCAAGCCGTGCGGGGTCCGCGCCCGCGCGAAGCGTCCAGGTCTTGCCCTGCAGGAGCGGCTTCAGCCGCGACCGTCCGAGGGCGCTACGTAGCACCGCATGGTCGCGGCTTAGGCCGCTCCTACGGGGAACTAGCGCGCCTCGGGTGCGACGCTCGACCGAAGCGAGTCGGGACGACCGGGATCAGGGTGCTGGCGAGTTTGCTTCACTGTCTGAGCCGGCACCCTGATACCGGGCGGCACGGACCCCCCGAGATCGTCAGAATCTGCCGAGACGGTCGCGACTGAAGCCGCTCCTACAGCAAATTGGCGCGCGTCGGGATCGACGCTCGACCGAAGCGAGTCCGGGACGATCGGGATCAGGGTGCCGGCGAGTTTGCTTCACTGTCTGAGCCGGCACCCTGATACCGGTCGGCACGGACCCCCAATACCGCCAGGATCTGCCGCTAGGTTCGCGGCAGAAGCCGCCCCTGCAGGAAACTGGCGCGCCTCGGGAGCGACACTCGTTCGAAGTGAGTCCGGGACGGTCGAGATCGAGGTCGGTTTCAGCGCGAGGCCATCAGCGGCGCCAGCTGCGCGGCAAGGTCGCTGCGCGTCACCGGGCCGGCGTGCAGGTACACCTGCGCACCGTGGGCCGGCACGCTTGCACGCAGGCTGCCGCCTGCCGCGACCGTCACCGGCTCGCCACCCAGGGCCGGGGTCCACACGCCGGGCTCGAGCAGCGCCGAAACCTCGAAGTCGGTGGCGAGGTCGCCCTTGTTGAGCAGCACCAGCGCGATCTGGTGCGTGCCCTCGCGCTGGTACACGCGATAGAAGGCCGCGCGGTCCCCCGCCAGTTCCACGTTCACCTGGAGGCCGCGTTGCAGCGCCGGTGAGCTGGCGCGGACCTTGGCGATCCGGGCCAGCGCCGCGCGGATCGGATGGGCGCGCGCCGTGGCGATGCCCTCGGTCCCGAAGTAGTTGCGGTTGCCGGCCAGCTCGGGGCTGCCGCGCTCGAAGCCGATCTCGGAGCCGTAGTAGACGACCGGGATGCCGCGCGCCGTGAACAGCCAGTGGTGCGCGTCGATGAAGCCCTCGTCGCTGGCGTCGAGCCGCGCCATGTCGTGGTTGTCGTAGAAGGTCATCAGCTCGTAGGGATTGCGGTACGGCCCGCCCTCGAGGAACAGGGGCGGCCCGAGCAGGGCGAAGTCGCCGCCCTCGCGGCCGAACACCTTCGCCATCGCGCCCTTGAGCGGGAAGTCGAGCACCGACATCGAGCCGCCGCCGGGCCGCGTGTACGGCGCGATCTTCTCCGCGTCGTAGTCGAACACTTCGCCGAACAGGAAGTAGCCGGGGTGCCGTTCGCGGATGCGCCCGGCGAAGCGATCCCAGAACTCGCCGGGCATCTTGCTCACGGTGTCCACGCGGAACGCATCCGCGCCCTGCCCGATCCACTGCAGGTAGGCACCGATCAGGTAATCGAGCACCTCGGGCGAGTCCTCGCGCAGGTCGGACAGCTCGGCGAGGTCGCTGCGCGTGTTGTAGAAGCGGTGCAGCGGATTGTTGACCGGATCGAGCCGCTCCGGCGGCAGGTTCTGCTGGTCGGCGACCAGCTTGCCCGCCGCATCGTAGATCTGCCCGTACTGCGGCTGCGCCACCGGCATGGTGAAGGCCGGCGAGCCGTGGTTGGCCACCACGTCGAGCACGACCTTGAGGTCCTGCGCATGCATCGCCGCGGTGAATCCGGCGAAGTCCAGGCCGGGGCTGGGCAGGTGCTCGTCCAGCTTGTAGAAGTTGACGCCCCAGTAGCCGTGGTAGCCGGTCTTGCCCTGGTCGGTCCACATGCTGCCCCAGCTCGCCGGCTTGCCGCCGGTGAAGGCCTGGTCGGGGTTGTCGACGATGGGCGTGATCCACACGGCCGTGAAGCCCATGTCCTTGATGTAGTCGATCTGGTCGACGATGCCCTTGAAGTCGCCGCCGAGGTAGCCGATGTTGTCCGAGCGCCCCTGCGGTCCCGGCACCGGGATGTCGAAGGTCGGGTGCGCGCCGCCCTGGTCGCGCTGGTCGTTGGCCGGATCGCCGTTGACGAAGCGGTCGGTGACCACGAAGTACACCGCCTCGGCGGCGAAGGGCTCCAGCGTCCCGTAGTACTCGGGCGCCGGCACCGCCTTCGGCGCCGGCGGCGCCGGCGGCTGCGTGCAGGCCGCGAGCGCCGCCGCCAGCAGCGCCGGCCCCGTCCGTCCGCGCAGCCGCGCGCTCACGGAGCCACCGTGGCGCCGCGGGGCGCCTCGCTCTCGACCCGCACGCGCAGCACGCACAGCCCCGCCAGCAGCAGGCTGGCGCCGCCCAGGGTCAGGGCGTGGATCGGCGCGCCGCCGAAGAACGTGGTGAGCAGGAAACCCAGCACCGTGGCCGCGACCAGCTGCGGGATGACGATGAAGAAGTTGAAGATGCCCATGTAGATTCCCATCTTTTCCGCCGGCAGGTTGTCGGCCAACAGTGCGTAGGGCAGCGACAGGATCGAGGCCCAGGCGAAGCCCACGCCCAGCATCGACAGCAGCAGCCAGTCGGGATCGCGGACGACGTAGAACGACAGCAGCCCCGCCGCGCCCAGGAACAGGTTGGCGAGGTGCGCCACGCGCAAGCCCAGGCGCCGCACCATCCACGGGATCACCATCGCCGCCAGCGCGGCGAAGCCGTTGTAGGCCGCGAACAGCACGCCGACCCAGTTGGCGCCGGCGTTGTACGCCGCCGACTGCGGATCGCTGGAGCCGAAATGCAGCGCGGTAACCGCCGAGGTGGTGTAGATCCACATCGCGAACAGGGCGAACCAGGAGAAGAACTGCACCACGGCCAGTTGCCGCATCGCCTCGGGCATGGTGTAGAGGTCGCGCATGATCGTGCCGAACATGCCGCGGTCGGCGGCGTCGCCGCGCGCCAGCGCGAGCAGCGCCGCGCCGTACAGGGCGAGGCCGCCGGCCAGCAGGTACAACTCGCGATCCAGCGCGTAGCGATTGACGCCCAGTCCCACCAGGGCGCCGGCCGCGAGCCAGACCAGGCCGGTGCGGCGGGCCTGGCCTGCATCGACGGCACGCGCCGGCGCGTGGCGCGCGCTGTCGGTGGCGCGCAGTTCCTCGGGCGGCATCTCGCGCGTACGCAGCACGGTCCAGGCTACCGCGCCCAACAGGACCACGCCGCCGCACCAGAACGCGTAGCGGACCGAATCCGGCACGATCCCGGCCGGCGCCGTGTTCGATACCCCGGCCGCGGTCAGCATCCAGGGCAAGGCGCTGGCGACCACCGCACCGACGCCGATGAAGAAGCTCTGCATGGCGAAGCCGCTGGTGCGCTGGCGCGGCGGCAGCTGGTCGCCGACGAAGGCGCGGAAGGGCTCCATCGAGACGTTTATCGAGGCGTCGAGCACCCACAGCAGCCCCGCCGCCATCCACAGCACCGGCGATGCCGGCATCGCGAACAGCGCGGCCGAAGCCAGCAGCGCCCCGACCAGGAAGTACGGCCGGCGCCGGCCCAGGCGGGTCCAGGTGCGGTCCGAGAGGTATCCCACCACCGGCTGCACCAGCAGCCCGGTCAATGGAGCCGCGATCCAGAGCAGCGGAATGGCGTCGATCGATGCGCCCAGGGTCTGGAAGATGCGGCTGACAT
>CAZTNB010000133.1:0-7990 GCA_964614825.1 uncultured Gammaproteobacteria bacterium
GAGCACGCGGTGATCGGCAACATCGTTCCCGACTTCCCGCTGATCAACAAGTCGTTCAACCTCTCCTACAGCGGCCACGACCTCTGACCATGCTCAAGACCCTGCGCCAGATCCAGCGCACCGGCCGCCTGACCGAGCCCGCCCCCGCGGCCGATCCATCGCTGCGGGTCGCGCAGGCGCTGCAGGCCGACATCCTGCGCGTGCTGGGCCGCGCGCTGTGCATCCGCCAGGTCGACGCCGGCTCGTGCAACGGCTGCGAACTGGAGATCCACGCGCTCAACAACGGCTACTACAACATCGAGGGGCAGGGCGTGAAGTTCGTCGCCAGCCCGCGCCACGCCGACCTGCTGCTGGTCACCGGGCCGGTGTCGCGGCACATGGCGGTGGCGCTGCGCCGCACCTGGGACGCGATGCCGGGTCCGAAGCTGGTGGTCGCGATCGGCGACTGCGGCTGCGACGGCGGCGTGTTCGGCTGCGGCTACGCGAGCCTGGGGCCGGTGTCGGCGGTGCTGCCGGTGGACGTGGCGGTGCCCGGCTGCCCGCCCAGCCCGACGCGCATCCTGCAGGGCATCCTCGCCGCGGTCAGCGTGGCGCCGGCACGCTGACGAAGCGCGGCTCCGGGCCCCGTCACTGCATCCCGGTCAGGTCCGGCGGCGGCGTCATCAGCCACCAGCGCTGGTCCTCCTCGTCCCAGCGCCAGTCCAGCACCTGGGTGATCGAGCTCACCGTCTGCGTGGTCTGGTCGATCAGCTCGATCTCGACCAGCTGGGTGGCGGTGCCGCCCATGCCGACCGTGGGCGGTTGCGGGAAGTAGCGCGCCACGCGCACCTCGCGCAGGCGCTGCAGGACCTCGGAGCTGGGCGGATGTTCGCGCAGCACGTCCGGGTCCATGAACTGCACCTGGGTGGCGAGGCCGTTCCAGCGCATGCCCGAGGAGTAGTCGTTGAGGGTCAGGTCGAGGGCGCGGGCGTCGCCGTCGGGCGTGGCGCAGGCGCCGAGCAGCAGCGCCAGCGGCAGGGGCAGCAGGAATCGGGTCATGGCGGCGCCTCCGGCGTCGGGATCAGGCGAGCGACTTGGCGACGAACCGGGCCGACTGGCGCGCGGCGACGCCGCCGCCCTCGGACCCGGCGATCTCGGATTCTATCGACAATCGGGCCTTGCCCTTGGCCCGCAGCGTGTCGAGGAAGGCGTTCCAGGGATTGTCGGGCGCGTAGGCCTCGGCGATGAGCTGGTCCCACACCGGCGCGAGGTACACCGTCGAGGCGTCCTGCACGTAGACCTCGGCGTCGAGCCCGGCCTCGGCCAGCCTGAGGTTGATCAGGCCCCAGCCGGCCAGGGTCAGCATGCAGGCCATGCTGCCGCCGAAGGCGCAGCCCTTGTCGTTGACGTTGGGCGCCAGCGGCGCGTAGAGCGCGAGGCGATAGCCGTCGTAGTCGCCCACGTGCAGGTCCATCGCGCGCGCCAGCGGGATGGTGTCGCGCAGGTGGCGCTCGAGCAGGGCCTTGTCGAGGATCACGGTCATCGGGATGCGCCGCAGTGTGCCGGCGCGGCCGGCGCGGCCGCAAGTGATGGGGCTGACGCCGGCGCGCACGCTGCGTAGCATGGCGACATGGCCGCCACGACCGACGCACGGAGTCGCGCCCGCCGCGTGCTGGTGGCGCGGCCGGTGGGCCGCGCCGCGGCGTTGCTGCGCCGGGTTCGCGCGGCGGGCGTGGCGGCGCACGGCCTGCCCACCGCGCGCATCGTCGCGGCGCCGGATCCGGCGGCGGCGCGCCGCGCGCTGGACCTCGCGCGCGAGGCCGTGGTCGTGGTCTACACCAGCCCGAACGCGGTGCGCGGCGCCTACGCGCTGCGCCCGCGCCTGCGCCACGGGCGCGACGCCACCGTGCTGGGCGTCGGCCCCGCCACCGTGCGGGCACTGGCGCGCCGGGGCTGCGCCGCGCAGGCCCCGGCGCAGCGCTACGACAGCGAGGGCGTGCTGGCGCATCCGGCCCTCGCGGCGGCCGCGGTGCGCGGCCGGCGGGTCCTGCTGGTCGGCGCCCCGGGCGGCCGCGGCCTGATCGCCGGCACGCTGGCCGGCCGCGGCGCGCGGGTTTCGGTGGCCGAGGTGTACGCGCGGACGCTGCCGCGCTGGGATCGGCGCCATCACGCCGCCATCACCATGCCCGGCGAGGTCGTGCTGCTGGTTTCCAGCGCCGAGGCGGTGACCGCGCTGCTCGCGCTGGCCACGGCGCCGGAAGCGCAACGCCTGCGCGGCGCGCAGGCCATCGCCAGCAGCCCGCGCGTGGCCACGGCCTTGCGCGCGGGCGGCTTCCGCCGCGTGCGCTGCGCCCGCTCGGCACTGGCCGCGGACCTGCTGGCGGCGGCGCTGGCGCGCGCGATTTGACGCCGGCGGCGCGCGGTTTCCGTTAGCATTCCCATGTCCTCGCGCCCACGCCCGCGCCCATGTCCGCAACCGAAATGACCGCACCTGCCGCTGCCGCCCGGCGGCGGAGCTTGCCTGCGTTGGCGCGGCCCCTGCTCGCGCTGGCGGTGCTCGCCGCGCTGGGCTGGGGCGGCTGGCGCGCATGGGCAGTGGTGCAGGAGCGCGGCGCGGCGCTGGCGGGCCTCGACGCGGCGCGCGCGCGCGCCGAGCAGCGCCTGGAGGCGGCCAGCGGCGAAGTCGCCGCGCTGCGGCGCGAGGTCGATGGCCTGACCCGCCGCCTGGGCGACGCCGAAGCGGTGAACAAGAGCCTGCGCGAGGAGACGCTGGGCCTCGGCCAGCGCGCCAACCTGATGGAGGACGCGCTGGCCAGCCTGGCCGAGCGGCGCATGGCCGGCGCGGTGGCGTTGCGGCTCAACGAGGCGGAGTTCCTGCTGCGCCTGGGACAGGAGCGCCTGGCGCTGTTCGGCGACCCGGCCGCGACCCTGGAGGCGTTCCGCCTCGCCGACGCGGAGCTCGCCGCGATCGACGATCCGTCACTGGCGGGCGTGCGCCAGACCATCGCCGCCGAGGTCGCCGCGCTCGCGGCGCTCAACGCGCAGGGGCCGGTCGCGCACCTGGCCGCACTCGATCGCCTGGCCCTGGCGGTGCCCACGCTGCCGCCGCGGGTGGCGCCGGCGGCGCCGTTGCCGACGGCCGCGGAGGCGCGCGGCTGGTGGGATCGCGCGCTCGCGGTGCTGGGGCAGTTCGTGCGCGTGCGCCGGCTCGATCCGGCCGACGCCGCGCTGGCCAATCCGCTCAACGTGGTCGCCGCGCGCGAAGCGCTGGGACTCGAGCTGCTGCTGGCCAAGGCCGCCCTCGCCGCCGGCGACGCGCCCCGCTACCGCGCCGCGCTCGACTCGGTGCGCGCGCGCCTGGCCGAGGCCTTCGATCCGCAGGCCGCCGCGGTGCGCGAGGGCCTCGCGGCCGTCGACGCGGCACGCGCGGCCGCGCAGTCCGACAGCCTGCCGCCGGTCGGCAAGGCGCTGGAGGAGCTGCGCAACCTGCGCGCCACGCGCGCGCTCGCCGAGGTGGCGCCACGGGCGCCGACGCCGGCCGTGTCGGCGGAGCAACTGCCGGTCGAGAAGGAAACGCCGTGAAGGCCTACCGGGTCCTGCTCGGCTTCCTCGCCCTCGCCTTGCTGGCGGCGGTGGTCGCCTGGGGCGTGGGCGCCGATCCCGGCTACGTGCTGATCCAGCGCGCGCCGTGGACGATCGAGACCACGCTGGTGTTCGCGCTGGGCGCGGTGCTGGTGGCCTGGATCGTGCTGAGCCTGCTGCTGTGGCTGCTGCGCTGGCCGCTGCGCGCCATGCTCGACCGCGCGCGCCGCCGCGGCCGCATCCGCTTCTCGCGCGGCGCGCTGGCGCTGACCGAAGGGCGCTGGGTGCGCGCCGAGAAGCTGCTGCTGGGTTCGAGCCGGATGCGTTCGGTGAAACTGCCGGCGCTGGTCGGCGCCTACCACGCGGCGCGCCTGCGCGGCGACGTGCGGCGCCAGGGCGAGATACTGGCGCGCCTCGGCGCCGAACCCGAGGGCGCGCTCGCCGCGGCGACCCTGCGCGCCGAGGCCGAGCTGGCCGACGGCCGCGCCGGCACCGCGATCGAACTGCTCACCCCGCTGGACCACGCGCAGCGCCTGCCGCCCGCCGCCGCGCGCGTGCTGGCGCGCGCGCTGGCGCTGCGCGGCCGCGGCCGCGAGGCGCTGCCGCTGCTGGTGAAGGTGCGCTCTGGCCTCGCCGCGCCGCGCGAGGAACTCGACGCCTTCGAGGGCGACGTGCTCGCGCGCGCCCTGCTCGCCTCCACCGATGCGATCAACCTGCGTTCGCTGTGGCAGGAGCTCTCGCGCACGCAGCGGCGCCTGCCGGGCGTGGCCGCGGCCCTTGCCCGGCGCGCCACCGCGCTCGGCCTCGGCGACCTCGGCGACGAGGTGCAGTCGGTGCTGCGCAAGGCCTGGGACGACGACCTGGTGCTGGCCTGGGCCGGCCTGCCCGCCACCGATCGCGCGGCGCGGCTGCGCAGCGCGGAAGGCTGGCTGCGCGAGCATCCCGACAGCGGCGGCCTGCTGCTGGCGCTGGGCCGGCTGTGCCGCGAGGACCAGCTGTGGGCCAAGTCCGAGGAGTACCTGCAGCGCGCGCTGCAGACCTCGCACGCCGCCGCGGCCTGGGAGGAACTGGGCCGCACCTACGGCGGGCGCGGCGACCACGAACGCGCCAGCCGCGCCTACGCCAATGCCCTGCTGGCCGCGCGCGGCGAAGCCACCGCCGCACTGACCGGCATCGCGGTGCGCGGCGACGTCGCCGCGCCGCCGGCGGTGCTCGAGGAACGCAACGAGCACGGCGTGCCGCGCCTGCCGGAACCGTCGCCGCGCTAGCCGCCGCGCTGCGGGCTGGAAACCGTGGGAGCGGATCGTTCAGCGGTCGAGCTGGTCGCGATCGGTCAGTCGGCCGTCGATGAACACGAACAGTTCGAGCCGGCGGCTGCCGCCCGGATCGTAGACCCACTCGTCGCGGCGGATTTCGCGCTCGCGCGCGAGGCCGTTGGCATCGCGCTGGGTGACCTGGCCGTAGCGGCGGTTCTGGCTCGCGGGCAGGCCGCAGCGGGCCACCACCTCGCCGATCGACAGTCCGCGGTCGAGCAGGTCGTAGTTGCAGCGCGAGCCGATCCGGGCCACGCCGTAGCCCAGCGTGTCGTCGCGCACCAGGCGCCCGTCGACGAACAGCAGGCGGTGCAGCAGCCGGTCGGCGCCGAAGTTGTAGTACCAGGCCTCGAGCTGGCGCTCGACGCGCTGCTCCAGCGCGCGGTCCTCGCCCGCCACCAGCCACTCGCTGTAGGTCTCGATCCAGTACGGCTCGCCGCAGCGGCGCTCGACCTGCACCGCGTGGTCGCCCAGGTCGACCAGGCGCCCATTGCAGCGCAGGGCCTGCGCCGGCTCGGCGACGGCGGCGAGCAGCAGCAGCGGCAGCCACCAGCGGCGGCAGAGGGCGGGTCGTGGCGCGGGCGTCATGGTCGCGTGGGGCCTTCGGGCAAGCGATCGCAAGGTCCTGCTAGTGACGCCGGCGCGGCCGCGGAGTTCCCGCTTCAGCCGCTGCGCAGGCCGGCGCGCGAGGCCAGGATCGCGGCCAGCACGTCGGGCGCGTAGTCGAAGGAATCGTAGTACAGGCGTTCCTCCGGCAGTGCCGCCGCGACGAAGGCGCGGCGCGCCGCCTCGATCATCGCGGGCGGTCCGCTCATGTAGGTGTCGAACTCCGACAGGTCGGGGAAATCGGCGGTCACCACCTCGTGCACGAAGCCGGTGCGGTGGCGGCCCGATTCCGCCGCGTCCGGTTCGCTCAGCACCGAGGTGAAGTACAGCGCGGGATGGCGCTGCGTCCACTGTGCCGGCAACGCCGGCAGGTACAGGTCGCGCTCGCTGCGCGCGCCCCAGTAGAAATGGATCGGCCGCGTCGAGCCCAGGTGGAGGAAGTGCTCGACGATGGCCTTGAGCGGGGCGAAGCCGGTGCCGCCGGCGACCAGCAGCAGCGCGCGCTCGGAATCCTCGCGCGGCACGAAGGTGCCCAGCGGCCCCTCCACGCGCAGCACCGCGCCCTCGGCCAGCTCATGGAAGACGCGGTGGGTGAAGCCGCCGCCGCTGACATGGCGGATGTGCAGCTCGACGTGCTCGGCTTCCTCCGGCGCATTGGCGATGGAGAAGGCGCGGCGGCGTCCGCCGTCGAGCAGCACGTCGAGGTACTGCCCGGCCAGCCAGCGCAGGCGCGCGCCGCGCGGCGGCTTGAGCACCAGGCGCATCACGTCGGGCGCGAGCAGCGTGCGCTCGACCAGCTTGAGCGGCAGGACCCGCGGCGGCAGTTCCGCCACCGAAGGAACCTCGCGCGCGACCAGCACCAGGTCGGTGCGCGGCACCGCCTGGCACAGCAGCACCTGGTGCTGCGCCCGCTCCTCGCGGCTGAGCGCGGTGGGCGGCTGCCCGGGGTAGTCGCACTCGCCCGCGACCAGGGTGGCCTTGCAGCTGCCGCAGCGGCCGGAGCGGCAGCTGTAGGGCAGCGCCAGGCCGGCGCGGCGCGCGGCCTCGAGCACGGTCTCGCCGGGCTCGACGCCGAAGCTCTTGCCGCTGCCCTCGAGGGTGATGCGATGGCCCATGCGCCGATTGTCCACGACCCCGCGCCGCGGCGACAGGCGCGGCCGGCCGGGCCCGCGCCTACAATGACGGCACGCCCGTGAAGGAACCCGCGATGTCGATCTGGAAGAGGCAGGCCACCGTCGAGGCGCTCAACGCCAGCAACCCCGGCACGCTCAACGAGGCGCTCGGCATCCGGTTCACCGAGATCGGCGCCGACTACCTGCGCGGCACCCTGCCGGTGGACCCGCGCACGCGGCAGCCCTACGGCCTGCTCCATGGCGGCGCCTCGGTGGCGCTGGCCGAGTCGCTGGGCAGCGTGGCCGGGTGGCTGTCGCTGCCGGCGGACGGCGGGCGCACGATGGGCCTGGAGATCAATGCCAACCACGTGCGCGCGGTCACCGACGGCGTGGTCACCGGCACCGCGCGGCCGCTGCACCTGGGGCGCAGCACGCAGGTGTGGGAGATCCGCATCGAGGATGCGCAGGGCCGCCTCACCTGCGTCTCGCGCGTCACCCTGGTCGTGGTCGCGGGGTGAGCGAGCGGCGCCACCGCGGCGCGACGGCCGATCCGCACCCGTACGACGCGCTGACGCCGGAACTGGTGCTGGCGGCCGTCGACGCCAGCGGCCATGCCAGCGACGGGCGCCTGCTGGCGCTCAACAGCTACGAGAACCGCGTCTACCAGGTCGGCATCGAGGGCGGGCGCTTCGTGGTGGTCAAGTTCTACCGCCCGCAACGCTGGTCGGACTCCGCGATCCGCGAGGAGCACGCGTACGCGGCCGAACTCGTCGCGGCCGAACTGCCGGTGGTGGCGCCGCTCGCCCGCGAGGGCGAGACCCTGCTCGTGCACGGCGGCTTCCGCTACGCGGTGTTCCCGCGCATCGGCGGACGGGCGCCCGAGCTCGAAGGCGCCGAGGCCGCCGCGTGGATGGGGCGCACCCTGGGACGCATCCATGCGGTGGGCGCGCGCGCGCCGTTCCGGCATCGCGGCGGCATCGATCTCGACAGCCACGTGCGCGAGCCGATGCGGCAGGTGCTGGAGGGACCCCTGCTGCCCGCCGCGAGCGCCGCCCGCTACCGGGCCGCGATCGAGGCCGCGCTGCCGCCGCTGGCCGCGGCCTGGTCGCGCGCGCAACCGCTCGAGCGCCTGCGCCTGCACGGCGACTGCCATCCGGGCAACGTGCTGTGGACCGAGGCCGGCCCCCTGCTGGTGGACCTCGACGATGCGCGCAGCGGCCCCGCGGTGCAGGACCTGTGGATGCTGATGACCGGGCGCGAGGTCCAGCGCGAAGCGCTGCTCGAGGGCTACACCCAGTTCCGCAACTTCGACTACGGCGAACTCGCACTGGTCGAGGCGCTGCGCCTGATGCGGCAGATCCACTACGCCGGCTGGCTCTCGAGCCGCTGGCAGGACCC
>CAZTNB010000134.1:0-7915 GCA_964614825.1 uncultured Gammaproteobacteria bacterium
GGCGAGTGCGCGGACAAGGACTGCACGGCGCTGCGGGTGCGGGTCATCACGATCCAGGGCGGCGCGCATCTCACGCCGCAATAGTCCGGGCGGACGGCGTCGATGCCCGGGCCGAGCTGCAAGTCGGCCCCTGTGGCGCGGTAACGGCGCAAGCCGCTCCCGCAGGGTCGGGTCGGCGCGTCGGGGGAGGCCGCGTGCGCGGCCGAATGGGGCGGCCGCCGCTGCTCCCGCGCTGGCGGCTTGCCAGGGCGGGCGTGCTCTGCGAGCCTCGGCCGCGTTCCTCCGCAGCCGAGGCATCGCCATGATCCAGCGTTTCGACACCGGCCCGCGCATGTCCGAGATGGTCGTGCACCAGGGCACGATCTACCTCGCCGGCCAGGTCGCCGACGATGCCAGCGCCGACATCCGCGGCCAGACCCGCCAGGTGCTGGCCGCGATCGATGCGCTGCTCGCGCGCGCCGGCAGCGACAAGTCGCGCATCCTGCGCGCGCAGATCTTCCTCGTCGACCTCGCCGACTTCGCCGCCATGAACGAGGTCTGGGAGTCGTGGGTGGCGCCCGGCCACGCGCCGGCGCGCGCCACCGTGCAGGCGGCGCTGGCGCGGCCGCAGTGGAAGATCGAGATCGTGGTGACCGCGGCGGCCTAGTCGCGTTCGCCGGCGTCGTCAGTGCTGCGCCGGGCGCAGCGCCGGGTCCGACAAGGGCACGATCGCCACCGGCCCGCGTTGCCAGCGCGCCGCCGGCTGGCCGGCGTCGAAGGCGTCGGTGGTGACGCTCGCGCTGCGCGCGCCGGCGTAGCGGAAATCCACGCTGCCGCCTTCGCTCGAGCGCGGCGGCGCGTAGCCGCAGTCGGGGCAGGAGCCGCGATAGCTGCGCACGGGCACCAGCTCGCTGGCGGCATTGCTGCCCTGGCCCAGCACCCAGCGCGGCTGCTGGTCGCCGTCGTAGAAGTAGAGGATCGCCACCCGCGTGTCGCCGGTGCCGTACACGCTCAGGCCCCAGCCGGACTCCGCCGGGTCGTACCAGGTGCCGGTGCGGTCGGGCGCGGCGACCGCCGGCTCGGCGATCAGCGCCTGCAGCGGCTCGCCGCCGCTGCGCGCGCCCAGGCGCCACTGCAGGCTGGCGTGGCCGGCGTCGCTGAAGTCGAGGCGCAGCTCGCCCACGACCTCGCCGCGCACGCCACCGGTGGCGGGATTCCAGGTGTAGCGGTTGAGCGTGGCGACCCACGGATCGGCCATCGGCGCGGCCGCCTGGTACCAGGTCGGCGTGCCGTCGTCGAGGTAGGTGTACCAGGTGGCGAACAGGGTGCCGCCGGCGTTCTGCAGGTCGAAGCCGTGGCCGCTGCGCGCGGGATTGAACCACAGGCCGGCGGTGGGGCGCAGCGTGGTCGACATCGCGTCGGCCGGATCGGAGCCCTGCGCCAGTTCGACGCGGTCGCCGAGGCCGTCGCCGTCGCGGTCGATGCCCAGGCGCCGGCCGAGGCCGGCCGGCACCGCGGTCCAGGTCTGCGGCGCATCGGACGTGGCCTGCGCCTGAAGCGCGGCGGCGGCCAGCGGCGCGCCGGCGTCGTTGCCGAGGAAGCGATCGCTGCCCGCGTCGTAGGCGAAGCCGGCGCGGCCGGCGTGCACCACCAGGTCGATCGTGCGATTGCGCGCCAGCGCCAGCAGCTCTGACACCCGCGCCGGCACCGCGCCGCCGGCGTGGCTGGCCTGCGCGCCGACCGCCGCATGGCTGTCCTTCGAGACCGGCGGCAACGCGCTCAGGATCGGGTTGGCGGGGCCGAAGTCGGAGCCGGAGAAGGACAGGATCAGCGCCACCAGGTCGGCCACGTCCTGGTCGGAGCGGACCGAGAAGTTGCGCGCCGAGATGAAGCGCGACAGCGAATCCACCGAGCCATCGTGCAGGAAACCGAAGCCGGCCCGGTTCGACAGCTGGGTCAGTTCGAAGCCCACCTTCTCGTACTGGTTGCGCAGCTGCGGCGTCTTGATCGAGACGTTGGTCGAGCCGTCGACGCTGACGATGCCGAGGTGGTTCTCGCCCAGCGGGCCCGGGGCCATGATCGAGCCGCCGGCCTGGAAGGTCGAGTTGCCGAGGAACAGCGGCCCGTTGACCGCCATGCCGGTGGGCAGGGTGTGGCAGCTCGCGCACTGGAACGGCGCGTCGAGCAGGCTGCGCGAGTACAGCTGCAGGCCGCGCTGCGCATCGCCGGTGCCCAGCGGCAGCCCGGCCATGGCGAAGCGGCCGCTGGTGTAGTGGTCCGGCAGCGGCAGCGCGGTAGGCAGGCTGTTGTCGAGCCTGCGGTTGGGGTTGGGCGGGAAGGCGATGGTGGCGAGGAAGTTCTCGAAGGCCTGCATCTGCGCGCCGCTCAACGGCGCGTCGTCGCCGAGCAGGCCGGTGAAGGCCGGATTGAAGGCCTCGAGGCCGGCGCGGTCGCCGCGCCAGTGGAAGGGTTCGTGGCCGATGATGTCCTGCAGGGTCTGCGTGGTCATCGGCCCCTTCATGGCGTGGAAATCCTGGCACGGGGTGACGCCCAGGGTGGTGCCGCAGTTCTGGTCGAAGGGCGCGGGCGGCTGCGACGGGTCGCCGAGGTCCCAGGCGAGGCGGTCGATGCGCGCGTCCACGTGGCACGAGGCGCAGGCCGCCTGGCCCAGGCCCGAGGTGCGGTGGGTGTCGTAGAGGAACGGGCGTCCGGCGCGGATCGCGGCCGGCAGCGGGTTGAAGGCCGCGACGCGCGCCACTTCGCGCTGGCCATCGATGTCGATGGCCGAGAGCGTGGCGTCGAAATGGTTCCACGCGTAGAGGCGACGGCGTGGCTCGTCCAGTGCGAGCGCCACCGGCCCCTGGCCCACCGCGACCGGCGCGCCTGCGCGCCGGCCCTGCGCGTCGATCGCCACCACGTTGTTGGAGCCCATGCCGGCGACCCAGCCGCGCTGGCCGTCGGCGCGCCAGGCCAGCGCGCGCGGATCGCCCAGCGAGAGGTCGCGCTCGGACTGCGGGCGCGTGACCACGCTGTAGTCGAGGTGCGGGTTGAGGTCCGACAGCGCCTTCGCCCCGGCCGGCGCCGGATCGATCCGCGCCAGCCGCGCGCGCACGAAGCGGCTGTTGACGTTGGGCTCGAAGCGGATCTCGTTGAGCGCCTCGGTGCCGACCACGCCGACTTCGCCGCTGGCCGGGTTCACCGCCAGCGCCATGTTGATGTTCATCAGGCCGGAGGCATAGCGCACGGCCAGGGTGCCCGCATCGATGATCGCGAGGTCGCGGTCGGGCAGGTCCCAGCCCACGCGCCGGCCCGAGGCCGCGGCCTGCGCGCCGGACACGAACGCGGTCCAGTCGCCGTTGTTGTCGTCGCGCCAGCGGCCGTCGCCCTGCTTGCGCACCACCAGGCCGACCTTCGGCGGCGTGGCGGCCGTGTTCAGCGCCGGGTCGAAGGCATTGCCCCGGTTGGGGGGTGGATTGCGCCCGCCCCAGGGTCCGCGCGGGTCGCTGACCACGTTCGGCAGCGCGGCGGGCGCGTCGACCAGGCCACCCGCGAGCAGGGTGGTGGCGTTGCCGGATTCGAAGATCGCGGCATACACGCTGCGACCGTCGCGGCTGACCGCGAGCGCGCGCGGGTCCTCGGCGTCGATCGGCACCACCAGCGGCGCCCGGCCGAGGTCGGCCGGGTCGTACACCAGCACCTGGTTGGCCTGCGAGCAGCTCACGAAGGCGCGGCCGCCGGCGAACACCACGTCGTAGGGTTCGTCGGCGGTGGCCAGCGTCGCGCGCACGCGGCGCGCGGCCACGTCGACCACGCTGACCGAATCGGAGATGTGGTTCACCACCCACAGTTCGCCTTCGGTGCGAAAGCGCACCGACACCGGGTCGATGCCCACGACCACGTGCCCCGCGGGCACCGGCTCGCCGGCGCCGACGTCGTAGAACTGCACGCGGCCATCGGCCGTGTGCGCCACCGCCAGCAGGCCGCGGCCGGGGCTGAGGTCGAGCGCGTGCGCCGGGTGGTTCTCCCAGTTCACGAACGGCAGGTCGGCGGCGACGGCATTCGCGGCCAGGGCGATGAGCAGCAGGACGGTGGAAGTGCGCGCCATCGGGCCGTGATCGTGGGTGGGGTTCGAAGGGCAGGGTACGGGAAGCGGGGGCCGGCGCAAGCCGGGCCCGCCGGACGGCGCCGGCGGCGCAACCGGCCGGCGCCCGTCCCGTGGACAACGCAGCCCGCGGCGATCGGATGACGGCGCCGGCAGACGGCCGGGGCGCGGGGTGGGACACTGTCGGTCGCACGGGCAGTCAAACCCGGGACCCCGCATGCACGACCGCACCGCCCTGGCCCGCCGCGCGCTGGCCGCGATGGACCTCACCAGCCTGGGCGAGGACGACACGCCCGCGACGGCGCGCGCGCTGTGCGTGGCGGCCGGCACGCCCTGGGGCGCGCCGGCGGCGTTGTGCGTCCATCCCGAACTGGTCGCCACCGCGCGCGAAGCGCTGGCGGCGGCGGGGCTGGAGCGTGTCGCGGTGGCCACCGTGGCCAATTTCCCGGACGGCGCCGCCGATGCCGGCCGCGCCGTGCGCGAAGTGCGCCGCGCGCTGGCGGCCGGCGCCGGCGAGGTCGACGTGGTGTTTCCGTATCGCGCGTTGATGGCCGGCGACGCCGCCGCCGGCGCCACGCTGCTGCAACGCTGCCGCGAGCTGCACGATGGCCGCTACGTGCTCAAGGCGATCCTCGAGACCGGGATGCTGGCCGAACCCGCGCTGATCCGCCGCGCCGCCGACATCGCCATCGCGGCCGGCGTCGACTTCATCAAGACCTCGACCGGCAAGGTCGCGGTCAACGCCACGCCCGCGGCGGCGCAACTGATGCTGCAGGCGATCCACGAACACGGCGGGACCTGCGGCTTCAAGGCAGCGGGCGGCATCCGCGCGCTCGACGACGCGGCGGCCTACTTCGCCCTGGCCGACCGCATCCTCGGCCCCGGGTGGGCGGTGCCGTCGCGTTTCCGCCTCGGCGCGAGCCGGCTGCTCGACGAGGTGCTGGCGACTCTGGCGGCTGCCGCGGCCGGCAAGCCGGCCTGAGGCCGGACGCGATCCGGCCGGCCGCGTCGCCCGGCCGCGCCGCGACCCCATTCGTGACATGGCGGGGTGGATTCGGTCGCGACGTTGTCGTATAGCATCGCCATCGCCCGCAAGGAGCCCGGCACCATGAAGTTCCGCCCCGCGACCGCGCTGCGCGCGCTGCTGGCCCTGCCGCTGCTGGCCGCCGGGGCGGGCGCGCAAGCCGCCGAGATCCGCATCCGCTCCGACGAATGGCTGCCCTACAACGGCCCCTCGACCCTGAACCCGCCCGGCTACATGATCGAGCTGGCCGACGTCATCGCCAAGGCCAACGGCCACACCATCGACTACGCGCACCTGCCCTGGGACGACGCCATCGCCGCGGTGCGCGCGGGCACCTACGACTGCGTGGTCGGCGCGATGAAGTCCGATGCCGAGGACTTCGCATTCCCGGCCAGCGCCTGGGGCCGTTCCGACAACCAGTTCTTCGCCCTCGAGGGCAGCACCTGGCGCTTCACCGGGATCGACAGCCTGGCCTCGGTGCGGCTGGCGGTGATCGAGGGCTATTCCTACGGCGAAGCGATCGACGCCTACATCGAGGAGCACAAGGCCGATCCGGCGCGGATCCAGGTCGTTTCGAGCCAGGGACGCGCGGTGATCAACGCCATCTCGCGCATCGTCACGCGCAAGGTGGATGCGCTGATCGAGGACGGCAACGTCGCCAGGAGCGCGATCGGTCGCCTGCAGCTCACCGGGCGCATCATCCCGGTGGGCAGCACCGGCGACATCAACGACATCTACATCGCCTGCACCCCGGCCGACCCGCGCGGCAGGGCCTATGCCGACATGTTCTCGGCCGGCATCAACGACCTGCGCGCCAAGGGCGAGCTGGCGGCCATCCTGGCCAAGTACTCGCTCAGCGACTGGGTCACGCCGGAAGCGCCCTGACCGCCGCGCTGCACGCTGATGCCGGCGCCGGCATGTTGAACGCGTCCCGCCCGGGACCGGTGCCGGACGGCAGCGCGCGATGATCCACGGCTGGATCGCCGTGGTGGCGCCGATTGCCGTGTTCTCGGTGATGTTCTCGCTCGGCCTGCTGCTGACCGTCGAGCATCTCGTCGCCACGTTGCGGCGACCGCTGGTCCTGCTGGCGGTGGTGTTCGCGGCGGTGGTGCCGCTGCCGCTGATGGCGGTGGCGACGGTGGAGTGGCTGGAGCTGCGCGGTCCGGTCGCGCTGGGCATCCTGCTGATGTCGATCGCGCCGGGCGCGCCGGTGGCGTTGCGCCGCGCGATCGAGGCGGGCAGCCCGCCGCACTTCGCGCCGACCCTGCACCTGGCGATCGTCGGTACCGCGGTGTTCTCGGTGCCGGCCTGCGTGTGGGTGCTCGACCGCTTCTACGACGCGCACTTCGAGGTTTCGCCGCGCGACGTCGGCCGCCAGGTGCTGCTCGCGCAGTTGCTGCCGCTGGCGATCGGCGCCGCCGTCCGGGCCCGGCTGCCCGGCATGGCCCTGCGCATCGAGCCGGCGATGGGCCGCTTGTCGAACCTCTTGCTGCTCCTGCTGGCGCTGGTCTGCCTGGCCGAACTCGGGCCCGCGATCGCCGCGCTGGGCTGGGTGCCGGGCCTCGCCGGCGCGATGCTCACGCTGCTGGCGCTGGCCTGTGGTCGCGCCTTCGCCGGTTGGCACGCCCCGGTGTGGCCGGCCGGCGCCGTCGCCACGGCGATGCGCAATCCGGGCCTGGCCTTGCTGGTGGCCTCGGTCAATCGCGCCCCGCCCGCGGTGACGGCGGCGATATTCGGCTACGCGCTGGGCCTGGCGCTGGTCATCACGGCCTTCGTCGCCCGCCGCAAGCGACGCTGGCCCGACGCCGGACCGGCCTGAACGGAGGCCGCGCGCCCTTGCCCCAACGGGCAGGCGTGGCAGTCCCGGCGCCGCGGCCGGGGTCGCCGGCGCGGGCGTACGATGGCGACGTCGTCGCAACGGGCGTCGTGCCCGAACCCACCCTCGGAGGTTCATCCATGTCCGCTTCGATCCGCAGCCTGTGCACGCGGGCCGTCGTCGCACTCGGCCTGGCCATGCTCGCCGCGCCCGCGTTCGCGCAGCAGGTAGACGTCAACTACGTGCCCGGCACCGACTTCTCCAAGTACCACAGCTATCGCTGGGTCCCGGTGGACGGCGCCGCGCCGGTGGACGAGATCACCGACGCGCAGGTCAGGCAGGCGGTGGACCAGCAGCTCGCGGCCAAGGGCCTGGCCAAGGCCGATGCCGACCCGGTCGACCTCTACATCGGCTACCAGACCGCGATGCAGCAGCAGCAGCAGCTCAACGCCTTCGGCGGCGGCGTGGGCTGGCGCTTCGGCGGCGGCATGGCCACGGTCACCACCCAGACGATCGACGTCGGCACCCTGGCCATCGACGTGTACGACCCCGCGGCCAAGCAACTGCTCTGGCGCGGCTCGGTGACCGAGACCCTGCACGCGAGCAGCAGCCCGGACAAGAAGCAGAAGGAGCTCGACAAGGCCATGGCCAAGCTCCTCAAGGACTTCCCGCCGCGGAAATAGCCGCCGCCCCGCGGCGTCGTGCCCGCACGCCCGGTGCCCGGCGCCGGGATTGCCCCTACCATGACGCCTGCGGGAGTCGGGGGACGACAGGACCGCGCGTCCCGGGCAGCCCCGGGTGCGCGGCGTGCGCGTGATGAGCGGACGCGAAGCCAGGCACTGGATCTACAACCTCGCCCTCGCCACGGTGATGGCGCTGGCGCTGCGCGCCCTGTTGCCGGCCGATGCGGCATGGCCGTCGGCGGGCTTGTACGCGGCGTGCGTGGCCTTCCAGCTCTTCGTCTGGCACTTCGGCCTCGGCGTGCCCTACATCG
>CAZTNB010000135.1:0-2603 GCA_964614825.1 uncultured Gammaproteobacteria bacterium
TACAGGCCGCCCTGCGGATAGGTGCCGACGATGCGCGCGATGGTCGGGCGCCAGGAGCCATCCGCGGCGTAGCGCCCGCGCGCCAGGAAATCGCAATACGCGAGCGGCGACTTGTCGGGACGCTCGCCGAGGTCGTAGACCACGCCCAGCGCCACCAGGTCCGCGCCCAGGTCGAGGTAGTAGCGCTGGATGAGCGGCAGCAGCGCGTCGGGCGGGATCCTGTCGGCCAGCAGGCGATTGGCCGCGCCAATCGAATGACGGAAATCCCAGGGTTCGATCGGTCCAGGATCGTTGGCGACGCGCCAGGCCTCGAGCATCTCGATCAGCCAGCGCTCGATGTCGGCTTGGGTGACGCCAAGCGCCAGCGCGGCCTGGTCGATGTAAGTGCCCTTCGCCTTCGCATCTTCCGCAGCCAGGCGAATCACGCGCCGGTACGGGCTGTCTGGCTCGTTGTCGCCGTTGAGCGCTTGCCAGAGCGGCCCGAACGCGTCGAACACCGCCTTGCGGCGCTCCGGCTCCTCGATGTCGTGCAGCAACTGCAGCGCGGAGCCGCGGCTGATCGTGCCGCCCTCGAACGGCATCTGGTTGCCTAGCTCGCGGAAACAGGCGGCGAGCGCGGCGGTCAGGGCGGCGAAGTCCGCGTCCGGGTTCGAGGCGTCGGCGCAGGTCGGCGCGGCGGCTCCGGGTGCGGATTCGTCCGCATAGTCACCGAAGGTGCGGCGCATGGCGGTGAGCGCGTTGGCCTGGTCGGCGCCCAGCCTCGCCGCGTCCACGCCGTCGAGGCTTGCGCCGAGTTCGGCCCGATGCTGCTGCTCCAGCGCCTGCCAGGCGCGCAGGTCGCGGCCTTCGTATTCGGTGTAGAGCCCGGACTCGATGGCGCCGACGGCATTGGCCGCGTCGAGGAACGCCAGGAAGCTGGCCTCGGCGTCGGCCAGTGGGTCCGGCGCGGGGTTGCTGGCGCAACCTGCGACCAGCAGCAGGATGAGGATTGCCGCGCTACGCATGGTGGTGGGTTGTGGAGTGCGGGCCTGGGTTCAGGGTACCGTCTTCCCGATGCAGCGCGACGGCGGATTGGTAAGAGGTCCAGGACGGATCCGCCATCCGCGGGTGATCTTGTGGGAGCGGCATGCCGTGCGGGCTGCGGGGACGGCGGCGACGTTCGGTCCTTTGGTTGGCGGGTCGCGCCCTTGCCGCGTCGACTATGCTGGCCAGGCTTCTTCGGTCCACGCACCTGGAGACGCCCCATGTCCGCCCGCCCGCTCTGCATCCTCGTCGTCCTGCTCGCCGCCTGCACGCCGGAACCGGCGGCGCCCCCCGCTTCCGAGCCCGCTGCCGTGGTCGCCCAGGCACCCGCGCCAGCGGCCGCACCCGCCGGCCCGCACCTGTTCGACACCCTGGGCGCGCTGCACCGCCCGATCAGCAGCAAGAACGCCGATGCGCAGGCCTGGTTCGACCAGGGCCTGCGCATGGCCTACGGCTTCAACCACCAGGCCGCCGGCCAGGCCTTCGCCGAAGCGGTGAAGGCCGATCCCGACTGCGCGATCTGCTGGTGGGGCCAGGCGCTGGTGCTGGGGCCCAACATCAACGTGCCGATGGTGCCCGAGGCCGCGGCGCCGGCCTTCGATGCGGCGCAAAAGGCGCTCGCGCTGCGCGACCAGGCCAGCCCGGTGGAACAGATGCTGATCGACGCGGTGGTGGCGCGCTACGCGCAGGTCGCGCCGGCGGATCGCGCGCCACTCGACCGCGCCTATGCCGACGCGATGAAGGCGGCGGTGGAGAAATTCCCCGACGACGCCGACGTGCAGGTGATGTACGCCGAAGCGCTGATGGACCTGATGCCCTGGGCCTACTGGACCGCCAACGGCCAAGCCAGCCCGGAAACCCCGGCGCTGCTCGCGGCGCTGGAAAAGGCGCTGCAGCTCAACCCCGACCATATCGGCGCGATCCACTACTACATCCACGCCACCGAGGCCTCGCCGGATCCCAAGCGCGCCGAGCCACACGCCGACCGCCTCGCGGCGCTGGCGCCCGGCGCCGGGCACCTGGTCCACATGCCCGCGCACACCTACCTGCGCCTGGGCCGCTACCACGATGCGGTGCTGACCAACCTCAAGGCCACCGACGCGGACGCGACCTTCCTCTCGTTCTGCAAGGGCTCCAACGGGGTCTACCCGCTGGGCTACGTGCCGCACAACTGGCACTTCATCGTTGCCGCCGCCGGCTACGAAGGCAACGCCGCAATGACCCTGCGCGCGGCGCAGCAGACCGCGCAGCGCGCCGACATGACGATGCTCGAAACGCTGACGATGATGCAGCAGTTCATCGTCGCGCCGCTGATGGCGCAGGCGCGCTTCGGGCGCTGGGACGAGATCCTGGCCGCGCAGGAACCGCCGGCGGCGTTGCCGTATCCGACCGCGATCTGGCATTTCGCGCGCGGGCGCGCGTTCGCGGCCAAGGGCGACCTGGACTCCGCGCGCAAGGAACTCGCCGCCTACGAGGTGGCCGCGGCTGATCCGCGCAACGAAGGCAACGTGCTGTGGGGCATCAACTACGCGCCGGCCGTGCTCAAGGTCGGCGCGCCGTTCCTGGCCGGCGAGATCGCG
>CAZTNB010000135.1:2703-5490 GCA_964614825.1 uncultured Gammaproteobacteria bacterium
CTACGCGCCGGCCGTGCTCAAGGTCGGCGCGCCGTTCCTGGCCGGCGAGATCGCGTTGGCGGCTGGCGAGCACGCCGCAGCGGTCAAGTCGCTGACCGAGGCGGTCGCGGCCGAGGACGCGCTCAACTACAACGAGCCGTCCGACTGGCTGCTGCCGACCCGGCACAGCCTGGGCGTGGCGTTGCTGGCCGCCGGCAAGGCGGCGGAAGCCGACGCGGTCTACCGCAAGGACCTGGAACTGCATCCGAACAACGGCTGGGCCCTGATCGGCCTGGCCCACGCGCTGGAGGCGCAGGGCAAGGCCACGGAAGCGGCGGAGGCGAAGGCGCGCTTCGACCAGGCGTGGGCGAACGCGGACCTCAAGATCGACGCATCGCGCATCTGAGCTCGGCACGCGCCACCCCCTGTCGGAGCGGCGCGCGGCTTAGTAGGCGAATTCGCGGAAGACGGGATCGACCGAGCCGCCCCAGGGGCCGTGGTAGAGCTCGAGCTTGCGCTCGGCCGGGGTCTGGTTGGCCTGCGCGAATTCGACCAGGGGCTCGATGTACATCGCCTCGTCGATGCCGCGTCGGTTCAGGCGCGCGCGGCGCTTGAGGCCATGGCCGGCGATCTTGAGCGCTTCGAGGGCGAGTTCGCGCACGGTGGCGTTGCGGAACGGGGTCTTGAGCGCGGTGCGCGGCACCGCGTTGCGCAGGGCCTCGCGTTCTTCCATCGAGAAATCCTTGACCAGGTCCCAGGCGGCGTCCAGCGCGGTGCCGTCGTACAGCAACCCGGTCCAGAACGCGGGCAACGCGCACAGGCGGTTCCACGGCCCGCCGTCGGCGCCGCGCATCTCCAGGAACTTCTTCAGCCGCACTTCGGGGAAGGCCGTGGTCATGTGGTCGGCCCAGTCCTTGAGCGTGGGCAGCGCGCCCGGCAGCGCCGGCAGCTTGCCGGCGAGGAAGTCGCGGAACGACTGCCCGCTGGCGTCGATGTACTCGCCGTCGCGGTAGCTGAAGTACATCGGCACGTCGAGCAGGTAGTCGACGTAGCGCTCGAAGCCGAAGCCGTCCTCGAACACGAAGCCCAGCATGCCGGTGCGGTCGGGGTCGGTGTCGCTCCACACCTGCGAGCGGAACGAGAGGAAGCCGTTGGGCTTGCCCTCGGTGAAGGGCGAGTCGGCGAACAGCGCGGTGGCGATCGGCTGCAGGGCGAGGCCGACGCGGAACTTCTTCACCATGTCGGCTTCGCTGGAATAGTCCAGGTTGACCTGCACGGTGCAGGTGCGGGTCATCATGTCGAGGCCGAGATTGCCCTTCTTCGGCATGTACGCGCGCATGATCGCGTAGCGGCCCTTGGGCATCCACGGCATGTCCTCGCGCTTCCACTTGGGCTGGAAGCCCATGCCAAGGAAGCCGATGCCCAGCGGGTCGGCCACCTGGCGCACTTCGGCCAGGTGCGACTCGACCTCGCAGCAGGTCTGGTGGATGGTCTCCAGCGGCGCGCCGGAGAGCTCGAGTTGCCCGGCGGGCTCGAGCGTCACCGAGCACATCCCCTTGACCAGCGCGATCAGGTTGCCGTGCTCCTCCACCCGCTCCCAGCCGAACTTGGCCAGGCCTTCGAGCATGGCGCGGATGCCGCGCGGGCCCTCGTAGGGCAGCGGCCGCAGGTCGTCGAGGCTGAAGCCGAACTTCTCGTGCTCGGTGCCGATGCGCCACTCGGCGGCCGGCTTGGAACCGGACGCGAGGAACTCCACGAGCTGGTCGCGCCGCGTGATCGGCTCTTCCTTGACCTGGCTGGGACCGGACATGCGTGCATCCTCGCACGAAGGGAACGTGCCAATCTGGGGGCGGAGGGCGGCCGAAGCAAGCGCCCGCGACGGCCTAGGCGGGCGCGTCGTCGCCGCGTGAATCCGGCCGCCGCGACGGCTCGAGCCAGCGCGCCACCACCGTGCGTGCCTGGTCGAGGCCGTCGCCGGTGACGGCCGAGAACGGTTGCGCGGTCAGTCCCGGGCCGATCGCCGCGAGCTCGCGCCGCACGCCGCGCAGCGTGGTCGCCAGCGCGCTGCTGCCGAGCTTGTCGGCCTTGGTCAGGAGCACGTGGCAAGGCCGGCCGTGCGCCGCCGCCAGCGCCAGCAACGCGCGGTCGTGCTCGCGCAGGGGATGGCGCACGTCCATCACCACCACCGCGCCGGCCAGCGACTGGCGGATGGCGAAGTAGTCGGCCAGCACCTGGCCCCAGTGTTCGCGCAGCTTGAGCGGCACCTCGGCGTAGCCGTAGCCCGGCAGGTCGACCAGGCGCCGCGCCGGGCCGAGCCCGAACACCACCAGCTGTTGCGTGCGGCCCGGGGTCTTGGAGGTGCGCGCGAGGCCGTGCTTGCCGACGATCTTGTTGAGCGCGCTGGACTTGCCGGCGTTCGAGCGGCCCGCGAATACCACCTCCCGGCCCTGGTCCGGCGGCAGCTGGTCGAGCTCGTGCGCGGCCACCAGGAACTCGGCATCGCGCCAGCCGGCGGCAGCGGTGGCGCGGCGTTGCGGGACTCGCTTCAAATTGACCGTCCGAAGGGGCGACTGGTATAAATCCGCGCCTTTGCGCGGGCCATCGACCGGCCCGTCCGGCCAGGGCGCCGACGGTTCCCGTCGCCTGCCTTGATAACCGCATCACGGAGTCCCTGTCCATGCGTATCCGGCTTTTCACAGGCGTCCTCGGCGTGGCCCTGGCGACGATCGCCGCCGCCCAGGATCCGGCGACCGCGCCGGCGACGGGTACCGCGGACGCCGCCCAGCCTGCCGCCACCGCGCCGGCCGA
>CAZTNB010000135.1:5590-7885 GCA_964614825.1 uncultured Gammaproteobacteria bacterium
TGCCGTGCAGCCGGGCGATGCCGCCGCGGGCGAGGCCAAGGTCGCGGCCTGCGGCGCCTGCCACGGGCTCGACGGCAATTCGCAGGATCCGCAGTACCCGAAGCTCGCCGGCCAGCACGAGCGCTACATCGCCCGCCAGTTGGCCCTGTTCAAGTCCGGCGCGCGCGAGAACCCGATCATGCTCGGCTTCGCCGCCACCCTGAGCGAGCAGGACATGCGCGATGTCGGCGCCTTCTACGCCAGCAAGACGCCGTTGCCCGGCGTGGCCGACGAGGCGCTGGTGGCGCGCGGCCAGCAGCTCTACCGCGGCGGCGACAAGGCCACCGGCATCCCGGCCTGCATGGCCTGCCACGGCCCGGCCGGCAGCGGCAACCCGGGCGCGCGCTATCCGGCCCTGGCCGGCCAGCACGCCAACTACACCAAGGCGCAGTTGCAGAAGTTCCGCGACGGCATGGTCTGGGGCCGCGAGGACGAGGCCAACGCCGTGATGTCGGGCGTGGCCGCCTACCTCAGCGACGCGGACATCGAGGCGCTGTCGAGCTTCCTCGAAGGCCTGCACTTCGCCGCCGGCGCGGAAACCGCCGCCGCGCCCTGAGCCGGGAACTCCCCCGCCGGCTTCCGGTCGAAGGCCCGCATTCAGCTGCGGGCCTTCATGCTTTCGCGGCCCGTCCCATCCGATACTGGAGTATCCAGCGCATGTACAAGTACGCCTTCGCCCTGCTCGCGGCCCTCGCGGCGCCCGCCGCCCTGGCCCAGGGACTGCTCGAGAAGTACCAGGCCGGCACGCACTACTACCCGATCCAGCCGGCGCAGGCGGTCACCGCGCCCAAGGGCACGGTGGAGGTACTCGAGGTGTTCAGCTACGCCTGCATCCACTGCGCGCATTTCCAGGCCAAGGTCGATGCGTGGAAGAAGACGATGCCGGCCAACGCCAGCTTCGCGCTGTTGCCGGCGGCGTGGAACCCGACCTGGGAGATGGTGGCGCGGGCCTACTACGCCTCCGAGGCGCTGGGCATCCTCGACAAGACCCACGACGCGTTCTTCAACGCCATCTTCATCGACAAGGTGCCGTTCGCCTCGCTGCAGGACGTGGCGAGCTGGTACACCAAGTTCGGCGTGACCGAGCAGGCGTTCCTCGACACCGCCAACTCCTTCACCACCAACACCAAGATCCAGCGCAGCAAGCAGATGGTGCCGCGCTACGGCGTCGACGGCACGCCCTCGATCGTGGTGGCGGGCAAGTACCGCGTCACCGGCGAGTCGGCCGGCGGCTACGACAACGTGTTCGACGTGGTGAACTTCCTCGTCGCCAAGGAAGCCGCCGCGGCGCCCTGAGCCGCGGCACCGGCCCAGGGCCGGGACGGAAGGGATCGTGGCCGCGCGCGGCCCGATCCCCTGCCTCCCCGTGGTCCAGCGACGCCGCGTGCGCCCCCGGCGTTGGTGCTAGCGTGCCCGGCATGAGCGCCGCCCTCCAGCACGCCGCGCGCGAACCGCGCCGCCAACTGCGGCTGCTGTCGTTCAACATCCAGGCCGGCTTCTCGATCGAGAGCTACCGGCACTACGTGACCAAGGGCTGGCAGCACGTGCTGCCGCATCCGGACAAGCGGCGCAACCTCGGCGAGATCGCCGGGCTGGTGTCCCACTACGACTTCGTCGCCCTGCAGGAAGCCGATGCCGGCAGCCTGCGCTCGGGCTTCCAGAACCAGGTGCAGTACCTGGCCGAGAAGGCCGATTTCCCGTTCTGGAGCCACCAGCCCAACCGCAAGGTGGTCAAGGTGGCCGAGCCCAGCAACGGCCTGCTGTCGCGCTTCGAGCCCAGCGCGGTGATCGACCATCGCCTGCCCGGCGCGATCCCCGGCCGCGGCGCGCTGGAGGTGCGCCTGGGCAGTGGTGGCCACGCGCTGCGCATCTTCATCGCCCACCTCGCGCTCACGCCCGGCGGCCGCCGCCGCCAGATCGCCTACCTCACCGAGGCGATCGGCATGCACCCGCACGTGGCCCTGATGGGCGACCTCAACTGCACCGTGGAGAGCGGCGAGCTCAAGGCGCTGTTCGCCCACACCCGCATCGTGCCGCCGGCAGTCGAGGCCAACACCTTCCCGAGCTGGAAGCCGCGCCGCGCCATCGACCACATCCTGGTGTCGGAAGCCCTCAAGCCGCTGGCGCTGGAGGTGCCGATCGTGCGCGTGTCCGACCACCTGCCGGTGGCGCTCACCGTGGAGATCCCCAAGTCCGTGCACCTCTAGGGAACCTCTGAACAAGTATCCGCACCCGCGTTGCTACTGTGCGCGTTCG
>CAZTNB010000136.1:0-1177 GCA_964614825.1 uncultured Gammaproteobacteria bacterium
CGAAGCCCTGTTCGAGCTTCACCGCCATCATCTCGACCGCGATGATGGCGTCGTCGACCAGCAGGCCCAGGGCCAGGATCAGCGCGCCCAGCGAGATCTTGTGCAGGTCGATGCCGAAGTACTTCATGCCGGCGAAGGTCATCGCCAGCACCAGCGGGATCGACAGCGCCACCACCATGCCGGTGCGCAGGCCCAGGCTGACGAAGCTCACCACCAGCACGATGGCCACGGCCTCGGCCAGGGCGCGGATGAACTCCTGGATCGATCGCCGCACCGCCTTGGGCTGGTTGGCCACGCGATGCAGCTCGAGGCCCACCGGCAGCGAGGCCTCGATGCGCTGCGCGTTGGCCTCCAGCGCGTCACCGAGGCCGATGATGTCGCCGCCCTTGACCATCGACACCGCGATGCCGATCGAGTTCTCGCCCATGAAGCGGATCGAGGGCGCCGCCGGGTCGACGTAGCCGTGGCGCACGGTGGCGACGTCGGCGAGCCGGAACAGCTTGTCGCCGGCGCGGATCGACAGGTTGCCGATCGACTCCACCGAGTCGAAGGCGCCGCTCGCGCGCAGGTAGATGCGGTCGCTGCCGGTCTCGAAGGAACCCGCCGGCACCACCGCGTTCTGCGCCTCCAGCGCCGCCACCACCTGGTCGAAGCGCACGCCCAGCGTGGCGATCTTGGCGTTGGAGAGCTCGATGTAGATCTTCTCGTCCTGCAGGCCCAGCAGCTCGACCTTGGCCACGTCCGGCACGCGCAGCAATTCCAGCTGCACGCGCTTGGCGTAGTCCTTGAGCGCGGCGTAGTCGAAGCCGTCGCCGGTCAGGGCGTAGATGTTGCCGAAGGTGTCGCCGAACTCGTCGTTGTAGAACGGCCCCTGGATGCCCGGCGGCAGGGTGGCGCGGATGTCGCCGACCTTCTTGCGCACCTGGTACCAGACGTCCGGTATGTCGCTCGAGTGCATCGAGTCGCGCACCACGTACATGACCTGCGACTCGCCGGGCCGCGAGTAGCTGCGGATGTACTCGTAGGTGCCGGTCTCGAGCAGCTTGGTCTCGATCTTCTCGCTGATCTGGCGCGACACCTCGTCGGCGGTGGCGCCCGGCCACATGGTGCGGATCACCATGACCTTGAAGGTGAACGGCGGGTCCTCGGACTGGCCCAGGCGGGTGTAGGACCAGAT
>CAZTNB010000136.1:1277-7820 GCA_964614825.1 uncultured Gammaproteobacteria bacterium
CGAGGCCGGCCAGCACGGTGACGCCGTCCTCGCGGTACTTGCCCACCTGCACGGCCCTGAGGTGGACCTGGCCCGACTTCGGGTCGTACAGCCATACCGCGGCCTTGTCGCCCTGGCGGTGCAGGGCGGTGAGCGGCAGCATCAACACGTCGGCCGCCGCTTCGTCGGCCAGATAGATGCGCGCGGTCATGCCGAGCTGCGCATCCTTGGAGCTGCCCAGGGTCACGCGCACGTCGTAGGTGCGCGAGGCGGCGTCCGCCTCGGGCGAGATCTCGCGCACGCTGCCCGGCACGCGCAGGTTGTCGCGCGCCCAGATCTCGGCCACCACCGGTTGGCCCGGCTTGAAGGCCGCGACACGGCCCTCGGGCACGCTGATCAGCACCTCGACGTCGCCGTCGTGGGCGAGCGTCAGCACCGGCTGGCCCGCGGCGACCACCTGTCCGGCCTCGACCGTCACGGCGGTGATCACGCCATCATGGTCGGCGCGCAGCGTGGTGTAGCCGGCCTGGTTCTGCGCCACCGCGAGCTGCGAGTTGGCCTGTTCCAGGCGCGCCGCGGCGGCTTCCCAGGCATTCTTGCGCGCGTCGTACATCGACCGGCTGATGTAGCCCTTCTCGAGCATCGTGGCGTGGCGGTCGAGCTCGGCCTTGGCCAGCGCGAGGTCGGCCTTGGCCGAGGCGGCGTTGGCCCGTGCCGCGCTGACCTGCAGCGCGAGGTCCTGCGGCTCCAGCACCGCCAGCACGTCGCCCTCCTTGACCCGCGCGCCGACGTCGACCTTGCGCTGCTCCAGCTTGCCGCCGACGCGGAAGGCGAGCACGCTCTCGTAGCGGGCGCGGACCTCGCCGGCATAGGTATCGACCGCCTGCGCCGGCGCCGACACCGCCTGTTGCACCACCGCGGGCCGCGCGAGCTTGTCGCTGGTGGCCTCGCTGGCGCAGCCGGCGATGGCCAGCGTCAGGGTCAGGGTCAGGGTATACACGGGCGAGAGGGCGCGCATGGCAGCGATTCCTGTGGTTGCAACGTGTCGGTGGAAAGTGAACTGGCGCGTATAGTAATATTCCTATACTGCACCGTCTAGTATTACTATCGTCACCATGCCTAACAGCGCCAGAACCGCCAGACGCAGGACCGTTCCCGCCCCCGCGACCGCCGTGCAGGGCCAAGCCCCCGGCCGCCCGAAGGACCCGGGCAAGCGCTCTGCCATCCTCGAAGCGGCCAAAAACCTGTTCCTGGCCAAGGGCTTCGAAGCGACCAGCATGGACGCGGTGGCGCAGGCAGCCGGCGTGTCCAAGCTCACGGTCTACAGCCACTTCCAGGACAAGGACCGCTTGTTCCTGGCCGCGGTGAAGTCCAAGTGCGAGGAGCAGCTGCCGCACCAGTTGTTCAGCGCGCCACCCACCGGCCCGGTGCGCGAGCAGCTGCTGGTGATCGCCCGCGCCTTCCACGCCCTGGTCACCAGCCCGGAGTCGGTGGCCGTGCACCGCATGATCGCGGCCGAGGGCGGCCGCGGCGGCAGCCACCTGGGCGAACTCTTCTACGAGGCGGGGCCGCAGCGCACCCTGGAGGAGATGCAGCAGTTCCTCGAGCGTGCGTGCGCCGAGGGCCTGCTCCAGATCGACGATCCGGCCCGTGCAGCGGGGCACTTCTTCTGCATGATCAAGGGCGTGGGGCACATGCGCATGCTCTGCGCCTGCGAACGCCCGATGTCGCCCGCCGCCATCCGCGAGCACCTCGACAGCGTGGTCGACCTGTTCCTGCGCGCCTTCGCGCCGCGCTGACGCAGGACCATGACCGGCGGCCGGTGGCGCCCGGCACCGGCGCCGCTAGACTCCGCCGCCTGCCTGCGAGGAGCCTGCCGTGCGTGCCGCCACCTTCCTGCTTGGAGTCACCCTGTCCATGAATGCGCCCGCCGCGCCGGCCGCTGACGCGACCGATCCGTACCTGTGGCTCGAGGACGTGACCGGCGATGCCGCCTTGAAGTGGGTGCGCGAACGCAATGCGGTGAGCACGCAGGCGCTGGCAGAAACCGCGGCCTTCAAGGCCCTCGACGCGCGCCTGCTCGAGATCCTCGATTCCGACGCGCGCATTCCATACGTCGACAAGATGGGCGGGCACTACTACAACTTCTGGCGCGACGCGCAGAACCCGCGCGGCCTGTGGCGCCGCACCACGCTGGCCGAGTACCGCAAGGCCGAGCCGGCCTGGGAAACCGTGATCGACCTCGATGCGCTGGGCAAGGCCGAGGGCGAGAACTGGGTCTGGCATGGCGCCGACTGCCTCAAGCCCGACTACCGACTGTGCCTGGTCTCGCTTTCGCGCGGCGGCGCGGACGCCGACGTGGTGCGCGAGTTCGATCTCGCGGGCAAGGCCTTCGTCAAGGACGGCTTCAGCCTGCCCGAGGCCAAGTCCAGCGTCGGCTGGATCGACGCCGACACCCTCTTCGTCGGCACCGACTTCGGCGCCGGCTCGATGACCGAGTCGGGCTATCCGCGCATCGTCAAGGAATGGAAGCGCGGCACGCCACTGGCGCAGGCGCGCGTGGTGTACGAGGGCAAGGCGGAAGACGTCGCCGTGTTCGGCTATCGGGACCACACCAAGGGCTACGAGCGCGACTTCGTCAACCGCGCCGTGACGTTCTACACCGATGAGCTGTACCTGCGCCGCGACGGCAAGCTGGTCCGGATCGACAAGCCCGACGACGCCAGCGCCAGCGCCTTCCGCGACCTGCTGCTGCTGCAGCTGCGCAGCGACTGGACCATCGGCGGCGAGACCCACGCCGCCGGTTCCCTGCTGGCCGCCGATTTCGAAGGCTATCTCGCCGGCAAGCGCGAGTTCGAGGTCCTGTTCGAGCCGACCGAGCGCAGCACGCTGTCGGATTTCACCCCGACCCTCAACCACGTGATCCTCAACGTGCTCGACAACGTGCGCAACCGCCTCTACGTGCTCACGCGCGTGGACGGCAAGTGGCGGCGCGAGCCGCTGCCGGGCATGCCCGAGTTCGGCACCGTCAGCGTCGACGCGGTCGACGACGAGGAGAACGACGACTACTTCCTCACCATCACCGACTACGTCACCCCGACCAGCCTGCTGCTGGGCACCGTCGGCAAGGGCGCGCCGGAGCGGCTCAAGCAGCTGCCGGCGTTCTTCGATGCCGAGGGACTGGTCGTCACCCAGCACGAAGCCACCTCGAAGGACGGAACCCGCATCCCGTACTTCCAGGTTGCGCGCAAGGATCTCGTGCTCGACGGCAGCAACCCGACCCTGCTCTACGGCTACGGCGGCTTCGAGGTGTCGATGGTGCCGGGCTACAGCGGCAGCGTCGGCAGCGCCTGGCTGGAGAAGGGCGGCGTGTACGTGGTGGCCAACCTGCGCGGCGGCGGCGAGTTCGGGCCGAAGTGGCACCAGGCCGCGCTCAAGGCCAATCGCCACAAGGCCTACGAGGACTTCGCCGCGGTGGCGCGCGACCTGATCGCGCGCAAGGTCACCTCGCCCCGGCACCTCGGCGTGCAGGGCGGTTCCAACGGCGGGCTGCTGACCGGCAACATGCTGGTCCAGTACCCGGAGCTGTTCGGCGCCGTGGTCAGCCAGGTGCCCTTGCTCGACATGCGCCGCTACCACCAGCTGCTGGCCGGCGCCTCGTGGATGGGCGAATACGGCGACCCCGACCTGCCCGGGGAATGGGCCTTCATCCAGACCTACTCGCCGTACCACCTCGCGAAGGCCGACGCCGACTATCCGCCGGTGCTGTTCACGACCTCGACCCGCGACGACCGCGTGCACCCGGGCCATGCGCGCAAGATGACCGCGCGGCTGCTCGAACAGGGCCACGATGTCCTCTACTACGAGAACATCGAGGGCGGCCATGGCGGTGCGGCCAACAACAAGCAGCAGGCCTACATGTCGGCGCTGGCCTACACCTTCCTGTGGCAGCAGCTGGCGCGGTAGCCGTCGGGGGCCCGCCGGGCGCCGGGCGCGAGAGGCCTGCGCCGTGCGGCTGCGCAGCGCGCGGATCTGCGCGGTGCCGCCGCGCCCGGCGTACCGATCGCCCACCGGGCGCGTCCGCTACGCGCGCGCCCGCCCTGCGCTGATCGCCGCGGCAAACCCCCGGGGTCAGCGCCGGCGCCCGCCGCCGCCGCGCATTCCGCCGCCGCCGAATCCGCCGCCGCGCATGCCGCCACCGCGATAGCCGCCCATGCTTCCGCGATAGTCGCCGCCGTACGATCCGCGGTCGAAGCTGCCGCGATTCGCGCCGCCGTCGTAGCTGCGGTCGCCGGCCACGTCGCGCTGGTAGCCGCGGTCGCGCGCGGCCTGCTGCCGATCGAGTTCGCGCGTCGTTGCGTCGTCGGGCCGCGGGTCGACCGAGGGCCGCTCGACCTGTTCCCACCCGCCGTCCTCGCCGCGCTTGTAGACATTGCCGTCCTTGCCGGCGTAGACGTCATCGCCGGCCTTGATCACGCCGCCGCTGGACACGTTGCCTTCGCCGTCGCCGCGCACGTAACCGATGCCGGCGATGTCGCCGCCCGCGCCGCTGCTGCGGAAGCCGCCTGCGGCGCCAGCGCCGTTGTCGCCCACGCCCGCAACGCCGCCGCCGGTGGTCACGCGCCCGGTGTCGGTGTTGATGGTGCCGCCGCGCCCTGCCGCGACGCCTTCGCCGCTGTAGATGTTGCGCACCGAGCCACCGCGCCCGGCGCTGATCCGACCGGTCTCCGGGTTGTAGCGCGCGCCGCCCGCGGCACGCGTGAGGTTGCCGGTGTAGGCGTTGTAGTTCGACCCGCCGCGCACCACGCCGCGCGTGCCCGTGGCCTCGTTGTAGTAGCCGCCGCGGAAGCCGCGGCCGACGTTGCCGGTCCAGGGATTGGCCCAGGCCGCGCCGGTGCCGCCGATCACGGTATTGCCCCAGCGACCGTAGACGTTGCCGATCGCGGCACCACCCCAGTACGGGTAGTAGGGGTAATAGCCCCAAGGGCCCCAGTAGGGGTAGTACCAGGGGTCGTACCAGCCATAGCCGAAGCTGAAGCCCCAGCCGGAGTCGGAGGTCCAGCCGAAGGCCACGCCCATGCCGTAGGCCCCGGGGCAGCCGTACCAATAGGTGCCGACCCAGGGACTGCAGCCGTAGCCCGTGCCGTAAACGACCACGCCGTTGTTGACCACGGTGCCGTAGTAGCCCGGGGTGTAGCCCACGTAGACCGTGTCGCCGCTGCTGCCGTAGACCTCGACGTAGGTAACGTAGTGCAGCGGCGATGAGGCCGGGATGGTGTAGATCACCGGTGGCACGGACCTGGCCACCTGCCAGGGCCCCTCGATGGCGGCGCCCAGGAACCAGACGCCGTCGCGCACCGCGTAGAGCTGCGACGGCGCGACCTCGATCAAGGGCACGTCGGAGTTGCGCACGTGGCGCAGGGGCGTGCCCTCGATCGGCGCCCACTGCGGCTCGCCATCGATGCGCGCCTCGAAGGACGTGGCGCCGGCATTCACCGCAGCGGTCTGCGGGATCGCATTGGCGATCAGGGCCTCGGTCGCCTCCGGCGTGCCGGGGATCGAGGCCAGCACCGCACTCTTGGGATGTACGCCCGGGATCTTGCGGAAGTCCGCCGGCAGCTTGTCCGGCGCGACGAAGGTCCATGGGCCCTTGCCCGAGGCCGCGGTGAACCAGCGCCCGGAAATCAGCAGGTACCACGCGTTCTGCGCCGCGCCGTCGATGAACACGTCCGCCGGCGTGTTGACCGCGAACTGCAGTTGCGTGCCTTCGATCGGCTCGAAGCCGGGATCGCCCTCGAAGGGAATCAGCTCGGCCGGCCGGTCGCGGACCACGACTGCCGGGAACGTGCCGTCCTTGAAGTTCGCCTGCATGGACTCGGGCATGTCGCCGCCGGCGGGGATCAGCTTCTGCGCGACGGCTTCGTTGTAGGCGTCGCGCAGCGCCTCCGGCGGCTGCGCCAGCGGCGCCCAACCGGACATGAGCTGGAGGCTGCGCGCCCAGTGCCCGGCGTAGGCGAAGTAGTACTTGCCCTCGTAGCGCACGATCAGCGACTGGCTGTTGACCAGGCGCTCGATGCCCGCGAAGCGGGTGGGCTTGAACACCGCCTCGCCATCGATGCTCACCAGCATGGAGGGCTGGTAGGTGAACACGATCTCCGGCGGCGTGTTGTCCACCGGCACCGACTTCACCGCGCCGGCGGCCTGGGTGATGGCGAGTTGCGATTCCAGCAGGTCGAGGCTGACGACCTGCGCGGTGACCGGCGCCACCTTGCGTGCCAGCGACAGGTAGCGCGCCTCGTCGGCGGGCGCGGTGGGGAACTTCGCCCGCTCGACCACCACGTCGTGAAGGGTGACTTCGCGCGCCTGCTTGTCGGTCTCGGTGCGCGCGCTGAACCAGAGCACGCCGTACTGCGGGGCCGGGGCGGTGCCCTCCGGCGCCTCGTCGCCGGGCGAGACGGTCGCCGACATCGCCAGCCGGCCCGCCAGCTGGTTTCCGCTCCAGCGGTCCAGTTCGGGCTGGTACAGGGTGAAGGCCACGCCGTCGACCGAATACTTGCGCGGCCA
>CAZTNB010000137.1:0-7785 GCA_964614825.1 uncultured Gammaproteobacteria bacterium
CGCCGGCGCGCAGGATGCGCAGGGCGCGAACCATGCGCCCAGCGGCTACTCCAGCGCTTCCGCTTGCGCGAGAATCCATGCCATCGATGAGCGCCCCGATCGCCACGCCCGAGGGCCGCGCCACGCGCGACCCGTGGCGCCTGCCGCGCTATGCGCTGCGCGTGCCGCTGCTGCTGCTGCACCTCGCGGTATCGCTGCCGCTGACCCTGCTCGCGATCGCGCTGCCGCATGCGCGGGCGCGCACCGTGGGGGGCGAGCGCTACGACCACCGCATGATCCGCTGGTGGTCGGGAACGCTGGTGCGGATCTTCGGCATCCGCGTGGTCCGCCGCGGCGAGCCGCTGCCCGGGGCGGTGCTGCTGGTGGCCAACCATCGGAGCTGGCTCGACATCGAGCTGATCCACAGCCAGCGCATGGCCTGCTTCGTGGCCAAGAGCGAGATCGCGAGCTGGCCGCTGGTCGGCTGGGTGGCGGGGCGTGGCGGCACCATCTACCACCGGCGCGGCAGCACCGAGTCGCTGGCCGCGGTCGCGCAGGTGATGGTCGAGCGCCTGCGCGAGGGCCTCGCGGTGGCGGTGTTCCCCGAGGGCGGCATCCGCCCGGGCGAGCGCGTGCACACCTTCCACGCGCGCATCTTCCAGCCGGCGATCGACGCCGGCGTCGCGGCGCAGCCGGTCGCGCTGCGCTTCCTGCGCGACGGCGTGCCGACCACGGCGCTGGCGCAGGGCGGCGGCGAGGGCTTCTTCGCCAGCTTCGTGCGCGTGCTGGGCGAGCCGCGCAGCGTGGCCGAGATCAGCTTCCTCGAGCCGGTGCGCCACGATGGCGGCGGCCGCCGGCGCATGGCCGAAGCCTGCCGGGCGCAGATCGCGGCCGCACTGGGCCAGGTGGAGCCGGCGCGCGGCGCGGTCGAGCCGCCGACCGACGACCTCGACCCGATCGCCAGCGCCGATGCGACCGATTGACTTCCGTCCGCGCGGGCTGCTGCGCAACCCGCACGTGCAGTCGGTGCTGGCCTCGAGCTCGCTGCGCCGGCTGCGTTTCCGCGACCACCATCGCATGCTCGAGCGCGCCTCGGTCGAGCACGTGCTCGATTGCGGCGACGGCGTGCGCCTGCAGGGCTTCCACGCGCGGCAGAAGGTGCGGCCGCAGGCGCGCGGCCTGACGGTGCTGCTGCACGGCTGGGAGGGCAGCGCGCAATCGAGCTACATCCTCAACGTGGGCGCGCGCCTGCTGCGCGAGGGCTGGGACGTCTTCCGGCTCAACTTCCGCGACCATGGCGACTCGCACCACCTCAATCGCGAGATGTTCCACTCCTGCCGCATCGGCGAGGTGGTGGGCGCGGTGGGCGAGATCGGCCGCCACTACGCCGAACGGCCGCTGGCCATCGCCGGCTTCTCGCTCGGCGGCAACTTCGCCCTGCGCGTGGGCCTGCGCGCGCCGGCGGCCGGCTGCGAGGTCTCGAAGGTGATCGCGGTGTGCCCGGCGATCCATCCGCCCAGCATCCTGCGCGCGCTGGAGACGGCGCCGTGGTTCTACCACGCCTATTTCATGCGGAAGTGGCGCGAGTCGCTCAAGCGCAAGCAGTCGCTGTTCCCCGGCGAGTACGCCTTCGACGAGCGCGTGCTGGGCCAGGACATGCGCGGCCTCACCGCCGAGCTGATCACGCGCTACACCGAGTTCCGCACCCTCGAGGAGTACCTCGACGGCTACTCGATCGCCGGCGACCGCCTCGCCAGCCTGCGCGTGCCGGCCTCGATCCTCACCGCGCAGGACGACCCGATCATCCCGATCGAGGATTTCCAGTCGCTGGCGCTGCCGTCCAGCGTGCAGCTCGACATCGCGCCCTTCGGCGGCCACTGCGGCTTCATCCGCGACTGGTCGCTCAAGAGCTATGCCGAGGACTACCTCGTCGCGCACCTGCCCGGCGGCGCTTGAGCACGCGGGCAACCGCGTTGATCTCTCCGTAGGAGCCTGCTCCGCGGGCGCGCAGCTGCGGTGGGCGGGGCGAATGCGGGTCGCGCCCCGGACGCCGCGCGGGCGACTCAGCCCGCGGGCTGCAGCAGGCCGATGTCGGCGATGGCGAGGAAGCGGCGGCGCAGGTCGTCGAGCAGCGCGAGGCGGTTCTGGCGCACGTCCTCGTCCTCGACCATCACCATGACCTTGTCGAAGAAGGCGTCGACCGCCGGGCGCAGCGAGGCCAGCGCGCGCAGCGCGGCGACGTAGTCGCGCCGGCCCAGGGCCTGGGTGGCCTTGCCGCCCTCGAAGTCCAGCGTCGCGGCGAGGGTGCGTTCCTCGGGCGCGGTCAGCGCGCTGGCGTCGATGTTGGGCGCCGGCTTGTCGCCCTTCTCGCTGGCCTGGCGCAGGATGTTGGCGATGCGCTTGTTGGCGGCGGCCAGCGCATCGGCCTCCGGCAGCCTCGCGAACTCGACCAGCGCGCGCACGCGCGCGTCGAAATCGGCCAGGCTCGCGGGCCGTTGCGAGGCCACGGCATCGAACACGTCGCCGCGGATGCCCTGGTCGGCGTAGTAGCCGCGCAGGCGGTCGAGGATGAATTCGTACAGCTCCGCGGCGACCGGCTCGGCCCTTGCGCCCTCGATCGATCCCGCCGCGTCGCGCAGCAGCGCGACCAGGTCGAGGTCGAGCTTGCCCTCGATCAGGGTACGCGCGAGGCCCAGCGCATTGCGCCGCAGCGAGAACGGATCCTTGTTGCCGGTGGGCTTCTGCCCGATGGCGAACAGGCCGACCAGGGTGTCGAGCTTGTCGGCGACGGCGAGCACGCGGCCGAGCGCGCTCGCCGCGATGGCGTCGCCGGCGAAGCGCGGCGCGTAGTACTCGTCCAGCGCGGCGGCCACCTCGCGGTCCTCGCCCTGGGCGGTGGCGTAGTAGCGGCCCATCGTGCCCTGCAGTTCGGGGAACTCGCCGACCATGCGCGTCATCAGGTCGCACTTGGACAGCGCCGCGGCGCGGGTGGCGCGGCCGGCGTCGACGCCGGCGCGGTTGGCGACCACGCGCGCGAGTTCGGCCACGCGCACGCACTTGTGCCACACGCTGCCCAGCTTCTGCTGGTAGGTGACCTTCTCCAGCGCCTCCTGGTGCGAGGCCAGCGGGGTCTTGAGGTCCTCGTCGTAGAAGAACGCGGCGTCGGCGAAGCGCGGGCGGATCACGCGCTCGTAGCCGCGGCGCACCTCGGCCGGGTCCTTCGATTCGATGTTGGCCACGCCGATGAAGCGTTCGGTGAGCTTGCCGTCGCGGTCGAACACCGGGAAGAACTTCTGGTTCGACTCCATCGTGGTCACCAGCGCCTCCGGCGGCACGCGCAGGTACTCGCGCTCGAAGGTGCAGGCGATTGCCGCCGGCCATTCGACCAGGTTCTTGACCTCGTCGAGCAGCGCGTCGCGCAGGCGCGCGCGGCCGCCGCCGGCGTCGTCGGCGGCGCGCTCGACGGCCTGCGCGACCGCGCGCCGGCGCTCGTCGGGATCGACCAGCACCCTGGCCGCGCGCAGCGCCTCGACGTAGGCCTCCGGCGTGGAGATCCACACCGGCTTGGCGTGGTGGAAGCGGTGCCCGCGCGAGAAGCGGTCGGCGGTCAGGCCCAGCACCACGCCGTCGACCACCTTGTCGCCCAGCAGCATCACCAGCCAGTGCGCCGGACGCACGAACAGGTAGTCGTGGTCGCCCCAGCGCATGGGCTTGGGGATCGGCAGCGCCTTGAGCGACTCGGCCACGATCTCCGGCACCAGCTTCGCCGTGGGCACGCCGCGGCGCACGCCGCGATGCACGAACCAGGCGCCCTTGTCGGTCTCGACCTTGACCAGCGCCGCCACGTCCACGCCGCAGCTCTGCGCGAAACCGATCAGGGCCTTGGTCGGCTTGCCCTGCGCGTCGAAGCCCGCCGCGAGCGCGGGACCGCGCCGCTCGGTGTCCTGGTCGGGCTGCTGCGCCTCGACCGCGCCGACCAGCACCGCGAGCCGGCGCGGCGTCCAGTACGCCTTGACGCTGCCGGCCTCGTAGGCGACGCCGCGCTTGTCGAGTCCGGCGGTGACGCCGTCGCGGAAGGCGAGCGCGAGCTCGTCGAGCGCCTTCGGTGGCAGCTCCTCGGTGCCCAGTTCGATCAGCAGCGGCAGTACTTGCGTCATGGTCCGGGTGCGCTCGTTTCCCCTCTCCCACCGGGAGAGGGGAGTCCATTCGTTCAGGCAGCGGCAGCGCCAGGCTTGAGGCCCGGGAACCCGAGCTTCTCGCGCTGGGCGAAGTACGCCTCCGCCACCGCCTTGGCCAGCGTGCGCACGCGCAGGATGTAGCGCTGGCGCTCGGTCACGCTGATCGCGCGGCGCGCGTCGAGCAGGTTGAAGGCATGGCTGGCCTTGCACACCTGCTCGTAGGCCGGCAGCGGCAGGCCCTTGTCCACCAGCGACAGCGCCTGGCGCTCGCAGGTGTCGAACCAGCCGAACAGCGCGGGCACGTCGGCGTGCTCGAAGTTGTAGTGGCTCTGCTCGACTTCGTTCTGGTGGTACACGTCGCCGTAGGTGACCGTGCCCTGCGGGCCCTGCGTCCACACCAGGTCGTACACGTTGTCCTTGTTCTGCAGGTACATCGCCAGCCGCTCGAGGCCGTAGGTGATCTCGCCGGTGACCGGCTTGCAGTCGAGGCCGCCGGCCTGCTGGAAATAGGTGAACTGGGTCACCTCCATGCCGTTGAGCCAGACCTCCCAGCCGAGTCCCCAGGCGCCGAGCGTCGGCGACTCCCAGTTGTCCTCGACGAAGCGCAGGTCGTGCACCAGCGGGTCGATGCCCAGCGCCCTGAGCGAGCCGATGTACAACTCGAGGATGTCGTCCGGATTGGGCTTGAGCACCACCTGGTACTGGTAGTAGCGCTGCAGGCGGTTCGGGTTGTCGCCGTAGCGGCCGTCGGTGGGCCTGCGCGAAGGCTGCACGTAGGCCGCGCGCCAGGGCTCGGGGCCGAGCGCGCGCAGGAAGGTCGCCGGATGGAAGGTGCCGGCGCCGACCTCGGTGTCGAGCGGCTGGATCAGCACGCAGCCCTGCTCCGCCCAGTAGCGGTTCAGGGTCTGGATCAGGTCCTGGAAGCTCGACGCTGGCATGACGGAATCGACGGGATCGGCGCAAAAGGCGCGCTAGTATAGCCGTGGCACCGAGGAATCCGATGAGCCAGCCTGCCCCCCCGCGCGTGGCGCCCGTGTCCCGCAAGGACGGCCCGCGCCCGCCCGGCTTCAGCGCCAACCGGCGCCTGGACCTGGACGAGGTGCTGGCGGTGCTGCTGCACGAGGGCGTGATCACCGAGGCCGACACCAAGCGCGTGCGCAACTCGCAGCGCGGCGCCGGGCGCTCCGAGGTGCACCCGCTGGTGATGATCGCCAACGCCAAGCTCGACCACGCCGCCCGGCCCGGCACCGCGGTCACCCTCGAGTTCCTGATGGAGTGGATCGCGCGCCACGCGGGACTGCCGCACGAGCGCATCGACCCGACCAAGATCGACGTCACCGCGGTCGGCCAGGTGGTCACGGCCACCTACGCGACCAAGTACCGCATCCTGCCGATCGCGATCAGCGACACCGAGCTCACCGTCGCCACCAGCGAGCCCTTCGACACGCGCTGGATCGCCGACATCGGCCACATCACCCGGCGCGAGATCCACCGCGTGGTGGCCAACCCGCTGGACGTCAACCGTTACCTGATGGAGTTCTACGGCGTCACCCGCGCGGTGCGCAAGGCCAAGGACGACAAGGACGGCAAGCCGCAGGACGAGTCGAAGCTGCTCAACTTCGAGCAGCTGCTGCAGCTGGGCGAATCGGGCGAGCTCGGCGCCGAAGACCAGCACATCGTGCGCATCGTCGACTGGCTGCTGCAGTACGCCTACGACCAGCGCGCCAGCGACATCCACCTCGAGCCGCGGCGCGACCTCGGCCGGGTGCGCTTCCGCATCGACGGCGTGCTGCACAAGGTGTTCGAGCTGCCCGCCGCGGTGATGACCGCGGTCACCGCGCGGATCAAGATCCTCGGCCGCATGGACATCGCCGAGCGGCGCCGGCCGCAGGACGGCCGGATCAAGATGCGCACGGTGGGCGGGCGCGAGGTGGAGATGCGCCTGTCGACCATGCCCACCGCGTTCGGCGAGAAGTGCGTGATGCGCATCTTCGACCCCGAGCTGGTGATGAAGAACTTCTCGCAGCTGGGCTTCAGCCCGCCCGAGGAGGCGATGTGGAAGGCGATGATCGAGCGCCCCCACGGCATCGTGCTCGTGACCGGCCCTACGGGCTCAGGCAAGACCACCACGCTCTATTCCACGCTCAAGCACATCGCCACGCCGGACATCAACGTCTGCACGATCGAGGATCCGATCGAGATGGTGGCGCCGGACTTCAACCAGATGCAGGTGCAGGTCAACATCGACCTGACCTTCGCCGCCGGCGTGCGCACCCTGCTGCGGCAGGACCCGGACATCATCATGGTCGGCGAGATCCGCGACCTCGCCACCGCCGAGATGGCGGTGCAGGCCTCGCTCACCGGCCACCTGGTGCTGTCGACCCTGCACACCAACGACGCGCCCAGCGCGGTGTCGCGCCTGCTCGACCTCGGCGTGCCGCATTTCCTGATCCAGGGCACGGTGGCCGGCATCGTGGCCCAGCGCCTGGTGCGCAAGCTGTGCCCGCACTGCCGCAAGCCGGGACCGGTGGACCCGGCCAAGTGGAAGCTGCTGACCGGCGACTTCGGCTTCCCGGCGCCGTCGCTGGCCATGGTGCCGGTGGGCTGCCCGGAGTGCCGCAAGACCGGCTTCCTCGGCCGCACCGCGATCTACGAGATGATGCCGATCTCGCCGGGCTTGCGCGCGCTGATCCAGCCCAACCTCGACCTGCCGAAGTTCCGCGCCGCCGCCATCCGCGAGGGCCTGCGCCCGCTGTCGCTGTCGGCGGCCGAGCAGGTGGCCAAGGGCATCACCACGGTCGAGGAAGTGCTGGGCGTGCTGCCGACCGGCGCCGAGTAACGCCGGCGCGCGCCGGCGGCGCTATGCTCGCCCACGCGGCGCCGCCGTGCGGCGCCTTCCGGAGGCTGGCCATGGGCTATCGAGCGGTGGACGCGGGTCGCGGCGTCGGCTGGCTGACCGATGCGGTGGCGCTGGTGCTGCGCAATCCGGCCGTGTTCCTGGTCATGGCGCTGATCGTGGCCGTGATCGGCGCGATCCCGATCCTGGGCCAGCTGGTCCTGCTGGTGATCGGGCCGGCCCTGTGGGGCGGCTTCGCCCGTGGACTCGCCGAGCAGGATGCGGGACGTCCGGCGAGCGTGGGCCACCTGTTCGCCGCCTTCACCGAGCCGGGCAAGATCGGGCCGATGCTGCTGCTGTGCCTGCCCTCGGTCGCCGCCATCCTCGTCTGCGTCGTGCTCGCATTCCTGCTGGTGGGCGGCGCCATGCTCAGCCTGGGCTTCGCCAACACCGCGTCGGGCAGCGGCATCGCCAATGCCTTCAGCGGCGGCGCGTTGCTCGGCGTGCTGCTGATGCTGGTACTGGGGCTGGCCGTGTACGGCCTGATCGTGTTCGCCATCCCGCGGGTGATGCTCGAGGGCGCGGAACCGATCGCGGCGATGAAGGAGAGCCTCGCGGCCAGCCTCGCCAACATCGTGCCGCTGCTCATCTACGGCCTGGTCACCGGCCTGATCTTCGCCGTGCTGCTGGTGTTCCTGGTGTGGATCCCGATCCTGGGCCTGCTGGCCTGGGGCCTGGCCTTCCATGCGGTCAACGCGGCGGCGCTGTACGTGGCGTGGAAGGACGTGTTCG
>CAZTNB010000138.1:0-7779 GCA_964614825.1 uncultured Gammaproteobacteria bacterium
CAAGCAGGCCCTGTACGAGCGCATCGATCGCGAGCTGGCGCCGGCGCGCGAGCGCTACGCCGAGCTGGTGGCGCATCCGGCGCGGATCGAGGAGGTCCTGCGGGCCGGCGCGGCCAAGGCGCGCCAGCGCGCGACGCCGTTCATGGCGCGGTTGCGCGATGCGGTCGGACTCCGGCCACTGACCGCGGGTGCCGCGGCCGCGTTGCCCGCGAAGCGCAAGGCCGCGGCGGCGGCGCGCTTCGTGCAGTACCGCGAGGACGGCAAGTTCCGCTTCAAGCTGGTCGACGCGAGCGGCGCCAGCCGGGCCGTGAGCGTGCCCTTCGACGACGCGCGCCTCGCGGGCGAGGCGATCCGCCGCCTGCCGCGCGAAGCCCACCTGCGCGAGACCGAGCTCCTGCTCGATGGGCGCGCGGTGGCGAGCTTCGCGCCCGCCGCCGCGGACGCCGTGCGCGCGCTGCTGGCGGAACTCGGCGCCGAGGCCTGATGCGATACCTCGCGCTCATCCTCTTCGTGCCGACCTTCGCGATCCTCGCCTGGCTCTACTGGAGCTTCCCGCGCGGATTGCCGCGCAGCGCCGCGCGGCGGCGTTTCGATCTCGCCGCGATCGCCGTGGCGCTGGTCCTGACCGTGCTGGCGCTGGAGGCCGCGATCGAGACGCGCTTCCCCGGCACCGGACCGATCTGGCCGCAGGTGTTCGCGGTGCTGGCGGTCTACCACGTGTTTCCGCTGGTGCTGGCGGCAGCGTGGTGGTGGCGCCGGCGACGCTTTCCCGCGATCGCCACCGACACCCATCCGCGGTAGGCGGGGGCTCAGGCCAGGCGCTCGAGGACCTGCTCGCGCGTGAGGGCCTCGTTGTCGGCGCCGGTGCGGGCGCGATACTCGAAGGTGCCGGCGGCGACGCCGCGCTCGGACACCACCACGCGGTGCGGGATGCCGATCAGTTCGATGTCGGCGAACATCTGGCCGGGGCGCAGGCCGCGGTCGTCGAGCACCACGTCGCAGCCGCGCGCCTGCAGCTCGGCGTGGAGCGATTCCGCGACCTCGGTCACCCGCGCGTCGCCCTTGGGATTGATCAGGCACACCGCCACGCGCCACGGCGCCATGGCCTCCGGCCAGATGATGCCGGCGCCGTCGTGGTTCTGCTCGATGGCGGCGGCGACGATGCGGCTCACGCCGATGCCGTAGCAGCCCATGTGCATCACCCGCGCCTTGCCCTGCTCGTCGAGCACCGTGGCCTGCATCGATTCGGCGTACTTCTGCCCGAGCTGGAACACGTGGCCGACCTCGATGCCGCGCGCGATGCCCAGCGTGCCCGCGCCGTCGGGCGCAGGGTCGCCTTCGACCACCTTGCGCAGGTCGGCCACGCGGCTGACGCGCGCATCGCGTTCCCAGTTGGCGCCGGTGTAGTGGCTGCCGTCGGCATTGCCGCCGCAGACGAAGTCGGCCAGCACCGCCGCGCTGCGGTCCACGATCACCGGGATCGCCTCCGGCAGGCCCGCCGGACCGATGAAGCCGGGCTTGCAGCCCAGTGCCGCCACGATCTCGGCTTCCGTCGCCAGCACCGACTCGCCCGGCAGTTCGGCCAGCTTGGCCGCCTTGACCTCGTTGACCTCGTGGTCGCCGCGCACGCACAGCGCCACCAGCCCCGCGTGGCCGCGCACGATGATGGCCTTGACGCACTGCGCCGGCGCCACCCCGAGGAAGGCGCTGACCTCCTCGATGGTCCTCTGCGTCGGCGTGGCCACGCGGGCCAGCGCGGCGCCGGGCGCCGGTCGCGGCGTCGCCGGCGCCAGCGCCTCGGCCAGCTCGACGTTGGCGGCGTAGTCCGAGCCGCTGGCGAAGGCGATCGCGTCCTCGCCCGAGTCGGCCAGCACGTGGAACTCCTGGCTGGCGTCGCCGCCGATCGCGCCCGAGTCGGCGCGCACGGCCCGGAACTTCAGCCCCAGCCGGGTGAAGATCCGGGCGTAGGTGTCGTACATGTTGCGGTACTCGCGCGCCAGGCATTCCGGCGTGAGGTGGAACGAGTACGCGTCCTTCATCAGGAACTCGCGCGCGCGCATGATGCCGAAGCGCGGGCGGATCTCGTCGCGGAACTTGGTCTGGATCTGGTACAGGTTCAGCGGCAGCTGCTTGTAGCTGCGCAGCTCCTGCCGCGCGAAGTCGGTCACCACTTCCTCGTGGGTGGGGCCGTAGCAGTACTCGGCGTCCTTGCGGTCGCGGATCTTGAGCAGCTGGCCGCCGAACTTCTGCCAGCGGCCGGTCTCCTCCCACAGTTCCTTCGGCTGGATCGAGGGCATCGACAGCTCGACCGCGCCGGCGCGGTTCATCTCCTCGCGCACCGCCTGCTCGACCTTGCGCAGCACGCGCAGGCCCAGCGGCGACCAGGTGTAGATGCCGGCGGCGAGCTTGCGGATCATGCCCGCGCGCAGCATCAGCTGGTGGCTGACCACCTCGGCGTCGGCCGGGACTTCCTTGACGGTGGCGAGGTGGAAGCGGGAAAGGCGCATGGTCGGGGCCGGGTACGTGGTGCGGCCGGCGATCATAGCGGCGCGGCCTTGGAGCAGGCCACCAAGGGCGCTTCGCGCGGGGCGGGGTCGTGGCCTGCCGGCAGCGGCAGCCTCAATCAGGCGGCGGCGGGGGCTTGTCGCGCCCGGGCACCACGGTCGGCACCACGTTGGTGGCCGGGTCGACCACCACTTCCTCGTAGGGCCGGTCCGGCGGCGGCCGGTCGGTGATCTGCCAGGTGCCGGCGGCGTCCTTCCACTTGTACAGCGGCGGGTTGGCCAGCGGCGAACGCGGCGCGCTGTCGCGCACGAATGCGGGCAGGCTGTCGGGCGCGTAGCGCCACCAGGCCCAGCCGCCGGCGGCGAGCGCCGCCAGCACCAGCACCACGCGGGTCGCCGGCTTCACCGCCCGTCGCCTGCCGCGCGGCGCCTCAACCCTTGTCGCAGAAGCCTTCGACCAGCGACTTGGTGCGCTGGATTTCCTCGGCCTGCTGCGTTTCGCTCAGCATCTCGGGCTTGCCGTCGCCGTCGCGATCCATCTCCACGAAGGGGTTCTCGCTCAGCGTCTGCAGGTGCGCGCGGGCCTTGTCGCAGGCCTGGCGGCGCTTGGCCACCGCGTCGGCCGGCACCGCCTCGGCCGCGGTGGCGTCGGCCGGCGCATCCGCCGGCGCGGCGCCCTGCGGTTGCGAGGCGCGGGCGTTGGGGTCGACGTTCAGGGCCGCGGCCTGCGAACCGTCGGGCGGCGGGGTCGTGGTGTAGTGCCAGGTGCCCTCGGCATCCTTCCACTTGTAGAACTGGTCGGCCGTGGCGGCGCCGGAAATGGCCAGCAGCGCGGCTGCGACGAGGGCGATCTTCATGGCGGGGTCTCGGTGGCCGGTGATCGCGCCAGAGACTGTCACCGAAGGCGTGGCCAGACAAGGGGATACGTCACGCTTCCGCGAGGGCCCGGGGGCGCCATCGGGTACACTGGCAGGGCATCCACGCCACCGTGCCGATGGACACCCAGACCCCGAAGCCCCAGCCGCGACGCGGCGCCTACCTGCTGCCGAACCTGTTCACCACGGGCGGCATGATGGCGGGCTTCTACGCCATCGTGGCGGCGATCGGCGGCCGCTACGAGGAGGCGGCGATCGCGGTGTTCGTCGCCGGCGTGCTCGACGGCATCGACGGCCGGGTGGCGCGCCTGACCAACACCCAGAGCGCGTTCGGCGTGCAGTACGACTCGCTGGCCGACCTGGTCAGCTTCGGGCTGGCGCCGGCCCTGGTCATGTACATGTGGTCGCTGTCGGCCCTCAAGGGCTACTCGCCGCTGCTGGGCAAGGTCGGCTGGGCCGCCGCATTCCTCTACGCGGCCTGCGCGGCGCTGCGCCTGGCGCGCTTCAACACCCAGGTCGGCTCGGTCGACAAGCGCTGGTTCATCGGCCTGTCGAGCCCGGCCGCCGCCGGGCTGATGATGTCCTACGTCTGGGCGCTGGCCGATTTCGGCGCCGATGGCTTCCGCTGGGCGCCGCTGTCGGCCGCGGTCACGGTGGTGGCCGCGCTGCTGATGGTGAGCCGCATCCGCTACTGGAGCTTCAAGGGCGGCGGCAAGGACGAGGCGCACCCGGACCGCGTGCCCTTCCTCACCATCGTGCTGATGGTGGGCGTGTTCGTGCTGGTGGCGATCGAGCCGCCGCGCGTGCTGCTGGCGATCGGCGTGACCTATGCGTTGTCGGGGCCGCTGATGGCGCTCTGGCGTCGCCGTCCGCAACCGCCGGCCGCGGCCACCTGAGCCCGGCCGTGGCCACGCCGGTGCGCGCCAACGCCTCGCGGGACGACGCGGCCTTCGAGCGCCGCGCCCTCAACCTGCTGGCCGAGCTGTCGCAGGCGCTGGCCGTGTCGGTGGACATCAACGAGACGCTGCACGAGGCGGTCAACCGCATCGCCGACTGCATGCAGGCCGAGGCCGCCAGCGTGTTCATGCTCGACCCGGGCGGCGAGCAGCTCGAGTGCCGCGCCTGCGCCGGCCCGGTCGACGTCACCGGCCTCAAGGTGCCGATCCGCAAGGGCATCGTCGGCCGCGCCCTGACCAGCGGCCAGAGCCAGATGGTGCGCGATGCGCAGGCCGACCCGGACTTCGCCGGCAAGGTCGATGCGAAGACCGGCTTCAGCACGCACTCGGTGCTGTGCACGCCGCTGGCCACCACCCGCGGCCCGATCGGCGTGCTCGAGGTGCTCAACAAGCGCGACGGCGGCCTGTTCGACGAGAACGACCGCGACCTGCTGCGCGCGCTGGCCGGTCCCACGGCGCTGGCGGTGAGCAACGCCAAGCTGGTGGCCGAGCTGGTCGAGCAGAACCGCATCCGGCGCGAGTTGCAGCTGGCGCGCGAGATGCAGCGCTCGCTGCTGCCCCGGCGCCGCCGCGAGTCCTACCCGGTGCTGGCGGTCAACCGGCCGGCACGGGAGATCTCCGGCGATTTCTACGACCATTTCGACCTGCCGGACGGCCGCATCGCCTTCGCCGTGGGCGACGTCTCCGGCAAGGGCCTCAACGCCGCCCTGCTCATGGTGCGCACCGCCAGCCTGCTGCGCTGGTCGGGCAAGGACCACCTGCCGCCCGACCAGTGGCTGGCCAAGGTCAACGACGAACTGGCCGACACCGTGTCCGGCGGCATGTTCGTGTGCGCGGTGGTCGGCTACTACGACCCCGCGACCCGGCGCGCGACCTGGTCGAACGCGGGCTTTCCGCCGGCCCTGGTGCGCGACGAGCAGGGCGGCTACCGCGAGGTCGAGGCCGACGGCCCGCCCCTCGCCATCCTTTCCGGCGTCGGCTACGCTGCCCAGGAGGCCGATCTGTCCGCGGCCAGCCTGTACTTCTTCTCCGACGGCGTGACCGACGTACGCGACGAGAACCGCAACACGATCGGGCTCGAGGGCGTGCGCGCCCTGTTCGACCGCCACGCGGCGCTGGCGCCCGAGGGCCGGCTGCGCGCCATCGTCACCGAGTTGCGGCGCCTGCGCCTGGCCGACGACACCACGCTGATGCTGATCGAGGACCGCCAGGGATGAGCCCCAGCGCCCGCAATCGCCGCCGGCCGCGCAGGGACGGGCGCTGAATGGCCCGGCGCGCGCTGCTGCGGATGGAAGTGCCGGCGCAGCCCGAGGCCCTGCGCAGCGTGCGCGGCGCCCTGACCCAGGCGCTGGACCGCAACGGCGTGGGCGCCGAGGACCGCGACCGGCTGGTGCTGGCGGTGGACGAGGCGATGGCGAACGTGATCCGCCACGCCTACGGCAACAGCGGGCAGGGCCGGGTGCGCTTCACCCTGTCGCGGGATCGCGGCATCCTGCGCTTCCGCCTGCGCGATTTCGCCCCGCCGGTGGACCCCGCGCAGGTCAAGCCGCGCGACCTGTCGGTGTGCCGGCCAGGGGGCCTGGGGATCAATTTCATCGACGAGACCATGGACAGCTGGTGCCTGCGCCCCCTGCGACGGGGCCGCGGCAACGTGCTGATGATGTGCAAGCGAGTGCGGCCGGGGGACAAGGCATGAACGACTGCAAGGTCGAGATGGATGGCGATTTCGCCCTGGTGCGCGTGCGCGGCGAGGTCGACCTGTCGTGGTCGCAGTCGGTGCGCAAGGCGATCCTCGAGGCGCTGGGCAAGGTGAAGAACGTGGGCGTGGAGCTCTCGGGAGTGAGCTACATCGATTCGTCCGGGATCGCCGCGCTGGTGGAGGGCTTCCAGAGCGCGCGCGGCAAGGGGCAGAAGTTCGCGCTGGTGGCGGCCAGCCCGCAGGTGCAGGCGGTGCTCAAGCTGGCGCGGCTCGACCGCGTGTTCCCGATGGTGGATTCGGAGGCCGCGGCGCGCGCCTGAGCGCGCGCCGGGGCGACCGGGGGGGAGGCGATGGCGCTGGGCGCAGTGCTCAAACCGATCAACCGCCTGGGCCGCCAGACGGTGTCGACCATCGGCGACCTCGGTTACGCCGGTGCGTTGCTGGCCGAGAGCCTGTATTTCATCGCCTGGGGCTGGCGCATCGGCCAGCCGGTGCGCCTGCGCGCGGTGTTCGAGCAGATGCGCCAGGTCGGCGTCGACGCCATCCCGATCGTGATGCTCCTGGCCTTCACCATCGGCGTGATGCTGGGCATCCAGTTCATCGCCGCGCTGGGCGAATTCGGCGCCGAGAGCGAGGTCGTGATCGCGGTGGCCAAGTCGGTGACGCGCGAGTTCGGCGCGCTGATCACCGGCATCGTGGTCGCGGGCCGCTCCGGCTCCTCGTTCGCGGCGCGCATCGGCTCCATGAACGTCTCGCAGGAGGTCGATGCGCTGGCCGTGATCGGCATCGAGCCGGTGCGCTACCTGGTGGCGCCGGCCCTGCTGGCGATGCTGGTGATGGTGCCCACGCTCACGATCCTGGCCAACGTCGCCTCGCTGCTGGGCGCGGCGCTGTACTGCTCGCCGGCGATCGACACCAGCGTCGCCGCCTACCTGTCGCAGACCCTGCAGAGCCTGGACGTGCGCGACCTGGCCGAGGGCCTGTCGAAGAGCTTCGTGTTCGCGACGCTGATCACGCTGGTCGGCGTGGCCACCGGCTTCGGCGTCAGCGGCGGCGCCGAGGGCGTGGGCCGCGCGACCACCCGCGCGGTGGTGGTGTCGATCTCGGCGCTGGTGATCGCCGACATGCTGTTCAGCTTCTTCCTCAACCGTTGACCGGGGGCGCGCGATGAACGAGCCCGGCACCCCGGTCATCGAAGTCGAGAAGCTCAACGTCTGGTTCGGCAAGCGCCACATCCTGCACGACGTCGACTTCCACGTGAACTCGGGCGAGATCCGCGTGATCATGGGCGGCTCGGGCTCGGGCAAGAGCACCCTGCTGCGCCACCTGCTGGGCCTGCTGCGGCCGCAGTCGGGCAGCGTGCGCATCCTCGGCACCGACGTGCGCACCGCCGGGCCCGAGGAGATGCTGCGCCTGCGCCGGCAGATGGGCGTGAGCTTCCAGGGTGGCGCCCTGTTCACCTCGATGACCATCGGCGACAACGTCGCCCTGCCGCTGCGCGAGCACACCGACCTGGACGAGAACACGGTGCGCATCATGAGCCGGCTCAAGCTCGAGGTGGTCAACCTGGGCGGCTTCCAGGACCTGATGCCCTCGCAGCTGTCCGGCGGCATGATCAAGCGCGCGGCGCTGGCGCGCGCGATCGTGATGGACCCGCGGCTGCTGTTCTTCGACGAGCCCTCGGCCGGCCTCGACCCGGTGGTCTCGGCCGAGCTCGACGAGCTGATCCTGCGCCTGCGCGACGC
>CAZTNB010000139.1:0-751 GCA_964614825.1 uncultured Gammaproteobacteria bacterium
CCGGCCGGGTCAGGCCGGTGCCGCGCGCCTTGCGCTCGGCGAACTCGGCGTCGGACGGCAGGTATTCGAGCTGGCGGTCGAGCAGGCCCTGCGATTCCAGCGTGCGCACGAAGTGCTGCTTGGAGCCCAGGCGCGCCACGCTCATGCGCTCCATGACGCTGATGGCCTGGTTCTGCAGGTAGTTGTCGCGCAGCACCAGGGCGCCGACCTCGTCGGTCATGCTGGCCAGCAGCTGGTTGCGCTCGTCCACGCCCATCTGGCCCGAGGCGACCACGTCGTTGAGCAGGATCTTGATGTTGACCTCGTGGTCGGAGGTATCCACGCCGGCCGAGTTGTCGATGAAATCCGTGTTGAGCAGCACGCCGTTGAGCGCGGCCTCGACCCGGCCCAGCTGGGTCATGCCGAGGTTGCCGCCCTCGCCCACGACCTTGCAGCGCAGCTCGCGGCCGTTGACGCGGATCGAGTTGTTGGCGCGGTCGCCGACGTCGGCGTTGGTCTCGTTCGAGGCCTTGACGTAGGTGCCGATGCCGCCGTTCCACAGGAGGTCCACCGGCGCGCGCAGGATCGCGGACATCAGCTCCTGCGGGCTGAGCTGCGCCGCGGTGCTGTCGATGCCGAGCGCGCGGCGCGCCTCGGCGCTGACCGCGATCGACTTCACCCCGCGCGGGAACACGCCGCCGCCCTTGCTGATCAGCCTGGCGTCGTAGTCGGCCCACGACGAGCGCGACAGCCGGAACAGGCGCTCGCGCTC
>CAZTNB010000139.1:761-7774 GCA_964614825.1 uncultured Gammaproteobacteria bacterium
CGTCGGGATCGGGATCGAGGAAGATGTGGCGGTGGTCGAACGCGGCGACCAGGCGGATGTGGCGCGACAGCAGCATGCCGTTGCCGAACACGTCGCCGGACATGTCGCCGACGCCGACGCAGGTGAAGTCGCCGGTCTGCGAATCGCGGCCGAGCGCGCGGAAGTGGCGCTTGACCGACTCCCAGCCGCCCTTGGCCGTGATGCCCATGCCCTTGTGGTCGTAGCCGACCGAGCCGCCGGAGGCGAAGGCGTCGCCGAGCCAGAAGCCGTGGTCGGCCGAGATCGCGTTGGCGATGTCGGAGAAGGTGGCGGTGCCCTTGTCGGCCGCGACCACCAGGTAGGGATCGTCGCCGTCGTGGCGCACCACGTCGCGCGGGTGCACCAGCGCGCCCTCGACCAGGTTGTCGGTGATGTCGAGCAGGCCGTTGATGAACAGGCGGTAGCAGGCCACGCCCTCGGCCAGCTGCGCGTCGCGGTCGCCGCCGGCCGGCGGGCGCTTGACGTAGAAGCCGCCCTTGGCGCCGACCGGCACGATCACCGTGTTCTTGACCATCTGCGCCTTGACCAGGCCCAGCACCTCGGTGCGGAAGTCCTCGCGCCGGTCGGACCAGCGCAGGCCGCCGCGCGCCACCGGGCCGAAGCGCAGGTGCACGCCCTCGACCCGCGGGCCGTAGACGAAGATCTCGCGGTACGGCCGCGGCTTGGGCAGGTCGGGCAGCAGCGCCGGGTCGAGCTTGAAGCTCATCACCTCGCGCGGGCGGCCGTCGTGCAGCTGGTAGAAGCTGGTGCGCAGGCAGGCGAGGATCACGGCCTTGAAGCTGCGCAGGATGCGGTCCTCGTCGAGGCTGGCGACCGAGTCCATGACCGCCGCCATCGCCTTGGCGGCCGCCTCGACCTGGCGCTCGCGCGATTCGCCGCGCGCCGCGCCCACGGTCTCGATCAGGTGCGGGTGCAGGCGGTCCATCTCCTCGCCGAACAGCGGCGCCAGCTCGCGCGCCAGCCGCTTGCGCGCCGCCTCGACCACGGTGCGCGTGGCCTGCTCGCGCGCCGGGTCGAACTTGGCCTCGAACAGCTCGACCAGCAGGCGCGCGTGCAGCGGGTACTTGCACAGCGTCTGCTCCATGTAGGGCTGCGAGAACGGCACGCCGGTCTGCAGCAGGTACTTGCAGCAGGCGCGCAGCATCGCCACCTGGCGCCAGTCGAGCCCGGCGGCGAGGATCAGGTCGTTGAAGCCGTCGTTCTCGGCGTCGCCGCGCCAGATGCGCTCGAAGGCCTGCTGGAAGGTGTCCTTGAGCGCGTCGAGGTCGAAGTCGGCGCGCCGCTCGGGCACCACCTCGAAGTCCTGGATGTAGATGTTGCCGCCCGCGAGCTCCATCACGTAGGGGTGCTCGGACAGGATGCGCAGGCCCATGTTCTCCATCATCGGCAGCGCGTCCGACAGCGGGATGTGCGAGCCGTAGCGGAACAGCTTGAAGCGCAGCCCGCTGTCGCCGGACTTGCCGCGCGGCCGGTACAGGCTCAGGCGGATGTCCTCCGGGCCCTTGAGCGAGGCCGCCGTCTCGACGTCGGCCGCCGCGATCCACGGCGTGACCTCCTCGATGTAGCCGGTCGGCAGCGCCCTGGCATAGCGCGCGGCCAGCTTGAGTCCCTTCTCGGAACCCAGCCGCTGCACCAGGATGTCGCGCAGTTCGTCGTGCCAGTTGCGCACCAGGTGCGCGAGCTTCTGCTCGAGGTCGGCGATCTCGAACTGCGGGCGCTCGCCCGCCCGCGGCCGGATCACCAGGTGCAGGCGCGCCAGCGCGGATTCGGCGACGTGGATCGAGGAATCGACCCGTTCGCCGTGGAACGCGCGCTTGAGCAGCGCCTCCACGCGTTCGCGCACCTCGGGCGTGACGCGGTCGCGCGGCAGGTAGACCAGCAGGCTCCAGAAGCGCCCGTAGCGGTCGCGGCGCACGAACAGCCGGGTGCGGTGGCGCTGGTGCAGCGCCAGCACGCCCTGGGCGATCTCGGCCAGTTCCTCGGTCGAGGCCTGGAACAGCTCGTCGCGCGGCAGGGTCTCGAGGATGTTGCGCAGCGCCTTGCCGCTGTGGCCCTCGGGCTTGAGGCCGGAGCCCTGCATCACCGCGTCGTGCTTGACCCGCACCAGCGGGATGTCCCACGGCCGGCGCGCGTAGGCGCTGGAGGTGAACAGGCCGAGGAAGCGCTGCTCGCCTACCGGGCGCCCGCTGGCGTCGAACCTGAGCACGGCCAGGTAGTCCATGTACCCCGGCCGGTGCACGGTGCTGCGCGAGTTGGTCTTGGTCAGGATGATGGCGTCGATCGCGCCCGACTGCGGCAGGTCGCGCGCGGCCAGGGACTTGAGCGGCCGCGGCGCCGCGTTGTCGGTGCCGCGCAGGATGCCGAGCCCCGTGCCCGGCACCGCGCGCAACACCTCCTCGCTGCCCTGCCGGGCGACTTCGTATTCGCGGTAGCCGAGGAAGGTGAAATGGTCGTCGGCGATCCAGCGCAGGAACTCCTGCGCCTCCTCGCGCCCGGCGGCGTCGATCGGCAGGGGGCGCGTGCCGAGGTCGGCGGCGATCGCCAGCGCCTGGTCGCGCATCGCGGCCCAGTCGCGCACGCAGGCGCGCACGTCGGCCAGTGCCGCCTCCACGGCCTGCTTGAGCCGCACCAGCTCGCCGGCCTCGGCCTGGCGGTCGACCTCGAAGTGCATGACCGACTCGGCGCGGCCGCGGGTCTCGTCCTCCACGAGTTGCAGCAGGTGCCCGCCGGCGTCGCGCTCGGCCTGCACCACGGGATGGATCACCGACTGCAGCAGCGCGCCGCACTGGGCGATGGCGATGCCGACGGAATCGACCAGGAACGGGCTGTCGTCGGTGACGATCTGGATCACCGTGGAGGCCGAATCCCAGCCATGCTCCTCCAGCGTCGGGTTGAACACCTGGACGTTGACGCCATCGCGCAGCCGGACGTGCAGCAGGTTCTGGATGCCCGCCAGCAGCGCGGCCCAGGTGCCGGCGCCGCGCGCCGCCAGGTCCTCGGCCGGGACGCGGCGGAAGAACACGCGCGCGAGGCGCTGCGCATCGCGCAGGCGGTTGCCGGTGAGCCGGGATTCCAGTTCGGCGAGGACGCCCTCGAGGGTGGTCGACGGGGCGGCGGCCGCGGCCTTGGCGGTCATGGAACGGCTCCGGGGATGCGTGAGGGCGCGAAGGATACTCCCAGCCCCGCAGGGCCGCCAGACGATTCGGTGCCAAGTCCCGGTGCGGAAAGGAAAAAAGCGCGACGCGAGGCGGCCCGCGCCGGATCGTCACCGGAGGTCGCGCGCCGGTGAACTGTGATCGCGGTCACATGGACGCGCGCGCGAGCCGACTAACCTTTGCAACCGGAGTACTCCGCCCCACGCAGCGGAAGGTTCACCGCATCCATGACTGCCGCAATTCCCCCGGGCAAGGTCGTAGAACTCGGCCACGCGCACCGGCTCGCCGCGGCCAAGCTGCTGGCGATCGTGCGCGGCTCGCTGTCCAAGCGCCTGGGCGCGCTGACCAACGCGCTGTACGAAGGCGTGGACGACGCCCTGTTCGACCTCGCCGAGCGCGCCGCCAACAATGCCAACCAGGCGCGCTACTTCGATGGCATGCGCGAGGTGCGCAAGCAGCGCCAGGCGGCGGAGACGCGCTTCCTGGAACTGGCGCAGCGCAACTGCACCGAATTCGAGGCCGGGCGGCTGGCGCCGACCAGGGCCGAGTCGGCGTCGGGCGCCAACGCACCCGCCGCGACGCTGTCGCTGGTGGACGAGGCCGAGCTCGAGGAAACGCTCGCGATCGGCGCGATGATCGACAAGGCCGACACCCGCCTGCAGCGCGCCCTCTACCCGCTGAGCCAGCGCTTCTCGCTGCTGGCCGGCAATCGCACCGTCGACGGCGGCAACAACCCGGTGGGGCCGAAGCTGCTGTGCCAGGCCTTCGCCGAGAGCATCCGCGGCATCGAGATCGACGTCGAGGTGCGGCTGATCGTCCTCAAGCTGTTCGAGCGCCACGTGCTGGCCGGCATCGAGCCGCTGTACGACGAGCTCAACGCCCTGCTGGTGCAGGCCGGCGTACTGCCCACCCTGCGTTACCAGGTGCCCGCGCGCGACCGCCGCGAGGTGCCGGCGCAGCGCCCGCGCAGCGCCACGGCGGAAGCCGCGCCGGAAGCGGCGGCGATGGATGCCGGGACCGCCGCGTACGACGCCGACGGCGGCCGCAGCGAGTCCGAGATCGGCAGCCTGGTCACCGAGCTGCGCGGACTGCTGGCGCAGCGCCGCAGCCGCCACGCCGGGCCCGCGCCGCACTGGATCGCGCCCGCCGGCGGGGCCGGGACCGCGATGCCCAGCCGCGCGCTGGGCGCGCAGGAACTGCTCAACGCCCTGACCCTGATGCAGTCGGAGCTGGAGTCGCAGGTCCCCGCGGCACCGGTGGCGGCGGGCGCGCCGGCGCCCACCGAGGCACGGCTGGTCAAGCAGCACCTGCTCGACCAGGTGCGGCGCCTGGGCATGACCGGCACCCAGCCGCCGCAACTCGGCGCCGACGAGGACACCATCGACCTGGTCGGCATGCTGTTCGAATACGCGCTGCAGGACCGCAACCTGCCGGCGCCGATCCAGGCCATGCTCGGCCGGCTGCAGATCCCGTACCTCAAGGTCGCGCTGCTGGACAAGGACTTCGTCGCCCACAAGTCGCACCCGGCGCGGCGCCTGCTCGACAACCTGGCGCAGGCCTGCGTGGGCTGGAGCGAGGAAAGCGACAAGGACCAGCGCCTGTACGGCAAGGCGCACGAAATCGTCGTCACCCTGCTCAAGGAGTTCGACGACGACATCTCGATCTTCGAGCGCCTCAATGCCGAGTTCGAGGAGTTCGTCGACAAGAACCGCCGCCGCGCCGAGCTGGCCGAGCGCCGCACCACCGAGGCCGCGCGCGGGCGCGAACGCCTCGATGGCGCGCAGCGCGCGGCCGCGCGCGAGATCCTGTCGCAGATCGGCGGGCGCAACCTGCCGCCGAACGTGCGCGACCTGCTGACCCGGCGCTGGTCGAACTACCTGGTGCTGACCCACCTGCGCCACGGCGACCAGTCGCCGGAGTGGCGCGCCGCGACGCGCTTCATCGAGGACTTCGCCTGGAGCGTGCAGCCGATGCACGACGACCAGGACCGCTCGCGCCTGCGCGAAATGACGCCCGAGCTGGAACGCATGCTGCGCAGCGGCCTGTCCGCCACCGGCCTGCACGACGGCTACCTCGACGAGCTGTGGGGCGAGGTCAAGGGCATCTACGAGCAGCAGATCGCCGGCCAGCCGGTGACCGCGGCCGCGACCGCGCCGGCCGAGGCGCCGCTGGAGGAGGACGCGCTGCGCATCCGCTTCGCGTCCAGCCGCAGCGGCGAGGAAGTGGTGTTCGACGCCGCCACCACCCGCGACCAGAGCCTGGTCAGCGACGAAGTCTCGATGCAGGCGCTGGAAACCTGGCTGCGCATCGCGCGCGCGCTCAAGACCGGCACCTGGTTCGAGTTCGTCAAGGACGACGGTTCGCGCGAGCGGGCCAAGCTGCTGTGGATCAGCACGATCCGCGCCCTGTACCTGTTCGTGAACCGCAACGGGATCAAGATCGCGGAGAAGACCGCCACCGAGCTGGCCGAGGAGCTCAAGGGCCAGCGCACGGTGATCCTCGAGCAGGTGGCGCTGGTCGATCGCGCGCTGGATGCGATCCTGGCCCGGCTGCGGACTTCCGGCCCGGATGCCGCTGCCGCGGGCGCCAACCCCGCCTCCGCCGCGCCGACGGAGCCCGCGCCGGCCCCACGCTAGCCGCGGCCGGGCAACGCGGTCGCGGCGCCGGCCGCGGCCGCCCTGCCATCGGTCATGCCGACCTCCGGCAGGGGCAACGCGCCAGCGCTGCGCCTATCCTGCGCGCCGACCGCTGGCGGAGCCTCGGCATGGCCGCATCCCCCCCAACCCGTCCCGGCGCGCGCCGCGCCGCCGGACCGATCGTCTACGCGCTGGCCTATGCGGCGGCGCTGATCATGCTCGCGCGCGAGCCGGGCTTCTCCGCGGTCGAGCCGCTGTTCGTGCTCGGCGTGCTGGGAATCGCCTTCCCGTTGCTGGCGCTGGGGCTGACGCGCGGGGTCGTGGCGAGGCCCGATCCGATCGTGGAGCCGGGCCGCGAAGCCGCTGCGGCCCTGCTGTGGCTCGCCGTGTTCGCGATCGGCGTGCTCGGCTGGGGCTTCACCGCGTTGCGGGCGGCGCTGCCGGCGGGAATGGCGCAGGAAGGCGCGATCCTGGCGGTGAAACTGCTGGCGATGGTGGCGATCCCGGCGCTGATCCTGCGCAGCTTCGGCCATCCGCTGCGCGAGCTCCTGGCCCCGGGCCTGGGCCGCCGCGCCCTGCTGCTGCCACTGGCCGGGGTCGGCCTGGCCCTGCTCGCGTTCCAGGCCGTGTTCGGCCGCGGCCTCGCCACCCTGGGCGAACTCGGGCCGGCCGCCGCCACGCTGGCCTGGGCGATACCGGCCTGCTGGCTGTGGATGGCGCTGGAGGCGGGGCTGACCGAGGAGTTCCTGTTCCGGCGCTTCCTGCAGGAGCGCCTGTCGGCGTGGTCGGGCTCCGACCTGCTGGCGGTGTGCGTCGCCTCGTTGCTGTTCGGCCTTGCCCACGCGCCGGGGCTGTACCTGCGCGGCGCGCACGCGATGGAAGGCGTTGCCGCGCAGCCGAGCATCGCGTGGGCGGTGGCCTACTCGATCGCCGTGATCTCGCCGGCCGGCCTGCTGTTCGGCACGCTGTGGGCGCGCACGCGCAGCCTCGGGGTGGTGGTCGCGCTGCACGGCCTCACCGACCTGCTGCCCAACCTGGCGGACTTCATCCGCACCTGGGGCTGAGCGCGCCGCCGCGGCGCTGCGCGGCCGCTCAGCGCAGGCCGGTCTCGTTGCGCGCGATCACCAGGCGCTGGATCTCGCTGGTGCCCTCGTAGATCTCGGTGATCTTGGCGTCGCGGAAG
>CAZTNB010000140.1:0-7756 GCA_964614825.1 uncultured Gammaproteobacteria bacterium
CCCAAGCTCAACAGCCACAGCAAGCTCAACTGCATCACCGCCTGCATCCAGGCCACCCAGGCCGGCGCCGACGAGGCGCTGATGCTCGATCCGCACGGCTTCGTCGCCACCTGCAACTCGACCCACTTCTTCATCGTGCGCCGCGGCCAGGTCTGGACCTCGAACGGCCAGTACTGCCTGGGCGGCATCACCCGCGCCAACGTGCTGGCGATCTGCCGCGAGCACGGCATCGTGGCGCAGGAGCGCCCGTTCAGCCTGACCGAGGTCTACGGCGCCGAGGAGGCCTTCGTCACCGGCACCTTCGCCGGCGTGGTCCCGGTGCGCGAGGTCGATGGCCGCGTGCTGGGCGACGGCCGGCGCGGGCCGGTGGTGGAACGCCTGCAGGGCCTGTACCGGGCCCTGGTCGCGCGCGACGTGGCGGGGCGCAAGCCGCCCGCATGACGTTGCGCATCGCGATGTGGTCGGGGCCGCGCAACATCTCCACCGCGATGATGCGGGCGTGGGAGAACCGCGGCGACTGCCACGTCAGCGACGAGCCGCTGTACGCGCACTACCTCGCCGCCACCGGCCTCGACCACCCGGGGCGCGACGCGGTGATCGCCGCCGGCGACACCGACTGGCGGCGCGTGGTGGCGGCGCTCGGCGGGGCGGCGCCCGGCGGCCAGCCGCTGTGGTACCAGAAGCACATGAGCCACCACCTGCTGCCCGGCATGGACCACGACTGGATCCATGCCCTGCGCAACGTGTTCCTGATCCGCGACCCGGCCGAGGTGGTGGCCTCGTACCTGAAGTCGCGCGCCAGCGTGACGCCGCTGGACATCGGCGTGCCGCAGGAGGAGCGCCTGTTCCAGGAACTGTGCGACCGCCACGGCGCGGCGCCGCCGGTGATCGACGCCGGCGAGTTCCTCAAGGCGCCGGAGGCGCAGCTGCGCGCCTTGTGCGCGTTGCTCGGCATCGACTTCAGCCCGCGCATGCTGGCCTGGCCGGCGGGGCCGCGCGCCAGCGACGGCGTGTGGGCCCCGCACTGGTACGCGGCGGTATGGCGCTCGACCGGCTTCGAGCCCTGGCAGCCGCGCGCGCCGGTGCTGGTCGGCGCGGCGGCGCGCGTGGCCGCGGCCTGCCGCGGCGGCTACGAACGGCTGTACGCGCACCGCCTGCGCGTGTGAGGATGCGCGCGCCGCGCCGATTCCGGCGCCGGTGGACCCCATGCGCGTCAGCTTCCATCTGGAACCCTCCGACATCCAGCGCTTCCACGAGGCGCTGGCCCGCGCCGAGCGGATCGTGGCGCACAGCGACGAGATCGACATCGTCGCCGCCACCAAGCATTCGCTCGACCACCTGCCGATCGGCGGCGCGCCCGGCTACGTGCGCAAGCGCATGACCGAGGTGCACCGGCTGGTGCTGATGCTCGAGGACGAGGAGTGGGCCCTGCCGCAGCCCGAGCGCGCCGACGTGCTGCGCGCGCTGGTCTACTTCAGCGACCCCGAGGACCTGGTGCCCGACGAGGTCTCGGTGATCGGCCTGCTCGACGACGCCATCATGCTCGAGCTGCTGCTGCGCCGGCAGCGGCACATGCTGGGCGCGTGGGCCGACTTCTGCGCCTTCCGCTCGGCGCTCGGCGATCCGCCCGAGGACCCCGAGGGCCGGATCGCCCACGCGCGCATGCTCGGCCGCCGGCGCGACGCGCTGCGCCTGCGCATGCGACGGCGCGCCCTGCGCACGGAGGGCGCGGATGGCGCCGCCTGAGGCGCCGGCGGCCGCGGCCCGCGCACGCCGCATCCTGCGCCAGCACGGTCCCGGCGTGGCGCCGGTGGCGCGGCGCGAACTGGTGGCCTGGGCCTTCTACGACTTCGCCAATTCGGGCTACACCACGGTCGTGATCACGGCGGTGTTCAACGCCTACTTCGTCGCCGTGGTGGCCGGCAAGGCGACCTGGGCCACGCTGGCCTGGACCGCGGCGCTGTCGTTCTCCTACGCCGCCAACGTGGTCAGCGCGCCGCTGATCGGCGCCTGGGCCGACCTGCGCGCGCGCAAGCGCGAACTGCTGTGGGCGAGCAGCGCGCTGTGCGTGGCCGCGACCGCCGCGCTGGCGGCCTGCGGCCCTGGCATGGTGGTGCCGGCGCTGCTGCTGATCGTGGTGTCCAACTTCGCCTTCGGCATGGGCGAGAACCTGATCGCGGCCTTCCTGCCCGAGCTGGCCGACGACGAGGCGCTGGGCCGCGTGTCCGGCTGGGGCTGGGCGCTGGGCTACCTCGGCGGCCTGCTGGTGCTGGCCCTGTGCCTGGCCTGGATCCAGGGCGCCGGCGCGCGTGGCGCCGACGCCGGCGCCGCGGTGGCGCAGACCATGCTGATCACCGCGGCGGCCTTCGCGCTGACCGCGTGGCCGGCGCTGGCCATCCTGCGCGAGCGCGCGCGGCCGACGCCGGTGGCGCGCGGCGAGATCACGCGGCTGGCGCGCGAGCGCGTGCGCGGCGAACTGGTCGGCAGCCGCGGACTGGTCGAACTGCGCCGCGTCCTGGCCTGCATCGTCTGCTACCAGGCCGGCGTGCAGACCGTGATCGCGCTGGCCGCGATCTACACCCAGGAGGCGCTGGGCTTCACCACGCAGGACAGCATCAAGCTGATCCTGCTGGTCAACGTGACCGCGGCCCTCGGCGCCTTCGCCTTCGGCTTCGTGCAGGACCGGCTTGGCCACCGGCCCACGCTGGCGCTGACGCTGGCGGGCTGGTTGTGCGCGGTGGCGCTGCTCTACGCCGCCACCGACCGGCAGATGGTCTGGATCGCGGCCAACCTCGCCGGGCTGTGCCTGGGCGCCTCGCAGTCGGCGGGGCGCGCGCTGGTCGGTTTCCTGTGCCCGCGTGGGCGCGAGGCCGAGGTGTTCGGCCTGTGGGGGCTGGCGGTGAAGCTGGCGTCGATCCTGGGTCCGCTGAGCTATGGACTGGTGAACTGGATCAGCGGCGGCGACCATCGCCTGGCTGTGCTGGTGACGGCGGGGTTCTTCGTCGGCGGCCTGCTGCTGCTGTTGCGGGTGGACGTGGCGCGGGGGCGCGAGCGCGCGCTCGCGGCGGGCGCGGGCACGCCCCGCTAGCAAGGCACCCGCCGCCGATCGTGCGCGAGCGGCTTCAGCCGCGACTCGCGCCATGGCCGCTTCCCGGCCCGGCCGGTCGCGGCCGAAGCCGATCCCACGAGTCCGCCCCGCCGCGCCCTTGCGGGCATGGACCTGGACGCGCACGATGGCGCGGCGTCGCGCCGGAGACCGCGCCCCATGAAGTCCTGCCTCGCGCTGCCCCTGCTGCTGGCACTGCTGGCTCCCGGCGTCCACGCCGGTGGCCTCGAAGGCAAGCCAGCACCGGGCTTCAAGCTCAACGACGCCGCAGGCGCGGACCGCGACCTCGAGTCGATCGGCCAGGGACGTCCTGCGGTGGTCGTGTTCTGGGCCACCTGGTGCCCGTACTGCAAGGCCCTGCTGCCGCACCTGCAGCGCCTGTCGCGCCAGCACGCCGGCCAGGTCGCGGTGGTGGCGATCAACGTCTGGGACGAGCCGGAGGTGGATCCCTACGGGTGGATGCGCGAGCGCGGCTACGACTTCATCGTGCTCGGTCGCGGCGACAAGGCGGCCAAGGCCTGGGGCGTGAAGGGCACGCCGGGCCTGTTCGTGGTGGCCGCCGACGGCAAGGTGCGCTTCGACCGCAGCGCGCGACCCTTCGCCAGCGCGCCGGCGGACGCGGCCCAGTCCGGCGTTCCCGACCGCCGAACCAGCACCGAGCGTTCGGCCGCGCTGTGGGCGACCGCGGTGGCCGAGGTCGTGGACCAACTGCTGGCCGAACCCGCCGCCGCCAGCGGCGCGGCCACGACCGCGCGCGAAGGCGCCGCCGCCGACTAGCCCGCCAGCGCGCGCCGCGCCCCGGCGTAGCGCGGCTTCCAGTAGCGATCGTCGAGGCGGTCCACGCGCACCATCCGCCCGCGGCTGGGCGCGTGCACGAAGCGGCCCTCGCCGATGTAGATGCCGACGTGCGAGACGCCGCGGCCGATCCGGAAGAACACCAGGTCGCCCGGCGCCAGCGCATCGCGCGGCACCGCGGGCAGGCCCATGGCGTACATCGCGCCAGAGGCGCGCGGCAACTCGATGCCGGGCACCTCGCGATAGGCCCAGCGCACCAGGCCGCTGCAATCGAGCCCGGTGTCCGGCCGGGTGCCGCCGTAGCGGTAGCGCACGCCGACCAGGCCCAGCGCGCGCATCACCACGAGGTCGGCGTTGCCGGCGGCCGGGCCGCTGTCGGGCGGCGCGGGCAGCTCCGGCAAGGGCGCGGTGACGATCGGGGCGGTGTCCGGCACCGGTTGCGGCTGCGAGCGCGAACCGCCGGTGCTGGCGCAGCCGGCGAGCAGCATCGTGCACAGCAGGAGCAGCGGGCGCGCGGACGGGCGGGAAACCATGGCGGCGGAAAGGTGGGCGAGCCGGCGCGCGCTGTCAATCGGCGCCGCGCGCGGCGTGCCTCGGTGGCGGCGCTTTGGCACACTGCGCCCATGATCGCGCTGCTCGACGCCGCCTCGAACCTGGGACTCAAGCGCCCGGCGCCGGATCGCGAGCCCGGCGTGCGCTATGCGCCATGGCAGTTGCGCCAACTGGGACTGGCCACGCGGCTCGGCGCCCGCGACGCCGGCGCGGTGCCGGTGCCGGCCTACGACGGCGAGCGCGACGCCGCCACCGGCGTGCTGCATGCGCCGCTGCTGCGCCGCTGCGCGCTGGACGTGGCCGAGGCGCTGGGGCCGATCCTGGAGCGGGGCGAGCAGCCGCTGCTGCTGGGCGGCGACTGCAGCATCCTCGGCGGCGCGCTGCTGGCGCTGCGTCGGCGCGGACGCCATGCGCTGCTGTTCATCGACGGCCACCGCGACCTGCTGACGCCGGAACGCGCGCGGCACGGCGCCGCCGCCGGCATGGACCTCGCCTTCGCGCTGGGCCACGGGCCGGAATCGCTGGTGAGCCTGGGCGGCTACCGGCCACTGGTCGACGCGCAGGACGTGGCGCTGGTCGGCTACCGCGACCTCGACCACTGGTACGCGCCGGAACTGCTGCAACTGCAGCGCGAAGCCATGCAGTACGCCGATGTCGCCACGCTGCGCAGCGAGGGCATGGAGCGCGCCGTGGGCGCGCGCGTGGACCAGCTGCGCGCCGGCGGCGTCGACGGGCTGTGGATCCACCTCGATGCCGACGTGCTCGACCCGGCGCCGATGCCGGCGGTGGATTGTCCCGAGCCAGGCGGCCTGACCATCGATGAGCTGGTGCGCGTGCTCGATGTTGCGTGCGCGAGCGGCCAGGTCGCCGGGATGCAGCTGACGAATTATGATCCGGAACTCGATCCGGACCGGCGCTGCGGCCACGCGCTGGTCGAGCTCCTGGGACGCGGCCTCGCGCGGTTGTGCGGGTGAACGCGATCCGTCGGCCCGGCCCCGGGTCGCCGCGATCGCCCTGAACGGATGCCACATGCCCACCGACACGCCATCGCCGCGCGAGCGCTACCGGCAGGACACGCTGCAGCGGCTGCTGGCGCTCGCGCCCGATTCGGTGCTGGACGTCGGTTGCGGCGACGGCGCCTTCCTGGCCGAGCTGGCCGGCAGGCTGCCGGGCGTCGCGGGCATCGACACCGACGCGGAGCAGGTCGCGGCGGCGCAGGCCCGCGGCCTCGACGCGCGGATCGCGAGCGCGGCCAGGTTGCCGTTCGCCGACGGCGCATTCGATTGGGTGCTGCTGCAGAACACGGCGCACCACCTGGCCGATCTCGAGGCCGCCATGCGCGAGTGCTGGCGGGTGGCGCGGTCCGGCGTGCTGGTGCAGGACCCGTGGTACGACGAATCCTTCGTCAGCCAGCGCATCGCGCTGGCGCTGGACCGCTGGTACAAGCAGATCGACCGCCTCGAGGGCATGGTGCACGAGGACTGCCTCGACGCGGCCACGCTGTGCGGCGCGCTGCCGGCCGGTTCCGCGGACGCGATCGAGATCGAGGTGCGGCATCACCTGCTGATGCAGGCGGTGCCGTTCGCCGAGGTGGTGCGCGAGGTGGACCGGCGCCTGCGTTCCGGCCACGTGCCGCCGTCGCTGGAGACCGAGGCGCGGGCTATCCTCGAGGACGCCGAGCGCCACGGCGTCAGCGAGCCCGGCATGCTGCAGGTCTGCCTGCGGCGGCGCGGCTGAGCCCGGCCGTGGCGCCGGGCGCCGCCACCCGCTAACCTGCGCGGCCTTGCCCGGAGCCCGCCATGCAGATCGTCGAGAATACCGTCGTCCGCTTCCACTACGACCTCGCCGACGAGGCCGGCCGGCCGATCGAATCCTCGCGCGAGCGCGAGCCGCTGGCGATCCTGGTCGGCGCCGGCAACGTGATCCCCGGCGTGGAGAAGGCGATCGAGGGCCGCAGCGCCGGCGAGCGCCTGCAGGTGACCGTGCCGCCGGCGGAAGGCTACGGCGAGCGCCGCGAGGGCCTGACCCAGCGCGTGCCGAAGAAGTTCTTCCAGGACCCGCGCAAGCTGCGCCCCGGCGACAGCACCGTGCTCGGCACCAACCAGGGCCCGCGCGTGGTGACCGTGGTCAAGGTCGGCGAGACCGTGATCGACGTCGACCTCAACCATCCGATGGCCGGACGCACGCTGCGCTTCGACATCGAGATCCTCGACGTGCGCGAAGCCAGCGCCGAGGAGATCGCGCACGGCCACGCGCACGAGCCCGGCGGCCACGCGCACGGGTGAGCGCCGGCCTGCGCGACTGGAGCGGCGGCGACGCCGCCGCGGTGGCGGCGATCTACGCGCCGTACGTCGCGCGCACCACCATCAGCTTCGAGTTCGATCCGCCGGATGCGGCCGAGATCGCGCGGCGCCTGGGCGCGCTGCTCGCGCAGGGCTACCCGGTGCGGGTGGCCGAGGGCGCGGACGGCGTGGTCGGCTACGCCTATGCCGGCGTGTTCCGCGCGCGCCCGGCCTACGCGGCCACCGTGGAGCATTCGGTGTACGTGCGCGAGGACCTGCGCCGTCGCGGCATCGGCCGCATCCTCCTGGCCGACCTGCTCGAACGCTGCCGCGAGCGCGGCTACGCGCAGGTCGTCGCCGGCATCAGCGACCCGCTGGCCAATCCGGGCTCGGTGGGCCTGCATCGCGCGCTGGGCTTCGCCGAGGTGGGGCTGCTGCCGGCAGTGGGTCGCAAGTTCGGCCGCGACATCGACCTGCTGTTCATGCAGCGCGGGTTGCGCGACGCGGTGCCCGGCGCCGTCGACCCGGCGGGCGCGCGGATGACAGCGGCGTAATCCGCGGGCCAGCGCGCGGCCATCGCCGCGGGCGCAATGTGCTCCTCGACGCCGGCAGGGCCGGCGCCATCCCCCCAACGAGGAGTCGAGCCATGTCGCGCATTGCCTTCCGCATCCTTCCGTTCGCGCTGGTCCTCGCCGTGGCCGGAGCCGCGGCCCAGGCCGCCACCCCGGCCGCGACCCCGCCGGCCGGCAGCACGCCGACCGCGGTCGCCGCGCCCGCGGACACGCCCGCCGGCAAGACCACCGAAGCCGCCAGCAATGGCGCGCAGGTCCAGAAGCACAAGCCGTGCAAGTCCACCGACAAGGACTGCAAGGCGGCGCAGAAGCACGCCAACTGAGGCGCGCACGGCGCCGGCCGTCGGCCGGCAGCAACGCAACCCGACCCCCGGCGCCCCGCCGGGGGTCGTGACGTTGCGTTTACGCAAGTCGCTGCTAGCGTGGGCGGCGGCCCGGCGCGGGACGCC
>CAZTNB010000141.1:0-7746 GCA_964614825.1 uncultured Gammaproteobacteria bacterium
AGCCGCAGGCCTTCATCGGCATCCCGCTCGCGCACGCGGCGCGCGTGCTGCTGGGCTGGGGCCGCGACACCGTGCGCACGCTCGTCACCGTGGGGCCGCGCTGGTTCTGGGGCGGGCACACGCTCGCCAAGGTGCGGGCCTTCGGTCGCCAACCAGGCCACGCTGCCCCTGCAGGAGCGCATCTCATGCGCGACCGCGGCGCCGCGAACCACCTTGGCGCCCGGACGAGCGATACGGCGTCCGCGGTCGCGCATGAGATGCGCTCCTGCCAAGGCGACGAGGATATAGCGGGCGACATCGATGCCGCGGGAGCCGCCGATACGGCGCGTGCGGTCGCTGGCGGGATGCGCGCCGACAGGGACTTCGCCGGCGACGAGTGGGACGGCGAGCTTGCGGCGATCCTCTACACCTCCGGCTCCACCGGCGTGCCCAAGGGCGTCGAGTACACCCACCCCAACTTCCTCGCCCAGGTGGAGCTGATCCGCGCAGCCTTCGGCATCGCGCCGGGCGAGGTGGACCTGCCCACCTTCCCGCCCTTCGCGTTGTTCGATCCGGGCCTGGGCATGACCAGCGTGATCCCGGACATGGATCCCACGCGGCCCGCGCAGGCCGACCCGCGCAAGCTCATCGCCGCGATCCGGTCGCGCGCCTGCACCACGATGTTCGGCTCGCCGGCGCTGCTCGACACGCTGAGCCGCCATGCGGTCGCCGAGGGCGTGAGCCTGCCCACCCTCAAGCGCGTGATCTCCGCCGGCGCGCCGGTGCGGCCCGACATCGTCGAGCGCGCCTACCGCATGCTGCCCGGCGACGCCACGATCTGGACCCCCTACGGCGCCACCGAGTGCCTGCCGGTGGCGGCGATCGAGGGCCGCGAGATCCTCGCCGTGGGCCGGCCCGGCACCGAGGCGGGGCGCGGCATCTGCGTGGGCCGGCCGCTGGTGGCCAACACGGTGCGCGTGATCACGATCGACGACGCGCCGATCCCGCGCTGGAGCGACGCGCTCGAGCTGCCGCCGGGCGAGGTCGGCGAGATCACGGTGGCCGGCCCCACCGCGAGCCGCGGTTACTACGGCCGCGCCGGCGCCACCGAACTGGCCGGGATCGCCGAGGCCTTGCCCGGCGGCGGCATGCGCCGCGTGCACCGCATGGGCGACCTGGGCTGGTTCGATGCCGAAGGCCGGCTGTGGTTCGTGGGACGCAAGTCGCACCGCGTGCGCACCGCCGGCGGCACACTGTTCACCGAAATGGTCGAAGGCCTGTTCAATTCCCATCCGGCCGTGCGCCGCAGCGCGCTGGTCGGCCTCGGCGCCGGCGCGACGCAGGAGCCGGTGCTGTGCGTCGAGGCCGATCGCGGCGACTGGGCCGCGTTGCGCGGCGAACTGGCGGCGCGGGCCGCGGCCCACGCGATGACGCGCGACATCACGCGCTTCGTGCGCCGCCATGCCTTCCCGGTCGACATCCGCCACAACGCCAAGATCGGCCGCGAGGCGCTGGCGCGCGAGGTGGCGCGGCTGGTGCGCCGCGTGCCGCGCGCGGGGCTGGCCGGGGAGGGGCGCTGATGCGCGTGCTGGTCACCGGCGGCGGCGGCTTCCTCGGCACCGCGGTCTGCCGCCTGCTGCGCGCGCGCGGCGACGAGGTGGTGAGCCTCGCGCGCAACACCTACCCGCAGCTCGAATGGCTCGCGGTGCGCCAGGTGCAGGGCGACATCGCCAGCCTCGACGCGGTGCTCGCGGCCAGCAAGGGCTGCGACGCGATCATCCACACCGCGGCCAGGGCCGGCGCCTGGGGCGCGCTGGAGGACTACTACCAGGCCAACGTCGCCGGCACCGACCACGTGATCGCGGCCTGCTTCATGAACGGCATCGGGCGCCTGGTGCACACCTCCACGCCCAGCGTGGTCCACGCCGGCCGCGACCTCGAGGGGGTGGACGAGCGCGCGCCCATCGCCACGCATTTCACCGCGCACTATCCGCGCACCAAGGCCATCGCCGAACAGCGCGTGCTGCAGGCCAACGGTCCCGACCTCGCCACGGTCGCGCTGCGGCCGCACCTGGTCTGGGGTCCCGGCGACAACCACCTGCTGCCGCGGCTGGTGCGGCGCGCGCGCGCCGGGCGCCTGCGCTTCGTCGGCAAGGAGTCGAAGCCGGTCGACGCCACCTACATCGACAACGCCGCGCAGGCGCACCTCGATGCGCTCGACCGCGTCCGCCCCGGCGCCGACTGCGCCGGTCGCGCGTACTTCATCAGCAACGACGCGCCGTGGAAGCTCGACGACCTGGTCAACGCGCTGCTCAACGCCGGCGGCCTGCCGAAGGTGACCCGGCGCATCCCGTATCGGGCGGCGCACGCGCTGGGGCACGTGCTGGAAACGGTCTACGGCGCCTTGCGCCTGTCGGCCGAGCCGCCGATGACCCGTTTCGTGGCCGAGCAGCTCGCGACCGCGCACTGGTTCGACATCAGCGCGGCCAAGCGCGACCTCGGCTACGTGGTGAAGGTGTCGATGGGCGAGGGCATCGGCCGCGTGCGCGAGTGGTTCCGCAGCGACGAGGGGCGGCACCTGCTCGCCGATTGAGCGGCGCCGACGCGCAGCCACCCCGACCGCGGCAGGAGCCCGCAGCGCGGGCGACCGCCGCGCCGCGACCCGGCGTAACGCCTGGATCGGGCGGTCCGCGCTCCCGGTCGCCCGCGCAGCGGGCTCCTGCGGGCGGGGCGGCGTCTCGCGCGGGGGACAAGGCGCGCGCCCGGATACACTGCGCGCATGGAAGCCCCCCGACCCCCCAATCCGCTGCTGGCTCTGGCCGGCGGTGCGCTCGAGGAAGTGCTCAACCGCGCGCTGGCGCTCGACCCGGCCAGCGCGCAGCGCCTCGGGCCGCTGGAAGGGCGCAGCGTGGAGCTGTCGTGGACCGCGGCCGACCTCGGCCTGCGCCTGGACGTGAACGACGGGCGCCTGCGCGTCGGCCCGCGCGCGACGGGCGCCGATCCCGACCTGTCCTTGCGCAGTTCCCTGTCCGGCCTCGCCGCCATGCTGCTGCCCGCCGCCGGCGGACTGCCGGCCGGCAAGGTGCAGATGTCGGGCGATGCCGACCTGGCCCGGCGCCTGTCGCAACTCGCCGAGCGCTTCGAGCCCGACCTCGAGGACGCCTTCGCCCGCCGCTTCGGCGTCGCCTTCGGGCCGCAGCTGGCGCGCGCGCTGCGTTCCGCCTTCGACTGGGCGCGCGACAGCGGCGCCTCGCTCGCGCGCGACGCCGCCGACTACGTGCGCGACGAGCGCGGCGACGTGGTCGCGCGCGAGGAACTCGACGCCTTCCATGACGACGTCGATCGCCTGCGCGACGACGTCGAGCGCCTCGCCGCGCGAGTCGCCAGGGCGGCGCCGGGCACGGATCCCCGCGCATGAGCGGCAGCCTGCTGCGCCTGTACGCGATCGCGCGCGTGCTGCTGCGCTACCGGCTCGACGAGCTGGTCGAGGCGCTGCGGGTGTTCCGGCCGCTGCGGCCGCTGCGCGGCCTGATCGCGCCCTCGCCACCCGGGGTGGCGACCATGTCGCGCGGCCAGCGGCTGCGCCTGGCGCTGGAGGAACTGGGGCCGATCTTCGTCAAGTTCGGCCAGATCCTCTCCACCCGCCGCGACCTGCTGCCGCCCGACGTGGCGGCGGAGCTGGCGCTGCTGCAGGACCGCGTCGCGCCGTTCGACGGCGCGCTGGCGCAGGCCGAGGTCGAGCGCGCGCTGGGCAAGCCGGTGGCGCAGCTCTACGCGCGCTTCGAGCGCGAGCCGCTGGCCTCGGCCTCGGTGGCGCAGGTCCACGCCGCGGAGCTCGCCGACGGCCGCCAGGTGGTGGTGAAGGTGTTGCGGCCGGGCGTGGAGCAGCGCATCGCCACCGACCTCGCGCTGCTGCGGACCCTGGGCGGGCTGGCCGCGCGCTACGCGCCGGATGCGCGGCGCATCCAGCCGCTGGAGGTGGTGGCGGAGATCGAGCGCACCCTGCGCGACGAGCTCGACCTGCAGCGCGAGGGCGCCAACGCCAGCCTGCTGCGGCGCAACTTCGCCGATTCGCCCGACCTGCTGGTGCCCGAGGTGATCTGGCCGCTGTCGGCCGGGCGCGTGCTCACGCTCGAGCGCGTGTACGGCATCGCCTCCGACGACATCGCCGCGCTCGACGCCGCCGGCGTCGACCGGCGCAAGCTGGCGACCAAGGGCGTGCGCCTGTTCTACGAGCAGGTCTTCCGCGACAACTTCTTCCACGCCGACGCCCACGCCGGCAACATCTGGGTCGACGCGCAGCGCCAGGACGATCCGCGCTACATCGCGCTCGACTTCGGCATCATGGGTTCGCTGCCCGAGGCCGACCAGTGGTACCTGGCGGCCAACTTCGACGCCATGTTCCGCCGCGACTACCGGCGCATCGCGATCCTGCACATCGAGGCCGGCTGGATGCCGGCGCACATCCGCGTCGACGACCTCGAGGCGGCGGTGCGCGCGGTGGCGGAGCCGTACTTCACCCGCCCGCTGTCGCAGATCTCGCTCGGCGAGGTGCTGGTCAAGCTGTTCAGGGTCGCGCACCGCTACGAACTCACCATCCAGCCGCAGCTGCTGCTGCTGCAGAAGACCCTGCTCAACATCGAGGGCATGGGCCGGCTGCTCGATCCCACGATCGACATCTGGTCGGTGGCGCAGCCGGTGCTGGACGAGATCCTGCGCGAGAAGTACTCGCTGCGCGCGCTGGGCGAGGAAATGCGCCGGCGCCTGCCCGAACTGGTGCGCCAGGCGCCGGAGTTGCCGCGCCTGGTGCACGGTTACCTCGAGCGCGCGGCGCGCGGCGAGCAGGCCCTGGTGATGCGTTCGGACGACCTGCATCGGCTCGCCGAGACCACCGCGCGCAGCCAGCGCCGCGTGGTCTGGGCGGTGCTGGGCGCGGGCCTGGTGGTGGGCGCGAGCGTGCTGCTGGGCCTCGACGCGCCGGGCCCGCACTGGGGCCAGGTGCCGTGGCTCACGCTGGGGCTCGCCGGGGCCGGCATCGCGGCGTTCGCGCTGGCGCTGCGGCGCTGAGCCATTCGCCGGATCGTGGTCCGGCGCATGGGCGCGGCCTCGCGCAGGGTCGGCCGGCGCTGCCCGCGCTGCCGGCACCCGCCTAGTACGTCTCCTCCGGCTCCCCCGGCAGGTCCTCGTCCAGGTGCAGCCAGGGCAACCTCGAACTGGTCCAGATGTGGCGCGTCGCCGGATGTGCTTCCGGGTGGTCGAGCGTGGCCACGGTGATGTCCATGGTCAGCGGCGCCTTCGAGGTCCACAGCGCGACCTGTCCGCCGCAGCGGCGGCAGTGGAAGCGCTGCGCATGGTTGCTGGAGCGGTACGCCGCCGGCACGCCGCGCACCCAGCGGAACGCGCTGCGCGGCACCGTGGCCCAGGTCACGGCGATGCCGCCGGTGGTGCGGCGGCAGGTCGCGCAGTGGCAGTGCGCGATGTCGGCGAGCGGCGCGCCGATCGAGTAGCGCAGCGCGCCGCAATGGCAACCGCCCTTGTGTTCCATCGCCCCCCACCCCTGGCGGCCACGGCCGCGCGGCGCGAGCATAGCCCTGCGCGGGCCGCCGCTACCATGTCCCGGTGAACCCGCATCCGCCGCTGGCCGTGCTGTACGCCGACGAGGCCCTGGTCGCGGTGGCCAAGCCGGCCGGCCTCGCGGTGCACCGCAGCCACCTGGTCGGCCGCGACGAGGAATACCTGATCGACCTGGCGCGCATCGCGACCGGGCGCACGCTTTACCTGGCCCACCGGCTCGATCGCGCCACCAGCGGCGTGGTCCTGCTGGCCGCCGACCGCGGCATGGCCGCGGCCCTGGGCCGGCAGTTCATGCAGCGCAGCGTGCGCAAGGCCTACCTTGGCGTGGTGCGCGGCTGGCCGCAGTCCGAGGGCGTGGTCGACTACCCGCTGGACGCGCCGGGCAAGCGCGAGGCCAGGCCGGCGCGCACGCAGTGGCGGCGCCTCGCCACCGTGGAGTTGCCGCTCGCCATGGGGCGCTACCCGCAGCAACGCTACGCCCTGCTGTGGCTGGAACCCGAGACCGGCCGCTACCAGCAGATCCGGCGCCACCTGCACCACGTCTCGCATCCCCTGGTCGGCGACACCACGCACGGCCGCGGCGACCACAATCGCCTGTTCCGGGTCCACTTCGGCGTGCATCGCCTGCTGCTGCACGCCTGGCGGGTGGCGCTGGCGCATCCGCGCAGCGGCGAGCCGCTGGCGATCGAGGCGCCGCTGGACGCGGACTGGCGCCGGCTGCTGCAGCGCTTCGGTTGGGACGCGGCGCTGGCCGGCGCAGGCGCGGGCGCTACAGCACCCGGCCCGGATTCATCAGTCCGCGCGGATCCAGCGCCTGCTTGATCGCGCGCATCAGGCCCATCGCCACCGCGCCCTCGTAACGCGCCAGCTCGCCGCGCTTGAGCGCGCCGATGCCATGCTCGGCGCTGATGCTGCCGCCGCGCGCCGCCACCGCGTCGTGCACCAGGCGATGCACCGGGGCTTCGTGCGCCTGCAGCCAGGCGGCGGGATCGGCGCCCGCCGGCGGCTGCACGTTGTAGTGCAGGTTGCCGTCGCCCAGGTGGCCGAAGTTGACCACCCGCGCGCCGGGAAGGGCCGCCTGCAGGGCCGCCTCGACGGCCGCCACGAAGGCCGGGATCGCCGAGATCGGCAGGGCGATGTCGTGCTTGGCATTGGCGCCCTCGGCCGCCTCCGCCAGCGGGATCGACTCGCGCAGCTGCCACAGCGCGCGACGCTGCGCCGTGCTGTTGGCCAGCACCGCATCCGTCACCAGCCCCTCGGCCTGCGCCGCCGCCAGCAAGGCCTCCATCCGCTCGCGCGCCGGCGCTTCGTCCAGCGCATCGGCCTGCTCGACCAGCACCGTCCAGGGCGCGGGCGCCAGCGGCCGCGGCAACTGCGGAAAGTGGCGCTCCACCAGCGCCAGCGCCGCGCGGCCCATGAGCTCGAAGCCGGTAAGCGCCGGCCCCAGCGTGCGGCTGGCCAGCGCGAGCAGGCGCACGCACTGCGCCAGCGAGTCGCTCGCCGCCAGCGCGGTGCCGCGCGAGCGAGGCTGCGGATGCAGCTTGAGCGTGGCCGCGGTGATGATGCCCAGCGTGCCCTCGCTGCCGACGTAGAGGTCGCGCAGGTCGTAGCCCGTGTTGTCCTTGCGCAGGCCCGAGAGCCCGTCCCAGACCTCGCCGGCCGGCGTCACCACCTCGAGCCCCAGGCACAGCTCGCGCGCGTTGCCGTAGCGCAGCACCTGGGTGCCGCCGGCGTTGGTGGCGAGGTTGCCGCCGATGGTGCAGCTGCCCTCGGCGGCGAGGCTGAGCGGGAACAGCAGGCCGGCGTCGGCGGCCGCCTGCTGCACCCGCGCCAGCACGCAGCCGGCCTCGACGGTGAGGGTCTGGTTGTCGGCGTCCAGCGCCCGCACCCGGTCGAGCCGGGCCAGGCTCAGCACCAGTTGCGTGCCGCTGGCATCGGGGATGCCGCCCTGGACGAGGCCGGTGTTGCCGCCCTGCGGCACGATCGGCACGCCGTGGGCGGCGCAGGCGCGCACCACCGCGGCGACCTCGGCGGTGTCCGCCGGCCGCGCCACGGCGAGCGCGCGGCCGCGCGCGCGCCGGCGCCAGTCGGTTTCCCAGGCGGCCATCGCGTCGCCCGTGAGCACGTGGGCGGCGCCGATGAGCTCGCGCAGGCGATCGAGCAGGGGCATGCGGGCATCATAGCCAGCGCGGT
>CAZTNB010000142.1:0-1337 GCA_964614825.1 uncultured Gammaproteobacteria bacterium
GACCAGTCCAACTGCAACAAGGACTACTCCTGCGTCAACGGCTTCTGCCCCAGCTTCGTCACCGTGCACGGCGGCAGCGTGCGCAAGCGCAAGGGCTCGAAGTCGGAGGGGCTGTTCGACGGCCTGCCGCAGCCCGTGCTGCCGGTCCTGGACCAGCCCTGGAACATCCTGGTCACCGGCATCGGCGGCACCGGCGTGGTGACCATCGGCGCGCTGATCGGCATGGCCGCGCACCTCGAGGGCAAGGGCACCAGCGTGCTCGACCAGACCGGCCTGGCGCAGAAGGGCGGCGCGGTCACCACGCACGTGCGGGTGGCGAAGGCGCCCAAGGACATCCACGCGGTGCGCATCGCCGCCGGCGAGGCCGACCTCGTGCTCGGCTGCGACATCGTGGTCGTGAACGACTACTGGGCGCTGTCGAAGATCCGCGCCTCGCGCACGCAGGTGGTGCTCAACACCTACGAGGCCATGCCGGGCACCTTCACCCGCAACGCCGACATGCAGTTCCCGGGCGCCGAGATCGTGGCCGCGGTGCGCCTCGCGCTGGAAGGGCGTGAGCCGGCGCTGATCGAGGCGACCGACCTCGCCACCACGCTGCTCGGGGACTCCATCGCCACCAATCTCTTCATGCTGGGCTATGCCTGGCAGAAGGGCCTGGTGCCGGTGAGCCACGAGGCGCTCCTGCGCGCGATCGAGCTCAACGAGGCCGCGATCGAGATGAACAAGCAGGCCTTCGCCTGGGGCCGCCTCGCGGCGCACGATCCGGCCAGGGTGCGCGCCGCGGCCGCGGCGCCGCCGCGCGCGCCCGGCGTCGTCGCGCTCGACGATCCGCACCGGATGTCGCGCAACCTCGACGAGACCATCGCGCGTCGCGTGGCCTTCCTCACCGACTACCAGGACGCGGCCTATGCGGCGCGGTACAAGTCGCTGGTCGATCGGGTGGTGGAGGCCGAGAAGTCCAGGGCCAATGGCCTGACCGGGTTGGCCGAGGCCGTGGCGCGTTATGCCTTCAAGCTGATGGCCTACAAGGACGAGTACGAGGTCGCGCGGCTCTACAGCCGCGGCGACTTCGAGCAACGCCTGCGCGAGACCTTCGACGGCGACTTCAAGCTGCACTTCCACCTCGCCCCGCCGCTGCTGGCGGCGAAGGACGAGGCCGGGCACCTGGTCAAGCGCGAGTACGGGCCGTGGGTGTTGCGCGCGTTCCGGCTGCTGGCGAAGTTCAAGGGCCTGCGCGGCACCTTCTTCGACCCCTTCGGCCGCACGGCCGAGCGGCGCGAGGAGCGTGCGCTGGTCGGCGAGTACCGCGCGACGATCGAGGAGCTCATCCAGGGCCT
>CAZTNB010000142.1:1437-7652 GCA_964614825.1 uncultured Gammaproteobacteria bacterium
CCGCTAGAAGTTGACCACGACGCTGAACGTGACCACGTGCACGTTGTAGTCGGGGCTCTCCTCGCCGAACAGGATGACGTTGGCGAGCTGGTTCGCTTCCACGCCGTCCAGCGCCCAGTCGGTGGAGTCGTACTGCTGCAGCCAGTAGCCGCCACGCAGCGAGATGTCCTTGTTCCAGCGCCAGGTCGCGTTCACGCCCAGCGAGGACAGGTCGGTCTCCAGCGTCGGCAGCGGCGCATAGGCCAGCGCGGTGCCGGCGGTGACGTACATGTCCGACTCGGAGTCCGACTCGAGGTAGTCGAGGTTGAGCTCGAGCTTGTCCTCGAACCAGCGCGTCTCGACGCCGAGGCCCCAGGTCAGGACGTCGTCGCGCTGGTCGGCGAACCAGGAACGGGTCGGGTCCTCGGCGTCGGCCACGCGGGTGGCGGCGCCGCGGATGCTGCGCCCGTCCTGGTCGGCGTCCATGCGCTCGTAGGTGTAGAAGCCGTAGGCGCTCCAGTTCTGCCCCGGCGCATAGGCGATGTCGAGCGTGTAGTCGCTGGCGATGCTGCTGGTGAGGCCGAGTTCGGAACTGTCGTAGTCGTCGTCGATGTAGTTGACGTTGAGCCCGAACACCCAGGCCTCGGTCGGCATGTAGCCCAGGTGCAGGATCGCCTGCTGCCGGTCGCGGTCGGCCAGGTGGTACTTGCGCAGGCCCGGCGCGTTCTCCCAGCCGCCCGGGACGGTGCTGGTGTACCCGGGCGAGTAACCGGACAGGAACGGCTCGTTGCCCACGTAGGTGGAGCCGTCGCGGCTGGCCGCGGTCAGCTGCAGCGAGGCCTCGAAGCTGTCCCACGGGTTGCTGCGCAGGAACAGCGACCAGTTGGTCTCCTCGGCTTCCTCGCGCTCGGAGTAGGTGCGCTCGATGTCGCGGTACTCGCCCACCAGCGCGGCGTCGAGCCAGTCGGCGAAGCGGTAGCCGACGTCGCCGCGGTACTTCTTCTCCTTGTAGCTCATCGGCTCGTTGAAGCGGCGGAAGCTGCTGGTGGTGCCGGTGTTCTGCGCCAGCGAATCGCCGCCGATGTACACGTACTCGTCGCGCGGGGTCTGGTTGTCGCGGTCGTCGTAGCGGACCGAGGCATCCCAGCGCAGCTGGTCCGTGGGCCGGCCCGACAGGCGCAGGTTGCCCACGGTGGTGTCGATGCGGCCGTCCAGCGAGCTGCGCGGCAGCGGCTGGGTGATGGTCGCGGCCAGCGCCGGGTTCACGGTGTACGGCAGGTAGGTGTCGTCCTGGGTCATGCGGCCGAAGGCGAGGTCGCCGTCGAGGCGCATGTTGCCGGCGAAGGACCAGCCGCCGGCGCCGCTGACCTGGTGGAACTGGTTCTCCGGCGGGGTGCTGGCCTGGCCGTCGCCGGTCGGGAAGCCGGCCGCCGGCGTCCAGCCGTTGATCGCCGAGTAGGCGTTCTCCCAGCCGAAGCTGCCCTGGTTGTTGTCGAACAGGGACGCGTGGTACGCGAGGCTGAACTGCTTCTTCGGGTCGCGGAAGCTCACCACCGCGTCGAAGTCGTCGCTGCTGTAGTCGATGGGCTCGGCGACCAGCACCGCGCGCGGATTGCCGCCGCTGTTGCCGATCACGGCGCCGAAGGACTTGTTGCCGTTGCGGTCCTCGTGGCGCCAGCTGGTGCCGAAGTCCCAGTGCTCGCGCACGGTGCCGTCGAAGCCGAGGTCGAAGCGGCGCCGCAGCTGCTCGAGGTCGATCGGCTCGAGGCTGTTGTTGAGCTGGGTCATGCCGGCCGTGGTCTGCGCCGGCACCCAGTTGCCGGGCAGGCGCTGGATGCCGTCCGGGCCGGCGCCGGTGTAGATCGTGCTGGCGCTGTCGGAACGGTAGGTCGGGATCTCGTCGTAGCCGGCGTAGACGCGGTACTTGCCCTGCACGCCGCCCTCGACGCCGAGCTCGCGCGAGTTCAGCCCGAGGTCGGAACCGGTGGCGCGCCACCAGCTGGCGATCTCGCCGTCCCATGGCGCGCGGCCGCCGACGTCGAAGGACAGCACGCCATAGAGGCCCTCGTTCTCGAGTCCGGTGTACTTGCCGAACTTGAACGAGGAGTCGCTGACGTAGCCGACGCCGATCTCGACCCAGTTGCGCTGCACCTTGAGGTCGGGATCGGGCTCCTTGGCCGTCTCCTCGGTGAGGGCCGGCTCATCGTCGAGCGAGAACGAGGATTCCTCCTCCTGCTGTTCCTGCGCGACGGCGACCGGCGCCGCCAGCGCCAGCAGGATCGCCGCCGCCAGCACCGCCAGCGGCCGCTGGCCGATCCGGTTGACTCCGCCCTGGGTGTTCATGCATCACCTCGCTTGCGGAACGGGTTGCGCTAACGCGTCTTGCGCACGCCCGAGGGATGGTTGCTGCCGTGCACCTGCTGGTGGCAGTTGAGGCAGCTCTTGCCGAGCAGCTGCTGCGCGCCGGACGGCGTGGCCGGCCCGGGCAGGCCGGTGCCGCTGTAGGCGGTGCTGGGATGCTGCGACGCCATGTGGCACTGCTGGCACAGCCACGGACTGCGGGTCTTGAGCAGGTTCGCGTGCACCGAGCCGTGCGGCTTGTGGCAGATCGTGCAGTCCTCGCGCACCGGCTGGTGCTCCCACAGGAACGGACCGCGCTTCTCCTGGTGGCAGGTGTAGCAGGTCTCGTTGACCGTGCCCTCGGTCAACAGGCGCGGGCCGGTGGAGCCGTGCGGGTTGTGGCAATCGCTGCAGCTCATCTCGCCTTCGCGGATGGGATGGGTGGACGGGCGCAGGATCTCGGCGCGCTTGTTCTGGTGGCAGGTGAAGCACACGTCGGCCTGGGTGTCCTTGGCCAGCACCGGGTCGTGGCCGGTGTGGATGTCGTGGCAGCTGGTGCAGGCCTCGCCCTGGAATTCGTGCACGCTGCCCTGCCAGTGCATGCGCAGGCCGCCTTCGTGGCAGGTCATGCACAGCGCGTTGATGGCCTTGGTCGGCGAGGCCCGCGGGCCCTCGTACACGATGTCGGGGGCGGCCCGTTCGGCGCCGGCCTCGGCCTTGCGCACGTGGTCCTCGCTCCTGCCGTGGCAGGTCACGCACGCCTCCTCGGCGAAGGGCGTGCGCGGGTCGCCGACGGTGGCGTGCCTGGACTTGAGGATCGACAGCACCGGCGCGGCATCGGTCTCGTCGTGGCACTTGGTGCACACGCGCACCGACTCCGCCGCCGCGGCCGGCACCTCCGCGCGCGCGCCGAGGGCCCAGGGCAGCAGCACCAGCAGGCAGGCCCCGAGCCATCCGGTCCGCCAGCCAGCCTTCAGGTTCGTGCGCATGAATCCTCCGTGCCGCCGTATGGGTGCCGGCTGCGATCCGTCAGTGCTTCGCCGCGACGAAGTCCGCGGCGCCCTGGTCGAGCACCAGCGTGTGCTCGAACGAGACGTAGTGGTAACGGTGGTTGGTGTGGTCGTCGTGCAGCGCGAAGCCCAGCGTGTACGTCTTGCCCGGTGCCAGCGCCTTCTGCCCCGGTCCGGCGCTGGCGAGCGCGCGGCTCAGCACCACGCTCCATTCGCCATTGGCGAACTCGGCATCGGCGGTCACTGCCGCGGGCTTGTGTTCCTGGCGCTTGTCCAGCACCCAGCCGCTCACCGGCACCGCCGGCTTGCCCGGGTTGAGTCGCGCCTGCCAGTACTCGAGGAAGGTGCCGGCGCCGAGCAGGGCCTCGAGGTCCGCGGCGGCCTTGTAGTTCTCGCCGCCGCCCATGCGGCCCAGCTTGGTGCGCGAAGCGCCGAGGTACTTGGTGATCTCGCCGGCGGCAGGCGCGCTGGCCATGCCGATCGCATCGTCGTGGCAACTGCCCCAGCAGCCGGCCCGGGTCGCTTCCTTGACCGAGCCGTCGTCGAACATGACGGTGACGCGCGCCGAGTGATCCGGGTCCATCGGCGTCCCGGCCGTGGCCGACGGCTTCCAGGCGAAGCGCAGGTACAGGCGCGCGTCGTCGCGCGCGGCGGCGACCTTGAGCACGTTCGACCCCGGCTTGCCGGCGATCGGATGCGGCTCGAGCTTCTCGCCGCCCGCGATGCGCTTGCCCATGTCGGCCTCCTCGCCCTTGTGGCAGGCGCCGCAGTTCTTGCCCTCGCGGAACTTGGGCGCGCCGCTGTGATCCTTCTCGGTCAGCGCCCATTCCCACGAGGCCTGTCCGGGATAGAACACCGGCACGTCCTTGCTGGCGACTCCGCTCCAGTCCACCGCGCCGGCGCCGGTGCCGAGCAGGGCAAGACTCGCGGCCAGTGCGACGGCGAGCGGGTGGAAGCGGGCGGGCTGGTGGTTCGGTGTCATGGGCGGGCTCCGTTCAGAGCGAGAAGTCGTCCTCGGCCGCCGGCTCGTCCGGCAGCTTCGGCTTGGTGTGGGCGATGCCCTTGTGGCAATCGATGCAGGTCTCGCCGGTCTTGGCCGCGTCCTCGTGCTGGGCACGGGCGCGCGGGCGCTGCTCGTCGAGCGCCATCGCGGCGACGTTGTGGCAACCGCGGCACTCGCGCGAGTCGCTGGCCTTCATCTCGTCCCAGACCCTCTGCGCCATCGCCAGCCGATGGGCCTCGTACTTCTCGGGCGTGTCGATCTTGCCGAGCAGGTGGTTGGGCACCTCGTTGAACGTGGCCTGGATCTTGCGCAGGAGCTTGGGCACCAGCGCCTTGGGCACGTGGCAATCCGGGCAGCCGGGCCGCACCCCGCTGGGGCTGGTCCAGTGCGCACTCTGCTGCAGCTCGGCGTAGGGGAACGCCTGCATCTCGTGGCAGGAGATGCAGAACTCCTGGGTGTTGGTGTGGCCCATGAACGCGCCGAAGCCGCCGAGGCCGGCGGCGCCGAGGACGATGCCGATGAAGAGGAGGGTCCCGGCGGCCATGGCCGCGTGGGGCCGGCGCAGCCACTGGATCGCTCGACGCACGCGGGATGCCATCGCAAGGACCTCCCCGGTCCCGTGCCGCGCCGATCCGTCGGCTGTGGGTCGCCCCGTTGGGGGCTGACTGATCCTCGAACTCATCTGCATGTCTACACCGGGTGCCCGCGGTGCCCCTTGACACAGGTCAACTCGCCCCCTTGGGGCAGGTGCGCCGCGGCCGCCGGACGCCGACCGCACCCGCGTCGCCGGCCGCGCCGGGCTACGGCTACACTGGCGCCCGGTGTGCGGCGCCGGTGGTGCGGATGAAGACCCTGCGGGACGGGTGGTATGTCGCCGGTGCCGACGGCCATGCGGTCGGGCCGATGACGCGCGCGGCCATGCTCGATTCGCACGGGCGCGGCGCATTCCCGGCCGATGCCCTGGCCTGGCACGTCGAGATCGCCGAATGGCGACCGATCGAGGGCGCGGCCGCGCCCACGCCGGCCGCCGACGCGGCCCGCTCCGCGACCAGCGCGCAGTCGCGCGTCGCCGAACGGGTGGCGGTCGAGCGCGCGCAACCGGCGGCGGCCCCCCAGCCCAAACCGAGCGCCGCGCAACGTCGCGCGCAGGCCCAGCAACGCCGGCAGGCCGGCGACGACGGCCAGCGCCTGCTGTCGGCCGCCACGCCGGAGCGCCAACGGGCCCTGGCCGCACTGCACACGGCCAAGGCCAGCGCCGCCGCGGCGGCGAAGTCCGGCGCGGCGGCGAAATCGCCGGGCGCGGCCGCCACGACCGCGACCAGCCAGAGCGCCATCGCCGCGCTCGAATGCCTGCGCCGCTTCCTCGCCCGCGGCATCGATACGCTGACGCTGGGCATGGTCGCCGCGATCGTCGCCTGGCACTACGCCACGCGCGCCGCCGTGCAGGGGCCGGAACTGGTGACCTCGCTGGTCGAGGCGCCGGCGCCGGTGGTGCAGTGGATGCTCGCCTTCGTCGCCCTGGTGCCGCTCGAGGCGCTGATGCTCGCGGTCGCCGGCACCACGCCCGGCAAGGCGCTGCTGGGCCTGCGCGTGCTGCGCGCCGATGGCGGCCGGCCCGGCCCGGCCACCGCCTTCGCCCGCGCGCTCGACGTGTACGTGCGCGGCCTGGCCCTGGGCATCCCGGTGATCGCCTTCTTCGCGATGCTGATCGCCGGTGCGCGGCGCCTCAACCACGGCCGCACGCATTGGGACCAGCGCGCGCAGCTGGTGGTCGCGACCACGCCGCTATCGGCCGGTCGCTGGCAACTGGCGCTGGTGGCGTTCGTCGCCGCCTGGGTGGCGCTGGGCGCCGGCCTGTGGGAGCAGCTGCTCTACGGCAGCGG
>CAZTNB010000143.1:0-7604 GCA_964614825.1 uncultured Gammaproteobacteria bacterium
CGAACGGGCGCTGGTATATGCGGCCGTCCTCGGTGCGCGAGAACGGCACGCCGTAGTGCTCGAGCTCGATGATGGCCGGGATCGCCTCGCGGCACATGTACTCGATCGCGTCCTGGTCGCCGAGCCAGTCCGAGCCCTTGATGGTGTCGTAGAAGTGGAAGCGCCAGTCGTCCTCGCCCATGTTGCCGAGCGCGGCCGAGATGCCGCCCTGCGCCGCCACCGTGTGCGAGCGGGTCGGGAACACCTTGGTCAGGCAGGCGGTCGACAGGCCCTTGGCGGCCATGCCGAAGGTGGCGCGCAGGCCGGCGCCGCCGGCGCCGACCACGACCACGTCGTACTTGTGTTCCTGGATCTTGTACGCGGGCATGGCCTCAGGCACCCAGTGCGATGCGGACGATCGCCAGCACGCTGGCGATCGCGGCCAGGAAACAGGCGAACTTGGTCGTGATCTGCAGCACGATCTCGAGCCAGCGCGTGTGGACGTAGTCCTCCACCACCACCTGGATACCGAGTTGCGCGTGATAGAACAGGCAAAGCATGTAGGCCGCCATCAAGGCCGCGTTGAGCGGCTGCGCCAGGAAGCTGCGCGCGTCGGCGTAGTCGCCGGAGGCGAGCCCGAGGATCGCCCACAGCAGCCACGGCGAGAGCAGCGCGAGCGCCACCGCGGTGACGCGCTGCGCGATCCAGTGCGAGGCGCCCTCGCCGGCCGAGCCGAGGCCGCGGGCGCGGCCGATGGGATTGCGCAGTTCCATCGCCCCTCCTCAGCCGCGCACCGCGAACCACAGGCCCGCGGTCGCGAGCAGCGACAGCACCACCACCGCCCAGCCGCTGGCGTAGGCCGAGCGCAGGTCCAGCCCGAGTCCCAGGTCCCAGACCAGGTGCCGCAGGCCGTTGAGCCAGTGGTAGACCAGCGAATACGCCAGCCCGGCCAGCAGCAGGCAGCCCGGCCAGCTGCGCGCGAATGCAGCGAAGCGCGCGTGGCTCTCGGGACCGCCGGCGATGGCGACCAGCCACCAGGCCATCAGCAGCGCGCCGAAGGCAAGCAGCACGCCGGTGGCGCGATGCGTGATCGACAGCACCGAGGTGAGCTGGGGCCGGTAGTACGGCCCGATCATGAAGGGCGACAGCGGGCGTTGTCTGGCTGGCGTTGGCGAGCTCATTCCCTTTCCCCGTGGCCAGGCGGCGCGATCAGAAGTCGATGCAGCGGCCGTTCTTTTCCCAGTCGCCGTAGCGCGTCGGATCCGGACCCGGGCGCCCGCCGTGCTCGCGCGGCCCGCCTGGCGCCGGCGAAGCGTCGGACACCGGTTCCGGCTGCGCCCTGTCGGGCTTCGCGGCGTCTTCTTCTATCATCGACGCGATCCTTGGACTGGACGATCAAGGGTAATACGCCGCCTCCGACAGGCACAAGCCGAATCCCCAACGCATGAGCGCAGTTCACGGCGACGCATCCGAGTTCCACGCCCTGCCCGGCTTCGAAGCGCTGGCGGTCGACGGGCCGGATGCGGGCGCCTTCCTCCACGCGCAGCTCGCCAGCGACGTGGCGGCGCTGGCACCGGGCGACTGGCAGTGGAGCAGCTGGCTCGGCGCGCAGGGCCGCGTGCTGGCCCTGCTGCTGCTGCTGCGCACCGGCCCGGAGGCCTACGTGGTCCTGCTTGGACACGGACGCGCCGACGAGTTGGCGGCCAAGCTGCGCCGTTTCGTCCTGCGTGCCCGGCTTGCGATCGCACGCGCGGCGCTGCATGCCGGCGGGATGCTGGCGCCGCACGGCGGCGGCGGAACGGCACTTGCCGCCAGCGGCACCGCGCGCGCCACCGGGGACGCCTGGGAACTGGAACTGGGCGGGGCGCGTCGGCGCAGCCTGCGGCTCGCGCCGCTGCCGGCAACCGGCGACGCCGGCACGGACTGGGCGCGGGCGGACATCGCCGATGGCGTGCCCTGGATCGCGCCCGCCGTGGCCGACACCGAGATTCCGCAAGCGCTGGGCCTCGACCGGCTGCGCGCCTACAGCCTGGGCAAGGGCTGCTATCCGGGCCAGGAGGTCGTGGCCCGCACCCACTACCTCGGGCGCAGCAAGCGCAGCCTGGTGCGCTTCCGGGGCCCCGGGCCGGTCGTGCCGGAGCCCGGTTCGCTGCTGGCGGAGACCTGGCCTGGAGCGGCGCTCGGCAGGGTGGTGGCGGCGGTGCCCGACGCGGCGCAGGTGGCGGGCCTGGCCGTGCTGCGTGGCGAGTCCGACGGGGCCGGCGAGCCGGGGCCGGCCCACCCGCTGGCCTTCGACGAGGTGCGCTGAGTCCGCAGGGACAATGGCAAGGCCCTGCCGATCGTGGTATAGCGCACGTGAAACAGGGAGGAGCCAATACATGAAGAAGTTGATCCTGCGCCTTGTCGCGACAGGGTTTTTGGTTGCCGCGGCCGCGCTCATGCCGGCACCGCGCGCAGCCGTCGCGGCCGAGGTCACCTTGATGGTGGAGCCGAGCTATCCGCCGGACCAGGCGGCCGAGGTCTACAAGCCGCTGATCGACTACCTGTCGACCACCACCCAGCACCAGTTCAAGCTGATCACGCCGCGCAACTACCACTTCTTCTGGCGCGACCTGCGCCAGAACACGCCGGTCGACCTGATTTTCGCCGAGGCGCATTTCACCGACTTCCGGATCAAGCGCTACAACGCGGTGCCGCTGGTGCGCACCGCGGAGAAGACCAGCTACACGCTCCTCGCCAGCGACATGCTCGAGAACCCGAGCCTGTCGGCCCTGTTCGGCAAGAGCATCGTCACCATGCCCAGCCCCAGCCTCGGCTTCGCGCTGCTGCTCGAATTCTTCCCCAACCCGATGTCGCAGCCGAACATCCTGTCCACCGCCGCGTCGTGGCGCGACGGCGTGGAGATCGTGTTCGGCGGCGAGGGCGACGCGGCCATCGTGCCGACCTGGCTCAAGGAGCAGTACCCCAACCTGGTGCCGATCCAGACCTCGCGCGAGTTCCCCGGCGCCGCGATCAGCGCGCGCGCCGACCTCGACGGCTCGATCCGTTCCGACGTCACCGCCGCCCTGCTCAAGCTGCACGAGAACCCGGACATGTACAGCGTGCTGGCCGAGATCGGCGTCAGCCGCTTCGAGGCGGCCACGGCGGCCGAGTACGACGGCGCCGAGAAGATGCTCAAGGGCTTCTACGGCTACGAGTAGCCCGCCCGCGCGGCCCGCGGGGTTGCGCGCTCCCGCGCCGCGGCGGCCGCGGGCAGCGGCAGTTCCACCCGGGCGATGCAGCCGCTGCGGTCGCGGCGGTTGTCGAGCCGGAGCGAGCCGCCATGCGCTTCGGCGATCTGTCGCGCCAGCACCAGGCCGATGCCGGATCCGCCCGGCTTGGTGGTGAAGAAGGGCACGAACAGGTTGTCGGTGGTGGCAAGCCCGGGCCCTTCGTCCACGATCTCGATCACGCCGCTGTCGCCCTCGCGGCGCCAGCGCAGGGCGACGCCGCCGCGGCCGCCCTGGGTGGCCTCGGCCGCGTTCTTGAGCAGGTTGATCAGCGCCTGCTCGAGCTGGTCAGGGTCGGCTTCCAGTTCGAGGTCGGGGCCCGCCTCCACGCTGACCGGCACGCGCTGCTCCAGCCGGGCCACGCGCGCCAGCAGGGCGCCGACCTCGACCTGCTGCTTGGACGGCGACGGCAGCCGCGCCAGCGTGGTGTAGCCGTGCATGAAGCGGGTCAGCGCCTCGGCGCGGTCGCCGATCACGGCGAGGCCGGAACGCGCATCGTCGCGCCAGTCGGCCGGCGGCGGCTCGCGCGCCACCAGCGCCCCCAGCGTCGATGCCATCGACTTGATCGGCGCCAGCGAGTTGTTGAGCTCGTGGCCGAGCACGCGGATCAGGCGCTGCCAGGCCTGGCGCTCCTCCTCGCGCAGGGCGCGCGACAGGTCGGTGATGACCAGCAACTGGTGCGGCAACCCGCCCTCGCGGAACGTCGCCTGGCGACACTCCCACGAGCCGCTGCCGCCGGCGAAGGCGCGCTTGAGCGTCTGCGCCGAGTCGTGGCTCAGGCACAGCGCCAGGTCCAGTTCCTCGGCGGTGCGGCCGATCGCGGCGGCGGCGGGCATCGACAGCAGGCGCTCGCCGGCCGGATTGATCAGGCGCAGGCGCGATCCGGCGTCGAAGGCGAAGATCGCCATGTCGATGGTGTTGAGCACCTTGGTGAGCAGCGCCAGCGTCTCCTCCACCCGCAGTCGCTGTTCGCGCAGGGTCTGCGACAGGGCGTTGACCTCCCAGACCACCTCGCCCACCGCGTCGCCGCGCCGCGCGCGCGTGCCGCGCAGGCTGAAGTCGCCCTCGCGCAGGGCCTCGAGCAGGTTCGACAGGGTGTAGAGGGGGAACACCACCTTGTTGCGCAACTGCAGCGCCAGCCCCAGCGTCAGCAGCACCAGCGGCAGGTAGCCGGCGAGCCACAAGGCGAGGCTCGCGCCCTGCGACCACAAGGCGAGCGCCAGCGCCAGCAGGGCCGGTACCGCCACGCCCGCCGCGCCGACGTAGACGCGGGCCTCGAAGCTCCAGGGGCGCCTGGCGGCCTCGGGTCGTGGATGCGCGGGCTTGGGATCGGCCATGGGCGTCGATGACCGGCCGGCGCGTGCTCAGACCTGGATGCCGAACTTCTCGAAGCGCCGGTACAGCGCCGCGCGCGACAGCCCGAGCAGCTCCGCGGCGCGCTGCACGTTGCCCTCGCTGCGCTCCAGCGCGCGCCGCACCATGCGCTCCTCGGCGCGATCGAGGTCGAGGTCGTCGCCGGCAGGGGCAGCCTCGGCGGGCAGGCCCGCGGCCGAGGCCAGGGCGGCGGCGTCGCCGAGGCCGAATTCCAGCGCCTCGATGCGATCGCCCTGCCCCATCAGCACCGCGCGCTCGATCACGTGCGAAAGCTCGCGCACGTTGCCGGGCCAGGCATAGGCCAGCAGCCCGCGTTCGGCATGGGCGCCCAGCACCATGCCGGGACGGCCATAGCGGGCCCCGGCACGGGCGAGGAAACGCCGCGCCATCGGCACGATGTCCTCGCGCCGTTCGCGCAACGGCGGCAGGCGCAGCTCCACCGTGTTGATGCGGAACAGCAGGTCCTTGCGGAACGCGCCGCGCGCCACCTCGGCCGCGAGGTCGGCGTTGGTGGCCGAGATCAGGCGCACGTCGACCTTCTGGGTCTTCGACGAGCCGACCCGCTCGAGCTCGCCGTCCTCGAGCACGCGCAGCAGCTTGGGCTGCTGCGACGCCGGGATGTTGCCCACCTCGTCGAGGAACAGGGTGCCGCCGTCGGCCACCTCGAAGCGGCCGACGCGGTCGCTGCGCGCGTCGGTGAAGGCGCCGCGCACGTGGCCGAACATCTCGCTCTCGAACACGCTCTCGGCGATGCCGCCCATGTTGACCTTGACGAAGGGGCGGTCGGCGCGGGCCGAGCTGGCGTGGATCAGGCGCGCCACCACGCCCTTGCCGGTGCCGTTCTCGCCCAGCACCAGCACGTGCGCGGTGGTGGGGCCGACGCGCCGGATCAGCTCCAGCACCGGCTGCATGGCGCGCGACTCGGCCACGAAGTCGTCGTCGCCGGCGCCGCGCAGGATCTCGATCTCGCGCGCCAGGCGGCGCGATTCGCGCCGCGCCGCGCCCAGCGCGAGCTGGTTGCGCAGCACGCTCATCAGGCGGCGGTTGTCCCACGGCTTCTCGATGAAGTCGCCGGCGCCGCGCTGCATCGCGCGCACGGCGAGGTCGATGGTGCCCCACGCGGTCATCGCCACCACCGGCAGCTCCGGGTCCTGCGCGCGCAGCTTCTCGATCAGGTCCAGGCCTTCCTGGCCGGAGGTGGTGTCGCGGGTGTAGTTGAGGTCGGTGAGGACGCAGCCCAGCGGCTTGGTGCGGGCGATCTCCAGCGCCTGGTCGGGGCTCGAGGCGGTGAGGCAGGCGAGCCCCTCGGTCTTGAGCAGCAGGCGCAGCGCCTCGACCACGTCGCGCTGGTCGTCGGCGATCAGGATCGGGAGCATCTCGGCCATGGCGACGATGGTACGCGAGCGCGGCTCAGGCGGCGCGTTCCTTGAGCCAGCCGTCGAACATCTCGACCACGCGCCCGGCGTAGGCCGCGTTCTCCTCCGAGTGGGTCACCTGCACGATGGTGGTGCCCTCGCGGTTGAGCTCGCGCAGCAGTTCCATGATGGTGCGGCCCTGGCTGGAGTGCAGCGCGCCGGTGGGCTCGTCCGCCAGCAGCAGCGCCGGCCGGCTGATCACCGCGCGGGCCACCGCCACCAGCTGCTGCTGCCCGCCGGAGAGCTGGGTCGGATACAGGTCCTTCTTGCCGACGATCTGGAAGCGGTCGAGCAGGTCGGCCACGCGCGCCTTGCGTTCGGCCGCGGGGATGTCGCGGTACGACAGCGGCAGTTCCAGGTTCTCGGCCACCGTGAGGTCGTCGATCAGGTGGTAGTGCTGGAAGATGAAGCCGATCTTCTCGCGCTGCAGCGCCTGGCGCGCCTTCGGCGCCATCCCGGCCACGGCCTGCCCGTCGAGCCGGTACTGCCCTTCCCAGTCCGCGTCCATCATGCCGAGCACCCCGAGCAGGGTGCTCTTGCCGGCGCCCGAAGGCCCCATCACGCTGACGAACTCGCCCGGCTTGATGCGCAGGTCGACGTTGCGCAGCACCCACACGCGGCCACCGGCCACCGGGTGCGACTTCTGGACCTTGGTCAACTCGATCATGCGGGGCTTCCGTTCAATCGCCGCGCAGGGCGGTCATGGGTTCGACGCGGCCGGCGCGCTGCGCCGGCCACCATACCGCCAGCACGCAGGCCGCGCCGACGGCGACCCCGGCGGCAACCAGTGCCGGCAGGTCGTAGGGAGTCACGCCGTACAGCAGCCCGGCCAGCAGGCGCCCCAGTGCCAGCGCGCCGGCGAGGCCGATGGCCACGCCGGCCAGCGCCGGGCGCAAGCCCTGGAGCAGCGCCAGCGCGGTCGCGGCGCGCGGGCTGGCCCCGATCGCCAGGCGCAGTGCGATCTCCGCGCGGCGCTGCTCGACCGCATAGGCGACCACGCCGAACAGGCCCTGCAGTCCGAGCAGCAGGGCGATCGCGCCGAAGGTCGAGACCAGCAGCAGGTTGAAGCGATCGCGGCCGCTGGCGCGCTCCACCCTGGCCGCGAGGGTGTCGAAGGCGGCCAGCGCGACTTCGGGGTCGACCGCGGTCACGGCCGCCTGCAGGACGCGCGCGAACGCAGCGGGATCGCCCTCGACCCGGGCCACCAGGCTGCCGAAGCGGATCCAGCCGTCGTCGCGCTGCACGTAGGGCGCATAGACCGCGGCGACGTCGCCGCTGCGCAAGGCCGCGCCGCGCACGTCGTCGACCACGCCGGCGACCGTCATCCATTGCGGTTCGGGCGACTCGGAGGCCTCGCCCGGCGTCCAGGCGATGCGCATGCCGACGGGATCGCGGCCGCGCAGCACGGTCTCGGCGAAGCGCCGGTTGACCCAGGCTTCGCGCACTGCCGCGTCCCGCGCCGCCGCGCGCGGTGCGCGGCCGGCCAGGGTGCGGATGCCCATGGCCCCGAAATAGGCCCCGTCGAAGGGGCGGAACGCGGCGCCCGGCGCCTGGCCCGCGTCGAAGG
>CAZTNB010000144.1:0-7602 GCA_964614825.1 uncultured Gammaproteobacteria bacterium
CTGCGCGGCGATGCCGGCGCGCGCGAGCTGCTGCGCACGCGCGACGACGTGGTGCTGGTGTCCGGTCCCGGCCTGGCCCGCGACATCGATACGCCGGCGGACCTGGCGTAGCAGGACAGGCCCCCGATCGCCGGCTGTGCAAGCCCGCACCGACCCGCGCCCGCCGGCCGGCGCCCGCGCCGGCCTGGCGCCCAGTTGACGCGCCGCGCCGCCCCGCGCCACGCTGCGGCGCGATGGCGCTCAACCTCCACAGCCTGCGGGTGCGACTGGTCGGCGGCGTGCTGCTGGGCAGCCTGGCGCTGCTGGCGCTGGCCCTTGCCGGGGGCTACGAGGCACTGCACGGCATCGTGCTGCGGCAGGCGAACCGCGCCGCGCTCGACACCACCACGCGCGTCGCCGCCGGCCTGGCCGGCGTGTTCGAGCAGGTGCGCGTCACCGGCTCGGAGCTGGGCTACGCGGCGGAGACCGGCGTGCTGGGCCGGGCCCAGATTCCGGGCCTGCTCGAAGCGCGGGTGATGGCCAATCCGGCGGTGGTGGGCGCGCTGATCGCGCTCGAGCCCGGCGCGCTGGGCGGCACCGATCCCTTCGCCGAGCATGTCTCCAGGCAGGGCAACACGTCCAGGCGCCGCAGCCTCGCCACCCCGGAGTTCGATTACCGGGCGCAGGACTGGTACCAGCGCAGCCTGCGCGACGCGGCCAGCTGGTGGTCGGACCCGTACCTCAACGACACCGCCGGCGGCGTCTGGGTGGTTTCCTACAACGTCCCGCTCAAGCGCTTCGACGGCACGCCGCTGGGCATGGTCAGCCTGGACCTGCCGCTGGAGCGCTTGCGCGAGGTCGCCGCCAGCCTCGGCCTGCCCGGCGGCGACGCGCTGCATCGCGGCTCCATCCTCGCCCGCAACGGGCTGTTCGTGCAGAGCGGCGACCCCGCGCTGGAACTCACCACGACCGCCGCGCAGCTGGTGCGCGAGCGCGGCCGCGCCGACCTGCAGCCCTGGTTCGAGGGCATCGCCTCGGGCCGGCCGGGCTGGTTCGAGCACACCGCGCCCGATGGCGAGCGCCGCACCACGACCTACGCGCCGATCGGCGACAGCGGCTGGTCGGTGGCTTCCTCGATCGGCCACGACGAGCTGCTCGCGCCGCTGCGTGCCGCGTTCCTCAAGCTGGTGGCGATCGGTGTCGCCGGCTTCGCCCTGCTGGCGCTGCTGGTCTGGGTGGTGGCGCAGCGGATCGTGCGCCCGCTGGAGTCGCTGACCGATTCCGCCGCGCATTTCGCCCGCGGCGAGTTCGACTGGCCATTGCCCGCGCACGACGCGCGCGACGAGGTGGGCGTGCTGGTGCAGGCACTGGGGCGCGCGCGCGATTCGCTCAAGGAGTACGTGGCCAACCTCGCCGAGGCCACCGCCGCGCGGCAGAAGCTCGAGAGCGAGCTGGCGATCGCGCGCGAGATCCAGACCGCGATGCTGCCGAACCAGCGCGAGCTCGACGCCGGCGGCGCGCGGCTGGAGGTGGCGGCGCTGCTGGAGCCCGCGCGCCAGGTCGGCGGCGACTTCTACAACTACTTCCTGCTCGGCGACGGCGGCGCCGGCTTCTACATCGGCGACGTCTCCGACAAGGGCGTGCCGGCGGCGCTGTTCATGGCCCGCACCAGCACCCTGCTCGAGAACGCGCTGCGGCGCGAGCGCGCGCCCGAAGCGGCGCTGCGCGCGGCCGGCCGCGACCTCGCGGCCGAGAACGAGGCCAGCATGTTCGCCACCGTGCTGGTCGGCACCATCGACCTCGAACAGGGCACGCTGGCGCTGGCCAGCGCCGGCCACGACGCGCCCATGCTGCGCACCGCCGACGGCGCCGTGGCCGAGCTGCCGCTGGCCAGCGGCCCGGCGCTGGGCTTCGAGGCCGAGGGCGCCTATCCGCAATGGCGCGGCCAGCTGCGGCCCGGCGACATGCTGCTGGCGTGGACCGATGGCGTGACCGAGGCCTTCGACGACGGCGACGTGGCCTTCGGCATCGCGCGCATCGCCGCGCTGTTCGCCGCGGAGCCCAGTCCCACGGCGTCGACGCTGGCCGCGAGCCTGCGCGCGGCCGTGCACCGGCACGCCGGCGCCGCCGGCCCCGGCGACGACCTGTCGATCCTGTGCCTGCGGTTCCAACCGCAGGCGGCGGCGGCCGCGCCGGCTCCGCTGCGCTTCCGCGCGCCCAACGACGTGGCGCGCCTGGCGCAACTGGTGCGCGAGCTGGAACTCGCCCTGGCCGGATGCGGCGTCGCCCCCGACACCGTGCACGACGCGCGCCTGATCGCCGAGGAACTGCTCACCAACACCCTGTGCCACGGCTGCGACCCGGCGCTGGCGCACGCGATCGAGGTCGAGGCGCACGTGCACGAGGAGCGCCTCGCGCTGGTGTTCCGCGACGATGGCGCGGCCTTCGATCCGCTGGCGCGCGCGGACCCCGACATCCACGCCGACATCGAGGACCGGCCGATCGGCGGCCTCGGCATCTTCCTTGTGCGCGAACTGGCCGAGTCCGTATCCTACGAGCGGATCGGCGGCGACAACGTGCTCACGGTCGGCTTGCGCGCCGGTGCGCAACACAGGGTCAGGGAGGGTGCGTGATGGAGATCGCCATCGGCTTCGACGCCGACTCGGGTTCCACCCGCCGCGTCAGCGTCAGCGGCAAGCTCGACACCCACACCCACGGCGAACTGGACGCGAAGCTGGCGCCGCTGCTGGATTCGCCCGCGGTGCGCACGCTGGTGTTCGACTTCGCGAAGCTGGACTACATCTCCAGCGCCGGCATCCGTTCCGTGTTCAAGGCGCGCAAGGCGCTGGCGGCGCGCGACGGCAAGGTGCTGGTGGTGAACCTGCAGCCGCAGATCCGCAAGGTGTTCGACATCGTCAAGGCGGTGCCGGTGAGCGACGTGTTCGCCTCGGTGGCCGAGCTCGACGCCTACCTCGACACCATGCAGCGCAAGGTGCTCGAGGGCGACGACGAGGCGCCCTGAGCGCGACCGGGGCGCGATGCCGCGGTCGCGGCGCAGGAGCCCGCTCCATGGGCGACCCGGGAAGCTGCCGGGCCCGGCCGCGCGCCATGCCCGTCAACGCAGCGCGCCCCCGCGCGTTGGCAGGGGCATGCGCCGCTCAACCGTGCCGTTGCAGGAACCGCTGCCGCTCCGCGTCGAGGTCCTTGCGCAACTCGCCGATGCGGCGCGCGTAGTCCTCGATCGCGCGCTCCTCGTCGGTCTGCGGCACGAAGGCCGGCACCGGCGCCGGCTTGCCGTCGACCATGGCGACGAACACCATCATGCAGTGCGTGGTGCGGCGCACCGCGTCGCCGCGCGGGTCGCGCGCCGTCACCTCGATGCCCACGTGCAGGCTGGTGCGGCCGGTCATCATCACCCTGGCGCGCACCTCGACCAGGTCGCCGATCGAGATCGGGTTCTCGAAGGCGATGCCGCCGACGTAGGCGGTCACGCAATACAGGCCGCTCCAGCCCAGCGCGCAGGCGAAGCCGGCCCAGTCGATCCAGCGCATCACCGCGCCGCCGTGCACCTTGCCGCCGAAGTTGACGTCGGCCGGCTCGGCGAGGAAGCGCAGGGTGATCTCGCGTTGCAGGGCCATGGCACGCTCCGGGAACGGGTCCGCGTCGAGCTTAGCGCGGCGCCCGCGCGCGGGTATCCTGTGCGGCCCGGGACCGCCGATCCGTGATGCCGATGCCTGCCATGCGCCTGCTGCTCGCCGCCCTCTGCGTGCTGCCGTTCGCGGCGGGCGCGCAGAGCGTGACCCTCACGCCCGCCGCCGACACCACCCTGTACGAGAACAGCGGCAGCGAGTCCAACGGCGTCGGCGCCTGGTTCTTCGTGGGCCGCACCGCGCAGCCCGGCACGCCGCGGCGGCGCGCGCTGCTGCGCTTCGACCTCGCGGCGATCCCGGCCGACGCCGTCGTGCAATCGGTCTCGCTGCGCCTGAACATGAGCCGCACCATCGTCGGCGACGTGCCGGTGCGCCTGCATCGCGCGATCGGCGCCTGGGGCGAGGGCACCTCCGACGCCAGCGCGCAGGAGGGGGTGGGCGCGCCCGCGACCCCCGGCGACGCGACCTGGACCCAGCGCGTGTACCCCGCCACGGCCTGGACCGCGGCCGGCGGCGATTTCATCGCCACGCCCAGCGCCAGCCTCACCGTGGGCGCGTTGACCGGCCCCTATACCTTCGCCTCCACCGCTGCGCTGGTGGCCGACGTGCAAGGCTGGGTGGCCAATCCCTCCGGCAATGCCGGGTGGCTGTTGCAGGTCGACGAGAACCTGCCCGGGCCCAGCGCCAAGCGCTTCAACTCACGCCAGAACACCACCGCGGGCACGCTGCCGGAACTCACCGTCACCTACGTCGCCGGCGCCGGGCCGCCGCCTGTCGACGTGGCGGGCATCCCGACCCTGCGGCCGATCGGCCTGGCCCTGCTGGTGCTGTCGCTGCTGGGCTTCGCCGCGGCCAGGCTCGCGCGGCGCCGCGCATGAACACGGTCGTGCCCGGCCGCTGCCTGTGCGGCGCGGTGGCGTTCGAGTGCACGCTGCCCACCAAGTGGGTGGCGCATTGCCACTGCAGTCTGTGCCGACGCGCCCACGGCGCCGCCTTCGTCACCTGGGCCGGCTTCGAGCAGTCGCGGTTCCGCTACACCGCCGGTGAACAGCAGCTGCGCTGGTACCGTTCCACGCCGGAGGCCGAGCGCGGCTTCTGCACGCACTGCGGCTCCACCCTGCTCTTCCGCTCCAGCCGCTGGCCCGGCGAGATCCACGTCGCAGTCGCCAACCTCGACGCGCCGCTGGACCGCGCGCCGCAGGCGCACGTGTACTGGAACACGCACGTGGACTGGTACGTGCCCGCGGACGAGCTGCCGAAGAAATCGCCCGGCTGAGCGGCCGCGGGACGCGGCGCAAGCCCGCCCCACCGGGCCGATCCGCGACGCCGCGCCGGTCAACCGCGACCGCTAAGATGCGTTGCAGCAGGAACGCCCCGCCCGCCCCCGAGCCGATGTCGCGAGCCTCCTTTCTCCTCGTCGTGCTGCTGCTCGCCTGCGGCACGGCCTCCGCGCGGGTCGAATCCGGCCTGTGGTACGACCGCGCCCACTACGGCCACGGCCTCGACCTGCATCGCGCCGGCGGACAGCTGTTCGGCGCCTTCTATACCTTCGACGGCGCCAACGCGGTGCAATGGTTGTGGCTGCAGACCACGGACGTGGACGCGCCCGCCAGCGCGCTCACGCGCTACCGCGTGCAACAGGGCGTGGTCGGCGGCAGCCGCGCCGGCCAGATCGCGCTGGCGCCGGTGACGCAGTGCCCCGATGGCCAGCCGCGCCCAGGCGCGCGCGCCCTGCTGCGGATGGACTTCGAGCTCGACGGGCGCTCCGCGACGTGGTGCGTGGAACCGCTGCTGCCGCTGCCGCCCGATCCGCATGCCGTGCTCTCGGGCGTGTGGTACGACCCGGCCGATCCGGGCTGGGGCGTGATGTCGCACTATTTCCGCGGCGCCGACGGCAGCAGCCAGGTGTTCCGCATCGTGTACTTCCACGATGCCGATGGCGCGCCACGCTGGGCCTTCGCGCAGGACGCGGTGGACGGCCTGCGCCAGGCGCAGACCTATTACACGCCGTACGTGGAGTGCCTGGACTGCGGCATCGCGCCGATCCTGACCACGCCGATCGGCAGCGCCACCACGCGCCTCACCCAGCCACTGGCGCAGGCGGACGCCAGCCGCAACCAGGTCGAGCTGTCGCTGCGCTTCGCCGGCGGCGCGGCCTTCACCCGCGCCACCGCTCTGGCGCTGATCTCCGAAGCGCCGCGGATCGCGGGCGCCGCGGCCACCGCGCAGGGACCGGTCGCCGGCAGCGTGGTCGACGCGCAGGTCGAGGCCTACGCCGCGATTCCCTACGGCGCGCCGCCGCTGGGCGCGATGCGCTGGCGCGCGCCGCAGTCGCCCGCCGTGCGCGAGCGACTGCTCGAGGCACGCGCGATCGGCCCCGGTTGTCCGCAGCCTCCCGGCGCCGGCTATTTCACCGGCGCGCCGGCACGGCAGGACGAGGATTGCCTGCAGCTCTACGTGTGGCGCCCGTCCGCGCCCGGGCCGCACCCGGTGATGGTCTGGATCCATGGCGGCGGGCTCACCCAGGGCTCGGCGGTGCAGGAACAGAACGGCCGGCTCCTGTACGACGGCGCGCCCTATGCGCGCCAGGGCGTGGTGTTCGTCTCGATCAACTACCGGCTCGGGCCACTGGGTTACCTGGCGCTGCGCGAGGTCGCCGGCGAGGCCGCCGACCATCTGGTCAGCGGCAACTACGGCCTGATGGACCAGGTGGCGGCGCTGCGCTGGGTGCGCGAGAACATCGCGGCCTTCGGCGGCGATCCGGACCGGGTCACGGTGTTCGGCGAGTCGGCTGGCGGCGTGAGCAGCTGCGCGCTGCTCGCCGCGCCGGCCGCCAACGGCCTGCTGCAGCGCGCGGTGGTGCAGAGCGGCAATTGCCTGTGGAACCTGCCCACGCTGCAGCAGGGGTTCGAGCAGGGCGACCGCGTCATCGCGGCGGCCGGCTGCGCCACCGCCGCGGACCGCCGCGCCGGCTGGGGGGGTTTGTGCGTCGCCTGGCTGCTCGGGGCCGCCGCGCGGGTGATCCGCCCGGGCGCGGCGACGCCCGCGGGCGAGACCTTCGGCCTCGTCGCCGACGGCCACGTGCTGCGCGAGGCGCCCGGCCCGGCGCTCGCCGCTGGCCGCGCGGCCGCGCTGCCGCTGCTGATCGGCGTCAACGACGACGAGCACACGACGCTCGCACCCGCCGCCGGCCTGCCGGCCACCGTGGCGGGCTACGAGGCGGCCGTGCGCACGCGCTTCGGCCTGGTCGGCAATGCGGTGCTGGGGCGCTACCCCGCGGCCGCCTACGCCACGCCGCAGCTCGCCTACCAGGACCTGCTCGACGACGCGCGCTTCGCCTGCGCGGCGCGGCGCGCCGCCGCCGACCACGCCGCGCGCGGCAACGCCGCCTACCACTACGTCCTGACCGAAATCCTGCCCGATGCCGCGCTGGCGGAACTCGAGTCCTTCCACGGCCTCGATGTGTTGCTGTTGTTCGATGCGCGGCCGCAGGCGCAGGCGCCCGAGCGCGCGCTCGGCGCGCGCATGCGCGGCGCCTGGATCGACTTCGCGTACGGTCGCGAGCCGGGCAGCGGCGGCGGCATCGCCTGGCCGCGCTATTCCGCCGCGGCGCGGCGGTCGCTGGAATTCAACAGCACGCGCAGCGGCCTCATCGACGACTACCGGCGCGACTACTGCGCGTTCTGGAACCAGTACGCGATCCTGTGACGCCGCCGACGAGGGCCCGGGTGGCGCGGGCTCACAGGCCCGGATAGGGCCGCCGGATCGACTCGCTGCCGTCGCGGAAGATGAACTCGCGGATCAGCGGATTCTGCGGGCTCTCGCCGTAGGCGCCCTGCAGGATCCAGTCGTAGATCAGGCCCTGCTGCTCCAGGGTGAGCGGGGTCTGGTTGCGCGGCATGCGCGCGCCGTAGGGCGGGTTGGAGCAGTTGACCTTCTCGAACAGGAGGCTGTCCCAGGGCTCGCCCGGGAA
>CAZTNB010000145.1:0-7586 GCA_964614825.1 uncultured Gammaproteobacteria bacterium
ACAGCTCGTGCTTCCATTCCATGCGTTCGGCGATCGCCCCGCACACCACCTCGCAGCCGCGCAGCAGTTCCAGGTGCTGGTCGTAGTTGGCGGCGCTGATCTCGGCGCCGCGGGCCTTGGTCGCCAGCGGCGCGGGCGAGAGCTTGCCCAGGTTGGCGAGCGCCTTGTTGACGATGCCATTGGGGTCGCCCTCCCTGGCCGGGAGGTCGTAGAGCAGGGTCTCGACGCTGGCGTTGACCAGGTGGGCTGCGATCTGGGCGCCCATCACGCCGGCGCCGAGGACGGCGACGCGGCGGATGCGGAGGGTCGAGTCGGACATGGCGGCCTCGTGCGGTCGATGGGAGGAGCGGGCGGCGCGCGCAGGCGCCGGACTCAGGGCGCGCGCAGCCCGGCGGCGGCGAAGCGGACGAACTCGCGGGCCGCGTGGCGGCGATGTTCGCCCTCGCTGCGGACGGGCGGGCGCTTGATCATGCCGAAGTCGCTCATGGCGTAGGTGAGCGCCCCGGCGATGAAGTCCAGGCGCCAGTACAGCACTTCCTTGTCCAGCCCGGGCATCAGGTCCTGGATCGCCTGGGCGAAGCTCTTGAGCACGTAGCCGTAGTTGTCGGACAGGAAGCGGCGCAGGCTCTGGTCGTGCTCGGCATAGGCCCGCGCCAGGACGCGCATGAAGGCCGAGCCGCCCAGGCGGTCGCTGGCCAGGGCCAGGGCCGGCTCCACGAAGGCCTCCAGGATCGCCTCCAGGGTCGGCGCCGCGCTGCTGGTGACCCGGCGCAGGGCGCCGAGCCGGGTCTCGGTCAGCTCGTCCAGGCGGCGCCGGAACACCTCGTTGATGAGGTTGTCCTTGGAGCCGAAGTGGTAGTTGACCGCCGCCAGGTTCACGTTGGCGGCCGAGGTGACCTGGCGCAGGGAGGCGCCGGCGAAGCCATGGCGCGCGAACAGCTCCTCCGCGGCGGAGAGGATGCGTTCCTTGGTGGAGAAGTGCGGATGGGTCACGGTGGCGGGTGTCGGGTGCGTGCCGGCGGCGCGAGCCAGCCGGCGGGCCGGCTTCAAACAAGCGTTTGAGGGTAGCGGCGACCGGCCGCCGGGGTCAATCCGCAGCGCCGCACGCGGCCGCGAAACGGTGCACGGATGTGTGTCCAAGTGCCCGGATTGTCTCGAAAATGTGATAACCTCCGCACGCTTTTTCCCGGGCACTGCCCGCACACTGCACAGGCACAACACGGAGATCCACATGGCGCTGGAGCGCACCCTTTCGATCATCAAGCCGGACGCGGTCGCGAAGAACGTGATCGGCGAGATCTATTCGCGGTTCGAGAAGGCCGGGCTGCGCATCGTCGCGGCGAAGATGAAGCACCTGTCGCGGCGCGAGGCCGAAGGTTTCTACGCCGTGCATCGCGAGCGCCCGTTCTTCGCCGCGCTGGTCGAGTTCATGATCTCGGGCCCGGTGATGATCCAGGCCCTCGAGGGCAACGACGCGATCGCGAAGCATCGCGAGCTGATGGGCGCGACCGATCCGAAGAAGGCGGCGCCGGGAACCATCCGCGCCGACTTCGCGCAATCGATCGACGCCAACGCGGTGCACGGGTCCGATGGCGCCGACACCGCACGGGCCGAGATCGCGTACTTCTTCTCCGACATCGAAGTCTGCGCACGATAGACGCCGCACCGAAGCGACGCCCAGCGCAGGATGCGCGAGTCCCGGAAAGTGCAAGGACGCAGGACGATCCGGGACCCGATTTCCACGCCGCGCCCAGGCAATCCAGACCTTGACCGAAGCAACCGCCACCACGAACGCCAGGCAGAACCTCCTCGACCTCGACCGGCCGGGGATGGAGGCGTTCTTCGAGTCGCTGGGCGAGAAGCGCTTCCGCGCCCACCAGGTGATGAAGTGGATCCACCATCGCCACGTCGACGACTTCGGCGCGATGACCGACCTCGGCAAGGCGCTGCGGGCCAAGCTCGAGCAGCGCGCCGAGGTGCGCGTGCCGCAGGTGCTGGCGGAGCACGCTTCCGCCGATGGCACGCACAAGTGGGCCTTGTCGCTGGCCGGCGCCAACGCGATCGAGACGGTCTACATCCCCGAGCCCACTCGCGGCACGCTGTGCGTGTCGTCGCAGGTGGGCTGCAGCCTCGCGTGCAGCTTCTGCTCCACCGGCCGCCAGGGCTTCAACCGCAACCTGTCCACCGCCGAGATCGTCGGCCAGGTGTGGGTGGCGGCCAAGGCGCTGGGCAACGTGCCGCACCAGCGGCGCCGCATCACCAACGTGGTGATGATGGGCATGGGCGAGCCGCTGCTCAACTACGACAACGTGGTCCGCGCCATGAGCGTGATGCGCGACGACTACGGTTTCGGCCTCGCCAACAAGCGCGTCACCCTCTCCACCGCGGGCCTGGTGCCGATGATCGACCGCCTGGCGGCCGACAGCGACGTCAGCCTCGCGGTGTCGCTGCATGCGCCCACCGACGAGCTGCGCGACCAGCTGGTGCCGCTCAATCGCAAGTATCCGATCGCGGAGCTGCTGGAGGCCTGCCGCCGCTACGCGGCTTCGCGCCCGCGCACCACGATCACCTTCGAGTACACGCTGATGAAGGGCGTCAACGACCAGCCCGAGCAGGCGCGACGGCTGGTCAAGCTGCTGCGCACGGTGCCGTCGAAGCTGAACCTGATCCCGTTCAACCCGTTCCCGGACTCCGGCTACGAGCGCTCCGACGAAACCGCGATCCGCGCCTTCCAGAAGATCGTGCTCGATGCCGGGGTGCTGGCCACGGTGCGGCGCACGCGCGGCGACGACATCGACGCCGCCTGCGGCCAGCTGGTCGGCCAGGTGCAGGACCGCACGCGCCGCAGCCGCGAGTTCAAGGCCCGCCGCGAGGGCAGCCGCGATGCGGCATAGCCTCCTGCTCGCCGCGCTGGTCGTGCTGCTCGCCGCCTGCGGCAGCACGCCTTCGCGCAATGCCTCGGGGTCGAAGTCGCGGGTCGGCGGCGAGCCGTCGCCGGCGGAGATCAACGTCAGCCTGGGCCAGGGCTACCTCGAGCAGGGCAAGCTCGAGATCGCGATGGACAAGCTGCAGCACGCGCTGGAGCTGGATCCGCGCCTGCCGTCGGCGCATACCGTCATCGCGCTGGTCTACGAGCGCATCGGCGACCGCCCCAACGCCGAATTCCACTACAAGCGCGCGGTGCAGCTGCTGCCCAAGTCCGGCGCCACCAACAACAACTACGGCACCTTCCTCTGCCAGGACCTCAAGTTCGCGGAGGCCGACAAGTACTTCGAGCGCGCGCTGGCCGATCCGTTCTACGAGACGCCGGCCGTGGGCTGGGCCAACCGCGGCAGTTGCGCGCTCAAGGCCGGGCATACCGAACTGGCCGAGCAGTACCTGCGCAGGGCGGTGCAGATCGATCCCAATTCGGCGCAGGCCTTGTACGACCTGGCCGTGATCCTCGCCGACCGGCAGGACTATTTCCGCGCGCGCGCCTTCGTGCAGCGCTACGAAGCGATGGCGGGCGACAGCCCGGAGTCGCTGCTGCTGGCCATGCGCATCGAGCAGGGCCTCGACAACAGCGTCGCCGTCAAGGACTACCGCAACCGCCTGCTGACCGGATTCCCCGATTCCGAGCAGGCCCTCAGCCTCGAACGAAGCGAGCCGCAGCAATGAGCCGCAAACGCCGACGCCACGATCGTCGCTACAACGCCCCGCAACCGGGCGCGTCCACGGACGCCGCGCCCGGGTCCGCGACGGACCCGGCCGACGCGGCCCAAGGCGGCGACCGGATCGGCGTGGCCGAGCCGGAGCTGCCGCTGGATGCCGCCACCTCGGTCGGCATGCGCCTGCGCGCGGCGCGCAACGCGGCGGGCCTGAGCCTGGAAGACGTCGCGCGCAGCTCGCGCATCGGCGTCGCCATCCTGGGCGCGATCGAGTCCGACGACCTGTCCTCGCTGGGCGCGCCGATCTACGCCCGCGGTTACCTGCGCGCGTATGCGCGCGCGGTGGGTCTGCCCGAGGCCGCGGTCGCCGGCGCGCTGGAATCGCGTGCCGTGCAGCCGCCGGCGCTGGTGGCGACGCAGCGCACTTCGCGCACGCACTACCTCGCCTCGCGCTACGCGCCGCCGCTGGCGTACGCGCTGCTGACCCTGGTGGTCCTGGTGCCCCTGGTGATGAGCCTGCGGCCGGCACTGACGCCGGCACCGGTCGCGAGTCCCGTGCTGCAGCCGATCGACGGCAGCAGCCTCGAACTGGGCGTGCCGGCGCGCAGCGAGCCGTCGGCGCCGGCGGACGCGGCGAACGCCGGTCCGGTGGCCGCCAGCGCGACCGTGCCGGCGGCCCCGGCGCAAGCGCCGGCGACCGACGTGGGTCCGCCCGCCCCCGAGCCGCAGCGCCCGGTCATGGCCTCGATGGCCTCGATGCCCGAGGCGAGCACGCCGCCGGCGCCGACGCCGGCGTCGAAGCACGTCGTGCTGCGCCTGAGCCAGCAGAGCTGGATCGAACTGACCGGCGCCGCCGGCCAGCGCATCGAATACGGCTTGCTCCCGGCCGGCACGGTGCGCGAGTATCAGATCTCGGGCGACGCCAACCTGCGCATCGGCAACGTGCGCGGCGCCACCCTGCAGATCGACGGCGCGCCCGTCGACCTTGCGTTGCATACCGCCGGCAACGTCGCCCGCGTCTCCGTGGGCGACGATCCCGCCGCCCGTTGAATCCGCGGCGCCCCGGCGCCACGTCCCGTTCCACCCGGAAACTCCCCCGATGGCACTCGATTTGATGAACGAGCACGAGCAGAGCGAGGTCGTGCGCAGCTGGCTCCGGCAGTACATGGGCTCGATCCTGGTCGGCATCCTGATCGGCCTCGGCCTGATCGTGGGCTGGCAGCAATGGCAGCGCATGCAGGGCAGCCGGCTCGAGCGCGCCCAGCTCGACTACCGCGAACTGGTCAAGGCGGTCGATGCCGGCAAGCCCGACGAAGCCGCCAAGCTGGCCGCGACACTGCGTTCCGAACACGCCAAGTCGGCCTACGCCGCGCTCGCGGCCCTGCGCGATGGCGCCGACGCGGTCAGGAAGGGCGACCTCGCGGCGGCGGCGGCGGCGCTGGACTGGGCCCACACGCACGCCGATTTCCCGGCGCTCAAGGAACTCGCGGCACTGCGCCTGGGCCAGGTGCGCCTGGCCGAGGGCAAGGCGGAGGATGCGCTGCGCCTGGCCGGCGAGGCGGGAGCGGGCGGGTTCAAGGCGGTCGCCGCCGACCTGCGCGGCGATGCCCTGCTGGCGCTGGATCGCGGCACCGAGGCCCGCGCCGCCTACGAGGAGGCACTGGCCAGCCTCGACGCCGCCGCGCCGCAACGTGCCTACATCGAGATGAAGCGCGACGAGGCGCCGGCCGACGCCGCCGCCACGACGCCGGTGGAGAAGAAGGACTCATGATGCGCAAGCGGATCGCGCTCGGCCTCGCGCTGCTGGCGCTGGGCGGCTGCAAGTGGTTCCAGTCGCCGCTCAAGGAGAACGTCGAGCCGCCGACCGAACTCACCGAGTTCGCCGCCACGGTCGAGGTGCGCGAGTTGTGGTCGCGCGACGTCGGTGGCGACGGCGAGCCCGCGGGCCTGCGGCTGCGGCCCGCCTTCTCCGCGGGGCGCCTGTACGCCAGTGGCGCCGACCGGGGCACCGTGACCGCGATCGACGCCGCCAGCGGCGAGCAGGCCTGGTCGGTCGAGGTCGGCGCCACGGTTTCCAGCAGCGCCGGGGCCGGCGATGGCATCGTGGCGGTGGGCACCATCGACGGCGAAGTGATCGCGCTCGACGCCGCCGACGGCACCGAACGCTGGCGCGCCGCCGCCTCGTCGGAAGTCATCGCGGCGCCCGCGGTCGGTTCCGGCGTGGTGGTGGTGCGGGTCGGCGACGGCCGCGTGTTCGGCTTCGCGGTCGCCGACGGCAGCCGCAGCTGGGTGTTCGACCGCGGCGTGCCGCTGCTGAGCCTGCGCGGCAACGGCAGTCCCGTGATCGGCAACGGCGCCGTGTACATCGGCTACGACAACGGCAAGATCGTTGCGCTGGGCGTCGCCGACGGCAAGCTGCTGTGGGAGCAGGCGCTGGCCCAGCCCGAAGGCCGCACCGAGCTCGATCGCATGGTCGACGTCGATGGCGAACTGGGTCTGGAGGGCGCGGACCTGTACGCGGTGTCGTACCGCGGCCAGGTCGGGATGCTGGCCGCCAATTCCGGGCGCCAGCAGTGGGTGCGCGAGATGTCGGCCTACGGCGGCATCGCCGTCGCCGGCGGCGTGGTGTTCGTGGCCGATGCCGACGGCATCGTGCACGCGCTCGACGCCGGCAGCGGCAGCTCGAACTGGAAGCAGGACGCGCTGGCCTATCGCTGGCTGTCCTCGCCGGTGGTGGTGGGCGACCATGTGGTGGTGGGCGACCTCGAAGGCTACGTGCACTGGCTCGACGCCAGCGACGGCAAGCTGGCGGCGCGCATGCGCGTGGGCAAGGCGCCGATCCGCGCGGCGCCGCTGGCGGTGGGCAGCGACGTGTACGTCGCCGATACTGAAGGCCATATCGCCGCCTATCGCGTCGGCGGCTGAGGCCGGCGGCGCCGCGGCGTTGCCGGGCGCCGGCTTGTGGCAGCATCGTACCGGGGGCGGCGTCCGCCGCCCCCGTTTCCTCGACGGATGAGACAGTCGTGATCCCGGTCGTCGCCCTCGTGGGCCGTCCCAACGTGGGCAAGTCCACGCTGTTCAACGCGCTGACGCACTCGATGCAGGCGCTGGTGGCCGATCGCCCCGGGGTCACGCGCGACCGCCACTACGGCATCGCGAGCGAGGGCGGCCGCAGCTTCGTCGTGGTCGACACCGGCGGACTCGACGGCGCGGCCGACGAGCTGGTGGACCTGGCGGCGCTGCAGACCCGCGCCGCCATCGACGAGGCGGCGGTGCTGGTGCTGGTGGTGGACGCGCGCGCCGGCGCACTGCCCGGCGACCGCGCGATCCTCGATTCGCTGCGCAAGCAGGGCAAGCCCCTGCTGCTGGCGGTGAACAAGGTCGACGGCGTCGACGAGGCGGCCACGGTGGCCGAGTTCTCGCGCCTGGGCGTGCCCGACCTGCTGCTGCTGTCGGCCTCCAATCGCCGTGGCACCGCGACGCTGGCCCAGCGCGTGATCGAGCGCCTTCCGGCGCCGGACGCCGGGGAGCCGGAAGCGGCCGACGCCGGCATCAAGGTGGCGATCGTGGGCCGGCCGAACGTCGGCAAGTCCACCCTGGTGAACCGGCTGCTGGGCGAGGAACGCGTGGTGGCCTCGGAGATCCCCGGCACCACGCGCGACGCGATCTCGGTCGCGCTCGAGCGCGACGGGCGCCGCTACACCCTGATCGACACCGCCGGCGTGCGCCGCCGCGGCAAGGTCGAGGACGCGGTGGAGAAGTTCAGCGTGATCAAGACCCTGCAGGCGCTGGCCGACGCGCATGTCGCGGTGGTCATGCTCGATGCCTCCGAGGGCGTCACCGAGCAGGACTCCACCGTGCTCGGCCACGCCCTCGAGGCCGGGCGCGCGCTGGTGATCGCGGTCAACAAGTGGGACGGCCTCGACGCCTACACCCGCG
>CAZTNB010000146.1:0-7405 GCA_964614825.1 uncultured Gammaproteobacteria bacterium
ATTCCTTGGTTCACACTTGGCGATGTGTGGCAGATTCGCGAGGACAAGGCCGACTACGTTGTCGATACCAAGGAGAAGATCAGCGAGCTTGGAATGGCGAACTCAGCCGCCCGTGTCTTGCCGGCGGGTACCGTTCTACTATCGAGAACTGCGTCGGTTGGCTTCTCGGCAATCATGGGCATCCCGATGGCTACGACTCAGGACTTCGCCAACTGGGTTTGTGGACCGGAGCTTGAACCTGAGTTCCTGCTTCTCGTGCTGCGGTCCATGCGTCAAGAGTTTTCGCGCCTGATGATGGGATCGACGCACAACACGATCTACATGCCCGACATTCAAGGCTTCCGCATCGCGTTGCCTTCTGTTGACGAGCAACGTCGTGTCGTTGAATTCGCGAATGCCACGACGGGCCGGTTGGAAAGGATGGTTGATGAGTGTCGTCAGGCTGCAGTTCTGCTTGCGGAGCGCCGCAGCGTCCTGATCTCCGCCGCCGTTACCGGCAAGATCGACGTGAGGGGAGTAGCGTGAGGTCCCTTCGGTCTTGGCCAGTTGCTCTCGGGGTGTTCCCCGTTGCGTGCTGCATGAAAGTTGACTAAAGCCGACTTTCAGCATAGAAGGGGTTCTCTGTGACGGGAAGTCGGCAAATGGCGACTTTCCGGGCTGCACAAGAGGACTCTGCAATGAAGTCGAGGAAAGCCAACTTTCCCGTGGCGCGCAAGCACGCCCGCCGCGGCGATGACGCGGAATTGCTGGCGCTGGCGTCCGAGGTCCGCGCCGCCCGCGCCCGATCCGGCCTCACCCAGGCCCAACTGGCGCTGGTCTCCGGCGTCGGCCGCGACACCGTCATCGCGCTGGAGAACGGCCGCCCGGGCGTTTCGCTGGGCGGCGCGCTGCGGGTCATGAAGGGCCTGGGCCTGAGCTTGCGGCCCTCGGCGCCCTCGCAATGAGCCTGGCAGTCCTGCACGCGCGCGGGCGCGTCGGCACGCTGCTCGCCACCGAGCGCGAGCTGGTCTTCGCCTACGACACGGATTGGCGCCTGCGCGACGATGCCTTTGCGTTGTCACCGCGACTGCCACTGCGCGAGGAGCCGCATGCCGGCGAGGAGGTGCTGTTCTACTTCGCCAACCTGCTGCCCGAGGGTCCGGTGCTCGACGCGCTGTGCGCGCTGCGGCGCTTGCCGCGCGGCAACACCTTCCGCCTGCTCGAAGCCTTCGGGCGCGAGTGCGCCGGCGCCTTCGAGATCGTGCCCGAGGACGAGGCCGCCCACGCTGGCAGCACGAAGCTGCGCTACCAACCGTATTCGAGCGAGCAACTGGCCGACGACCTCGAGCGCCTGCGCCAGAACGTGCCGCTGCTGCAGAGCCACGGCGAGCTGCGCCTGTCGCTGGCTGGCGCGCAGAACAAGATCCCGGTGCGCCATGCCGAGGGCGCGCTGTGGCTGCCGATGCAGGGCGCGCCGTCCACGCACATCCTCAAGCCCTCGCTGCAACCGGCCGCGGAGTTTCCGCATTCGGTGCTCAACGAAGCCTTCTGCCTGCGGCTGGCTGGCGCGCTGGGCCTCGCGGTGCCCGACACCGTGGTGCTGCGCGACCCCGAGCCGTTGCTGCTGATCGCGCGCTACGACCGCGTGGCCGAGGGCGGGCGCATCGAGCGCCTGCACCAGCTCGACTTCTGCCAGTTGTCCGGCGTGCTGCCGGCGCAGAAGTACGAGGTCGACGGCGGGCCGGGCTTCGGCGACTGCTTCGCCCTCGTCGACCGGCACAGCGCCTTGCCGGCGGCCGACCGCTTGCGCCTGGTCGACTGGTTGATCGTGAATTACCTGATCGGCAATGCCGATGCGCACGCCAAGAACCTCGCCATGCTCCATGGCGTCGATGGCCGCCTGCGCCTGGCGCCCGCTTACGACCTGATGTGCCTGGGCTACTGGCCGGGCTTGTCGAACCGCATGGCCATGGCCATCGGCGGCGAGCGGCGCCCCGAGTGGGTGAACGCGCGGCACTGGCAACAGTTGTGCGCGACGGTGGGCCTCAACCTGAGCCAGCTTCGGCGCCGCGCGCTGCAGTTGGGTGCGAAGGCTTTGGCGACCGCGCCTTCGTTGCTCGCTGCGCTGGACGCACCTCCCGCTTTCGCCCAGCATGCGACCACGACGCTGGCCCAGCGCGCGGGCTGGCTGGACCAGCGCTTGGTCAATGCGACGGAGGCCGGACCGTGAGCGTGCACAAGGAAGCCGCCTTCGAGGACGACATCTGCGCGCACCTGGCTGCGCACGGCTGGATCTACGCAGCGGGCGACGCGCAGTCCTGCGATCGGGCCCGGGCCCTGTTTCCAGCGGACACGCTGGCGTGGGTACAGGCCACGCAACCGGATGCCTGGGCCGCGTTGCAGAAGAACCACGGCGCGGGCGCGGAGACCGTGCTGCTCGATCGCCTGCGCAAGCAGCTCGACGATCGCGGCACCCTGCACGTGATCCGGCACGGGATCGAGTTGCTGGGCCTGCGCCAGCCGCTGCGGATGGCGCAGTTCAAGCCGGCGCTGGCGATGAACGCCGAACTGCAGGCGCGCTACGCCGCCAACCGGTTGCGCGTGGTGCGCCAGGTGCGCTACTCGCTGCACAACGAGAACTCGCTCGACCTTGTGCTGTACCTCAACGGCATCGCGGTGGCGACCGCCGAGCTCAAGACCGACTTCACCCAGAAGGTGGGCGATGCGGTCGACCAGTACCGCCATGACCGCAACCCGCGCCCGAAGGGGCAAAGCGCGGCCGAGCCCCTGCTCGACTTCTCGCGCGGCGCGCTGGTGCACTTCGCGGTCAGCAACTCCGAGGTGCGGATGAGCACCTGGCTGCGCGGCGCGGCCACCACGTTCCTGCCCTTCAACCGCGGCGACGACGGAGGCGCGGGCAATCCGCTGGCCGACGGGCACCGCACGGCCTACCTGTGGCAGGAAGTGTGGGCGCGCGACAGCTGGCTGGAAATCCTGGGCCGCTATCTGGTGGTGCGCCGTGATGCGCGCCAGCAGGTCACCGAGCTGATCTTCCCGCGCTACCACCAGCTCGACGCGACGCGCCGGCTGGTGGCCGCGATCCGGGCCGAGGGGCCGGGCCAGCGCTATCTCATCCAGCATTCGGCGGGTTCGGGCAAGACCAATTCGATCGCATGGACGGCGCACTTCCTCGCCGACCTGCACGACGAGCTCAACCGCAAGGTCTTCGACACCGTGCTGGTGGTGAGCGACCGCAATGTGCTGGACGCGCAATTGCAGGAGGCGATCTTCGACTTCGAGCGCACCGCCGGCGTGGTGGCCACCATCACCGACGAGGACGGCGCCAAGAGCGCGAAGCTGGCCGAGGCGCTGGCGGGCGGCAAGAAGATCGTGGTCTGCACCATCCAGACCTTCCCGTTCGCGTTGAAGGCGGTGCAGGAACTGGCCGCGACCCTGCGCAAGCGCTTCGCGGTGATCGCCGACGAGGCGCACAGCTCGCAGTCGGGCGAGGCGGCGGCGAAGCTGCGCCAGGTGCTCTCGGCCGAGGAGGCCAAGGCGCTCGACGATGGCGCCGAGTTCAGCACCGAGGATCTCCTGGCGGCGCAGATGGCGGCGCGCGCGGCCGAGTCCGGCATCACCTATGTGGCGTTCACGGCAACACCCAAGGCCAAGACCCTGGAGCTGTTCGGGCGCCCGCCGGATGCCACGCGACCCGCCGGGCCGGACAACCTGCCTGCACCCTTCCACGTGTACTCGATGCGCCAGGCGATCGAGGAGGGTTTCATCCTCGACGTGCTGCGCAACTACACCCCGTATCGCATGGCCTTCCGGCTGGCGACCGGCGCGCAGGAATGGGACGAGACCGAGGTCGAACGCAGCGCGGCCATGAAGGGCCTGATGCGATGGGTGCGCTTGCACCCCTACAACATCGCGCAGAAGGTGCAACTGGTGGTCGAGCACTTCCGCGAGAACGTGATGCCGTTGTTGGCGGGCCACGCCAAGGCCATGGTGGTGGTGGGCAGCCGGCTCGAAGCCGTGCGCTGGAAGCTGGCCATCGACCGCTACATCGCCGCGCAGCGCTATCGCATCGGCACGCTGGTCGCGTTCTCGGGCGAGGTGCACGATCCCGAATCCGGACCCGAGCCGTTTTCCGAGACCGGCAAGCAGCTCAATCCGGCCTTGCGCGGGCGCGACATCCGCGAGGCCTTCAGCACCGAGGAATTCGGCATCCTGCTGGTGGCCAACAAATTCCAGACCGGCTTCGACCAGCCGCTCCTGTGCGGCATGTACGTGGACAAGCGCCTGGCGGGAATCCAGGCGGTGCAGACGCTGTCGCGGCTCAATCGCGCCTACCGCGGTACGCACGGGGTGAAGGACACGACGTATATCCTCGACTTCGTCAACGATCCCGAGGAAGTGCTCGCGGCCTTCAAGACCTACTACGCCACGGCCGAGCTCGCGGGCGTCACCGATCCCAACCTCGTCTACGACCTGCGCGCGCAACTCGACGCCGCCGGGCACTACGACGATTTCGAGATCGAGCGCGTGGTCACCGCGGAGTTGCGGCCCGACGCGACGCAAGCGGAGTTGTATGCGGCCATCGAGCCGGTGGCGGATCGGCTGCTCAAGCGCCACCGCGCAGCCGCCGAGGCCCGCCGCGCCGCCATTGCCGCGGCCGATGCGGCTGCGGAGAAGGCCGGCAGCGAGGCGCTGGCCGCGCTGGAGCTGTTCAAGCGCAACCTCGGCACCTTCGTCAAGGTCTACACCTTCCTCTCGCAGATCTTCGACTACGGCAACACCGCGCTGGAGAAACGCGCGATCTTCTTCCGGCGCCTGCTGCCGTTGCTCGAGTTCGGGCGCGAGCGCGAAGGCGTAGATCTGTCGCAGGTGGAGCTCACGCACTATCGGCTGCGCGGCGATGGCAAGCAGGCCCTCGCGCTGGGCGGCGAGGCACGGAAGATCGATCCCCTGGGCGAGGCCGGCACCCATGGCATCCGCGAGCCGGAGAAACTGCGCTTGCGGGAGCTCATCGCGCGGGTCAACGAACTGTTCGAGGGCCAGCTCACCGACGACGACAAGCTCGTCTACGTCAATGCGCTCAAGGCCAAGCTGCTCGAATCGCCAACCCTGGTGCAGCAGGCCACGGGCAATACCAAGGAACAGTTCTCCAGCTCGCCCGACCTGTCGATGGAGTTGATGAACGCGATCATGGATGCGCTGGCCGCGCACACCACGATGAGCCGGCAGGCGCTGGATTCCGCCAAGGTGCGCGACGGTTTGAAGGACATCCTGCTGGGTCCGGCGATGTTGTACGAAGCGTTGCGCACGCGCGCCGCGCCGTCCGCGGGTGCGGCAGGTTGAGCTGATACCGGGAAAACCAATGGAAAGCGAATGCGGCGTTTTCCAGAAGCGGAGCGTGAATCACCGGAATTAATTTCATTAATTCCGCATCGGCGCCTCTCCGTCTCGGCTGCTGCGACGTCGATGCCTACGCTGGGTCCTGCGCGCAATGCGCCGGACGCCAGGCAATCGCGCCTGGCCCGATTCCAGGGGAGTCACGATGAACACCTCCCGCAAGATACTTGCTGCAGTCCTGTTGCTGCTTTGCAGTTTCGGCACCCAAGCGCAGTTGCTCGCCCCGCCGCTCAGCGGATTCTTCTGGAATCCGGCGGAGCCCGGAAAGGGCTGGGCACTCGACGTCCAGGACGATCTGGTCTTCGTGGCGCACTACACCTTCCAACCGGGTTCGCCCGCCAGTGTCTTCTACACGACCGTGGGGCGTTGGGACTACGTCAATCGACGCTTCAGCGGCGACCTGTTCGAGTTCACGGGCGGGCCGTGCCTGACCTGCGGTCCCAGCCAGTCGACGCCGCGCAGTCTCGGTACCGCCACGTTCCAGTTTCTCAACCGGGACCAGGGCAGTATTACCTTCCAGGGTCGTACGACGCCCATTGTCCGGTTTCTCTACGGATATGCGCCGGAGTCGCGCAGCATCCTGCAGGGCGTGTGGCACACGACCACCGGCAGCAGTGGCGTGTACTTCGGCGACATTCTCCGCATCACCGGTCCCTGCACGAGCTGCAGCACCCCGGGTCTGTACGTGGGCTACGTGCTTGACGGTAGCGCCCAGCGAATCCTGCTTGGCGGGCCCGTCGGCAGCGATCCGAACGACATCCTGATGCTGGTGGACTCGAGCACCAACTACTACGACGAGTATCGGTTTCGCTTCAGCCTGAACTTCTTCGGCGGGACCGAGCGCACCTATCTCAAGGGCACGACTCCCACCGGCACCGGCCTTCCCATGGTGGCTTCCCGCATCGCCGGCGGACCCAATGACGCCACGGCGATGTTCGGGGCACCGCGGGTCATCACGTCGCTTGCAGCGTCGAAGGCGCGGGGTGCCGACGACCTTGGCCGTGAACGACGCAACGCCCAGCAGTTGGAGCTTGCGTCGGGGGTTGCGATTGCGACGCGCCTCCCGGTTGGCGAAGCCGCGCTTCCTTCGCTCGATGCGTCCAGCATGAGGGAAGTACTCGAGCAGGAACTGGACGCCATGCTAGATAAGCAACGTTAGTGACCCACGCAAGCGGCGCCGCCTTCAGCCCAGGCAGGATTCCACGAGGTGCTCGAACGCGGCGCCGCCGCGGATCGGATCGGCGACCGCGCAGCCCAGGCGCTGGCTCTCGCTGGCGAGCAGGCGCTGCGCCTCGTCGGCCGCGAGGCGCCCGGTGTTGAGGCTGACGCCGCCGCAGCGGATCGCCGGATTGGTGCGGCTGCCCAGGCGCAGCGCGAGGTCGATGGTTTCCTCGATGCTGGGCAGTTCATAGCCCGGGTGTCCCAGCACCTGCGTGCGCCCCGGTTCGTGGCAGACCACGATCACGTCCGGCTGGCTGCCGTGCAGCAGGGCCAGCGAGACGCCGGCATAGGCCGGGTGCGAGAGCGAGCCCTGCCCTTCGATCACGTCCCAATGGTCGGCCGGCGCCGCCGGCGAGAGCAGTTCCGCCGCGCCGGCGGCGAAGTCCGCGATCACGGCGTCCATCGGAATGCCACCGCCCGAGATCAGGATCCCGGTCTGGCCGCTGGCGCGGAAGTCGGCCGCGATGCCGCGCGCGGCGAAGGCGCGCGTGAGCGCGAGCGCGGTGTACTTCTTGCCCAGCGCGCAGTCGGTGCCCACGGTCAGCAGGCGCTTGCCGCTGCGCCGCTTGCCGCTGGCGAGCGGGATGCCCGGCGGCGGGCGCCGCACGTCGATCAGGCGCCGGCCGAGGCGCGCGGCGGTGGTGCGCAGCGCGGGAATGCCGTCGAGCCAGGCGTGCATGCCGCTGATGAGGTCGAGGCCGGCTTCCAGCGCCAGCTGCAGGTCGGGGATCCAGCGCTCGGGAATGAAGCCGCCGGCATTGGCCACGCCGATCACCAGCGCGCGCGCGCC
>CAZTNB010000147.1:0-7360 GCA_964614825.1 uncultured Gammaproteobacteria bacterium
TGCGCCCGCGCGCGCAGCGACCGGCGGCGGCGGAGATCCGCGCGCGGGTGGAGCGCGCGCTGGCGCTGGTGCAGCTCGAGGGCTACGCGCGGCGCCTGCCCGACCAGCTCTCCGGCGGCCAGCGCCAGCGCGTGGCGCTGGCGCGCGCGCTGATCGTGGAACCGCGCGTGCTGCTGCTCGACGAGCCCTTCGGCGCGCTCGACGCGCAGGTGCGCCGGCAGTTGCGCCGCGAACTGCGGCGCCTGCACGACGAGCTCGGCATCACCAGCGTGTTCGTCACCCACGACCAGGAGGAGGCGCTCGACGTCGCCGACCGCATCGTGGTGCTGCGCCACGGCCGCATCGAGCAGGCCGGCACCGCGCAGCACCTGTACGACGCGCCGGCCAGCGCCTTCGTCGCCGGCTTCCTCGGCGAGACCAACCGCCTTCCCGGCATCGCCCGCCAGGGACAGGTCCATATCGGCGACACCGCCTGGCCGCTGCCCGCGGCGGACGGCGCGCGCGAGGGCGCGGTGGAGGCCTGCGTGCGCCCGCAGGACTTCGAGCTCGGCGTGCCCGCCGATGCGCACAGCGCGCTGCCGGTGCGCGTGCTCGACGCGCGGCGCTGGGGCGGCCGCGTGCGCCTGCACCTGGCCGGCGTCGGCGACCCGGCGCTGCGGGTGGCGGTCGATGCCGAGGAGCACCTGCTGCCGGAACCGTCGACGCGCGCGGGGGAGCGGCTGTGGATACGGCCGCGGCGGCTGTTCGTGTTCGCGCGCGAGGCGGATGCGAGCTGAGCATCGTCGCCACGGCGGGCTCGCGCCGCGGCCTGGGGCAGTGGCGGCCGAGGCCGCTCCCGCCGGCACGCGCTCCGCCGCAAACCGGCGCGATGCCGCGCGTGGCACCGCGGCAACCCGGGCCTTTCCCGGCGGGAGCCTGCCGTGCGTCAGCGGTCCGTCGCGGGCAGGGTGACCAGCACGCGCAGGCCGGGGCCGGCGTCCTCGAGGCGGATCTCGCCGCGGTGGTGCTCGACCACGGCCTTGACCAGCGCGAGGCCGAGGCCGCTGCCCGGCGCGTTGCGGCTCTGCTCGACGCGGTAGAAGCGGTCGAAGACGCGCTCGCGTTCGGCCGCCGGCACCCCGGGGCCGCGATCGCACACCTCCAGGCGCACCGACGCGGCGGACGCGGCGGACGCCACCCGCACGCGGCTGCCCGCGGGCGCGAACTTGAGCGCGTTGTCGAGCAGGTTGACCACCATCTGGAACAGCAGGTCGCGGTCGCCCTGCAGGCGCGCCGGCGCCAGTTCGGCGTCGAAGGCGACGCCGGCGTCCTCGCCCAGCGCCCGGTACAGGTCCAGCGCATCGCTGGCCACGGCGGCGAGGTCGACGGTGGCGAGCGCGGTGCCGGCGCCACCGGCCTCGAGGCGGGCAATGCGCAGCAGGGCGGAGAAGGTCGCCAGCATCTGGTCGGCATCGGCCAGGCAGGCCTGCACCTCGGCCTGTGCGGGCGCGTCCTGCGCCAGCGCGCCGCGCAGCGCCTCGAGCCGGTTGCGCACCCGCGTGAGCGGCAGGCGCATGTCGTGCGCGAGGCTGTCGCCGACGTGGCGCACGCCGTCCATCAGGGCCTGGATCCGCGCCAGCATGGCGTTGAGCTCCGCGGCCAGGCGGTCGAACTCGTCGCCGGAGCCGTCCAGGGCGACGCGCTGGCTGAGGTCGCCCTCGCGGATGCGGCGCGCGGTCTGGTTGACGCGCTCGATGCGGCGCGCAATCGCGCGCGTGAACAGCGCGCCGCCCGCGGCACCGAGCAGCACGGCGCCCAGCAGCGCCCAGGCGAAGGCGCGCCGGATCAGGCCCTCGGTGCGCGCCAGCTTGAGGAATTCGCGGCCGACCAGCAGGCGGAAGCCGCCGCTGAGGGCGAACACGCGCGCGCGCACCGGCACCGCGCCGAGCGGCTCGCGCACGCGCGCGAAGTCGATCCAGTCGTCGCGCACCTCGGCGCCGACCGGCCACTGCGACAGGTTGCCGACCAGCGGCAACAGGCGCGCGTCGGCGAGCAGGTAGACCGCCTCGGGGTCGCCGCGCTCGCCCGAGCGTTCGCGCAGCACGCCGACCAGGCCGTTGAGCCCGCTGGCGCGGTACTGCTCGGCGAGGCCCTGCACCTCGGCGGCGATCACGTCCTCGGTCTGCTGCTCCAGGTACCCGGTGGCGGACCAGTACAGCCAGGCCAGCAGCGAGGCGGCGGAGAGCGCGAACAACAGCAGGTAGGCCAGGGTGAAGCGCAGCACGGTGCTGCGCAGGGCGAGGCGCGCCGCGCGTGGCGTGGCATCCGGCCCGGGCCTGGCGGGGTTCACCATGGCGCGCCGCGCGGGGATCGTGGCCGGCGGCGGTCGCGGCGGCGACCGCGCCCGCCGCGCGACGGTGGCCGCGGACCTTCAGTTCGCATCGTCGGCCAGCCGGTAGCCGGCGCCGCGCACGGTGTGGATCAGGGGGCGGGCGTGGCCCCGGTCGAGCTTGGCGCGCAGGCGGCTCACGTGCACGTCGATCACGTTGGTCTGCGGGTCGAAGTGGTAGTCCCACACCGCCTCGAGCAGCATGGTCCGGGTCACCACCTGGCCGGCATGGCGCATAAGGTACTCGAGCAGGCGGAACTCGCGCGGCTGCAGCTCGATGGCGTGGCCGCCGCGCCGCGCCGTGCGCGCGAGCAGGTCCAGCTCCAGGTCGGCGACGCGCAGCAGCGCCTCCGGCGCGGCCCCGGCGCGCGGCCGCCGCGCCAGCGCCTCGATCCGCGCGAGCAGCTCGACGAAGGCGAAGGGCTTGGTGAGGTAGTCGTCGCCCCCGGCGCGCAAGCCCTGCACGCGGTCGTCCACCTCGCCCAGCGCGGACAGCAGCAGCACCGGCGTGGCGTTGCCGGAACCGCGCAGGGTGCGCAGCACCGCGAGCCCGTCGACCTGCGGCAGCATGCGGTCGAGCACCAGCGCGTCGTAGGCCTCGGTGGTGGCGAGGAACAGGCCATCCTTGCCGTTGTCGGCGAGATCGACCACGTGGCCGGCCTCGCGCAGGCCCTTGGCCACGAAGGCGGACACGTTGGCGTCGTCCTCGACGACCAGGATGCGCATGGATCGGATACCTCCCTGCGCCTTGATAGCGGCGCGCGCCCGCCATGGCAATGGTCCGCCGGCCGCATTACCGATCGGTAATGCGGCCGCAAGGCCCGGCCAAGCCCGCGGACGGCACCCTGCAGGCATCGCGGAGTGCTCCGCCTGACCACGGAACGACGATCCATGAACCCGAGCCATCCCTCCCGCAGCTTCCGTCCGGCCCTGCGCGTGGCCGCGCTGGCCGGCGCCATCGGCCTGGTGCTGGGCGCGACCCAGTTCGCCACGCGCGATACCCGCGCCGCGAACGAGCCGCTGGCGGTGGCGTCCACGCCTTCCGCCACGGTGCGCGGCGGCGCGCCGCACTTCGCCGACCTGATCGAACAGGTGCAGCCGGCGGTGGTCAACATCGCCACCACGCGCAAGGTCAAGGCGGGCCCCGCGGGCCTGAGCATGAACGGCCGCCCGGCCGATCCCAACGACCCGCAGATGCGCGAGTTCCTCGAGCGCTTCTTCGGCGGGCGCATGCCCGGCGGCGACGGCGGCCCGGCGCGCGAGGTGCACGCGGCCGGCTCCGGCTTCGTGGTCGATTCCGCGGGCTACATCGTCACCAACAACCACGTGATCGACGAGGCGCAGGAGATCATGGTCACCTTCCACGACGGCACGCGCCTCGAGGCCACGCTCGCGGGCCGCGACCCCAAGACCGACCTCGCCCTGCTCAAGGTCGAGCCCAAGCAGCCGCTGACCGCGGTCGCGCTCGGCGATTCCGACCGCACCCGCGTCGGCGACTGGGTCATCGCGATCGGCAACCCGTTCGGCCTCGGCGGCACCGCCACCGCGGGCATCATCTCGGCGCGTGGGCGCGACATCCAGTCGGGACCGTACGACGACTACCTGCAGATCGACGCGCCGATCAACCAGGGCAATTCCGGCGGCCCGATCTTCGACGAGGGTGGTCGCGTGATCGGCGTCAACACCATGATCTACTCGCCCAACGGCGGCAGCGTCGGCATCGGCTTCGCGATCCCGGCGAGCACGGTCGCGCACGTGATCGGCGAGCTGCGCGACGACGGCAAGGTCGACCGTGGCTGGCTCGGCGTGCAGATCCAGGGGCTCGACGAGGACATGGCCGCCGGCCTCGGCCTCGAGGACACCCACGGCGCGCTGGTCGCCGACGTGGTCGCGGGCAGTCCGGCCGAGAAGGCCGGCCTCAAGCCGGGCGACGTGGTGCGCAGCTACGACGGCAAGCCGGTCAAGGAAGCGCGCGACCTCAGCCGCGCCGTGGCCGACACCGCCGACGGCTCGCGCGCGAAGATCGAGGTGCTGCGCGACGGCAAGGCGCTCGACCTCACGGTCAGGATCGCCAAGCTCGACGAGGGCGACGAGACGCTGCTCGCCGGCAACGCGGCCGGCGCCACCGGCGGCGACCTCGGCCTGCAACTGGCCCCGGCCGCCGCGCAGGGCGCGGACGGCGATGGCGCGCTGGTCGTCGGCGTGCGGCCCGGCTCGGCCGCGGCCGAACTCGGCCTGGCCGAGGGCGACATCATCCGCCAGGTGGGCGCCGCGCCGGTGAAGTCGCCGGCCGACGTCGGCAAGGCGGTGAAGCAGGCGCGTGCCGCCGACCGCAAGTCGGTGCTGCTGCTGGTCGAGCGGGACGGTCGCCGCAGCTTCGTGCCGCTGGCGCTGTCCTAACCTCCGCCGCAAGGGGCGCCGCCGCCCGCGTTCGCGACGCGGCGGCGCCATCGGAACCGAAGCGCGGCGTGCGGTCGCCGCCTCGCGGCAGGGATGCCGGCCCGCGGATCCCCGCGTTTCCTCCGCGCAACAAGCGACGTCGTTCCCGCGCAAGCGGGAATGCACTCGCGGTCAGCCCTTCCGGGTCGGCCGCTTCCAGCCCGGCACGGTGGTCTGGCGCGCGCGCGCCACCGTGAGTTCGCCGGGCGGCGCGTCCTTGCTCAGCGTGCTGCCGGCACCGACGGTGGCGTCCTTGCCCACGGTGACCGGCGCCACCAGCGCCGTATTGGAGCCGATGAACGCCCCATCCTCGATCCGGGTCAGGAACTTGTTGGCGCCGTCGTAGTTGCAGGTGATGGTGCCGGCGCCGACGTTCACCGCGCTGCCGATCTCGGTGTCGCCGAGGTACGTGAGGTGGTTGGCCTTGGAACCGCGGCCCAGCCGCGCCTTCTTGGTCTCGACGAAGTTGCCGATGTGCACGCCGTCGGCCAGCTCGGTGCCCGGGCGCAGGCGCGCGTAGGGACCGATCAGCGCCGCGCCCGTGCTGACCACGCCGTCGAGGTCGCAATGCGCGTGCACGCGGGTGCCGGCGGCCAGCGTCACGTCGCGCAAGCGGCAGTAGGGGCCGATGCGCACGCCGTCGCCCAGCGTCACCTTGCCCTCCAGCACCACGTCGACGTCGATCTCCACGTCGCGGCCCGCCTCGACGCTGCCGCGCTGGTCGAAGCGCGCCGGATCGGCGAAGCGCACGCCGGCAAGCGCCAGGGCCCGTGCATGGCGCTGCTGCAGGCGGCGCTCGAGTTGCGCCAGCTGCCAGGGGTCGTTGGCGCCATCGGCCTCGCCGGCCTCGAGGCAACGCACGCAGGCGGCCGCCTGGCCGTCCGCCGCGGCCAGCGCATACACGTCGGTGAGGTAGTACTCGCCCTGCGCATTGCGGTTGCCGACCCGCGCCAGCCAGCGCTTGAGCGCGGCCGCCGGCGCGGCGAGCACGCCGGTGTTGACGATGCGGATCGCGCGCTGCGCGGCATCGGCGTCCTTGTGCTCGACGATCGCGGCCACGCGACCGTGGGCATCGAGCACCACCCGGCCGTAGCCGCCAGGGTCGGCAAGTTCCTCCGCGAGCATGGCCAGGCCCGGCTGCGCCAGCAGGGCGCGCAAGGTGTCGGCGGTGATCAGCGGCACGTCGCCGTAGAGCACCAGCACGCGCGCCGCATCGGGCACCGCGGGCAAGGCCTGCAGCACGGCGTGGCCGGTGCCCAGCTGCTGCGCCTGGTGCGCCCAGGCCAGGCCTGCGTCGGCGAAGGCGCCGCGCACCGCATCGCCGCCGTGGCCGTAGACCACGTGCACCTGCGCCGCGGCCAGCGCGCGTGCGGTTTCCACCACGTGGGCCAGCATCGGCCGCCCGGCCAGCGGCATCAGCACCTTCGGCAGGGCGGACTTCATCCGCTTGCCCTCGCCCGCGGCGAGCACGATCACATGCAGGGGATGGTCCATGGGCGCAGTCTAGCCGGGTTGCGCGGCGCGGTCGTGGCGCCGGTATGGCGTCGTCGCGGCGCGCGGTCTAGGCTTGCGCCAAGTCCCCGGGAGTCTGCCGCGATGGCCAGGATCACCAAGCAAGCGGAACGGTTCGCCAAGCCCTACCGGGTCGACAGCGGCAAGGGATTCCGCCTGCGCGACTACGATCCGGGCGACACCGGCGTGTTCGGCCGCAAGCTCGACGACGGCGCCGATGCCAAGGAGCGCGCCCAGGCCGTGCTGCGCGAGGGCGTGGATCACCTGGCCGACATGCAGGAGCGGCTGTACGCGCAGGACCAGTGGTCGCTGCTGCTGGTGTTCCAGGCCATGGATGCCGCCGGCAAGGACGGCACCATCAAGCACGTGATGAGCGGCGTCAATCCGCAGGGCTGCCAGGTGCACGCCTTCAAGGCGCCATCGCCGGAGGAACTCGACCACGACTTCCTGTGGCGCTGCTCCACCCGCCTGCCCGAGCGCGGCCGCATCGGCATCTTCAACCGCTCGTACTACGAGGAAGTGCTGGTGGTGCGCGTGCACCCCGAGTTCCTCGACAAGCAGCGCCTGCCGGCGCGGCCACCGCTGAAGAAGCTGTGGCAGCAGCGCTACGAGGACATCAACGCCTACGAGCGCTACCTCGGCCGCAACGGCACCGTGATCCGCAAGTTCTTCCTCCACGTGTCCAGGGCCGAACAGCGCAAGCGCTTCCTCGAGCGCCTCGACGACCCGGCCAAGCACTGGAAGTTCGCCGAGGGCGACGTCGCCGAACGCGCGCACTGGAACGCGTACATGAAGGCCTACGAGGACATGATCCGCGCCACCGCCACCCCGGAGGCACCGTGGTACGTGGTGCCCGCCGACAACAAGTGGTACACGCGCCTGGTGGTGGCGGCCGCGATCTACGACGCGCTCGACGACATGGGCCTCGAGTACCCGCAGGTCGATGCCGACCGGCGCAAGCGCCTGGCCGCGATTCGCGACACGCTGGCCCGCCAGAAGGCCTGAACCAGGAGAAGGGGCCGGCGCCAAAAAAAGGGGCCA
>CAZTNB010000148.1:0-1769 GCA_964614825.1 uncultured Gammaproteobacteria bacterium
CCACCAGGTCGGCGCCGACGTCGGCGCCCTTGGTGAAGATGCCGCCGCCCAGCCGGGCGAAGATCGAGATCAGCGAGGAACCGAAGGCGAGGCCGACCAGCGCGTGCAGCGCGTGGTCCGCCGTGTGGCCCTGCTTGAGCAGCAGCGCGTAGTAGCCGGCCACGCCCAGCAGGGCCAGGCCCACCACCAGCATGCCGGTGATGGCGCCGCCGCGGAACGCCACCGCCAGCGCCTTGTTGATGCCGCCGCGCGCGGCTTCCGCCGTGCGCACGTTGGCCCGCACCGACACGTTCATGCCGATGTAGCCGGTGGCGCCGGACAGGATGGCGCCGATGGCGAAGCCGATCGCCGTGGGCCAGTTGAGGGCGAAGCCGAGGATCGCGAACAACACCACGCCGGCGATGGCGATGGTGGTGTACTGGCGGTTGAGGTAGGCGCGCGCGCCTTCCTGGATCGCCGCCGCGATCGACTGCATGCGCTCGTTGCCGGCCGGCTGGGCCATGATCCAGCGGATCGACCAGATGCCGTAGAGGATCGCCGCGACCGCGCAGCCAAGCGCGATCCACAGACCGTTCTGTTGAAGCATTGGGGTTCTCCCTCGAATTGATGCGGGTGCTGCCGGCTCTGTGTGCAGCGGCCGGGCGGGCAGTTAGCCGCGGGATTCAAGCACATGCGCCGGGGTCGGGCAAACCTTGACCAGGCCGCGGTTTCCCGATCCACGGGTCGCCCGGATCGCGCCGGGCCCCCGCCGGAACGCTTCTGACCCCGTGACCGCGAGTCAGCGGGCAGTCGCGGCCGGAGCCGCCGCCACGGCGCCGGAACCGCGGGCGTGCGCGCCCGCACGGTGACGCGCGCCGCGATCCGGCACAATCCGGCCATGGTCCACCCGCACCCCCAAGCCGGTTCCCGGGCCCCAGGGCACGACCATGGCCACCCGCATGGCGCGGGCGACGATCCGCACGACCACCACGCCCACATCACCGGCCACGGGCTGGCCGCGTTCCGTTTCGGCACCCTGCTCAACCTCGGGCTGGTGCTGGCGGAGGCCGCGGTGGGCTTCGCGATCGGCTCGATGGCCCTGCTGGCCGACGCCGGCCACAACCTCGGCGATGTGCTGGGCCTGGTCCTGGCCTGGGTCGCCGCGAAGCTGGCACTGCGCCGGCCGAGCCCGCGCCACACCTACGGCATGGCGCGCTCGACCATCCTCGCCGCGCTGCTCAACGCGGCCCTGTTGCTGGTGGCCTGCGGCGCGCTCGCGACCGAGAGCATCCGCCGCCTGCACGCGCCGGCGCCGGTGCCCGGCCTGGTGGTGATGGGCATGGCGGCCTTCGGCTTCCTGGTCAACGCCGGCACCGCGATGCTGTTCTGGCGCGGCCGGCGCCTGGACCTCAACGAGCGCGGCGCCTTCCTGCACATGGCCGCCGATGCCGCGGTGTCGCTGGCGGTGGTGGTGGTGGGCGCGCTGATGGCGCTCACCGGCTGGCTGTGGCTGGACCCCGTGGCGGGCCTCGCCATCGCGGTGGCGATCCTGCTCTCCGGCCTCGGCCTGCTGCGCGAATCGGTGGAGCTGTCGCTGGACGCGGTGCCGCGCGGGCTCGACCTCGGCCAGATCGAGGGCGCGCTGCGCGGCCTGCCCGGGGTGATCTCGCTGCACGACCTGCACGTGTGGCCGCTGTCGACCACGGTCACCGCGCTCACCGCGCACGTCGAGCACGATGGCAGCCGCGACACCGACGTGCTGCTGGCCGAGGCGCAGGCGCTGCTGCTGC